>NZ_CP137549.1:9176237-9477487 GCF_033335955.1 Streptomyces sp. N50
AAACGCAGCGTCGGCCTCGCCCTGGAGAAACCCTCCGCCCGCAAGGTGTTCGAGGACCTGGTCCGCGCCAGCGACGTGTTCCTCACGAACTTCCTGCCCGAGGCGCGCGCCAAACTGCGCATCGACGTCGAGGACATCCGGGCCATCAACCCGGACATCATCTACGTGCGCGGCAGCGGCTTCGGCCCGCAGGGGGACGAGGCCACCAAGGGCGGGTACGACAGCACCGCCTTCTGGGCGCGCGGCGGCAGCGCCGCCGGTGTCACCCCGCACGGCGCGGACCGAATGACCCGGATGCCCGCCGGGGCCTACGGCGACTCGATGGGCGGGTTGACGATCGCCGGTGGCATCGCCGCCGCCCTCTACTCCCGCGCGACGACCGGTGAACCCTCCGTGGTGGACGTGTCGTTGCTCGGCGTCGGCGCCTGGGCGACCCAGTTCACGGTCAACCTGGCGCTGATGAACGGCGGTCCGCTCCCGGTGAACGTCCAGCCCCGGTACGGATCGCGCACCAACCCGCTCATCGGCGCCTATCTCACCTCGGACGGACGCTGGATCGAACTGTCGATGCTCCAACCCGGCCGGTACTGGGCCGAGTTCTGCAAGCTCGCCGGCCGCGAGGAACTGGGCACCGACGAACGCTTCGACAGCGCCGAGAAGTTGATGGCCAACGCGGCGGAGGCGGCCGACATCGTCGCCGGTCTCCTCGCGTCCCGCACCTTTGCGGAGTGGGTCGAGATCCTCTCGCGCGGGGAGGGCCAGTGGGCGGCGGTGCAGAACGCCTGGGAGGTCGGCCAGGACCCCTCGCTGCGCGCCAACGGACTCATCGCCCCGGTCGTCGACGCCGACGGCGTGAACCGCGAACTCGTCGCCAGCCCCGTCCAGTTCGACGAGATGCCGGTCGACCTGACGAGGGCACCGCAGTTCGCGGAGCACACCGACGAGGTCCTGCGCTCGCTCGGCCTCTCCGACGAGGAGCTGATCGCGCTGAAGATCGACGGTGCGGCGACGTGACGACCGTAGAAGACGTGAAGGCCGTACGAGACGCGCGAACCGCGGGCGTCGTGCGCGCCGCAGGAGACGAGCAGACCGTGTGGAAGGAGCCGTCATGAGCGCGACCCTCGAACCCGACGGGACCCACCAGGGCGTCCCCGCCTATCACTTCGACAACCGCCTCGGCGGACCGGTGCTCAGCCATCAGGAACGCTGGGACGAGATGGCCCGCACCCACGCCGGGTTCCGGAGCACCATCGCGCGCGGATACTGGGTCGTCACCGAGGGCGAGGCCGTGCAGAAGGCACTCCAGGACTGGCGGACCTTCTCGAACACGTCCGTGACGGCGCTCGACCCCGACCCCAGGTTCCTGTGGATCCCGGAAATGCTCGATCCGCCCCAACACACCGCGTGGCGGCGGCTGTTGGGCAGCGCCTTCTCGCCCAAGACCGTCGCCGCCCGGGAACCGGAGATCCGGGAGGTGGCGTCCGGCCTCATCGACGGGCTGAAGGGCAGCGGTTCCGCCGACGTCCTCGACGCGTTCGCCCGCCGTTTCCCGACCCTGATCTTCATGCGTCTGATGGGCCTGCCCGAGGAGGACCTCGCGCGGTTCCTCGACTGGATCCACGATCTGCTGCACCTGTCCCACCGTGAAGACCCGGACGGTGAACGGCAGTTGAGCGCCATGCGTGCCGTGTCGGAGTACTTCGAGGAGCAGATCGCCGTCCGGCGCGACGCGCCCCGTGACGACCTGCTGTCCCGCGCGATGACCTGGACGATCGACGACGAGCCGATCAGCGACCGGGACATGCACGCCTTCTGCATCCTGCTGTTCCAGGCCGGCTTCGACACCGTCCCGATCTCCATCGGCTGGGCCCTCTACCACTTCGCCACACATCCGGAACAGCGCAGGGCGATCGTCGAGAACCCGGCGCTGATCCCCACGGCGGTCGAGGAGATCCTGCGCGTCTACTCGTTCGTCGTGCCCGCCCGCAAGGCGACCCAGGACGTCGAGATCGGCGGCTGCCCGGTCAGGGCGGGGGAGATGGTCATGCTCCCGCTCGCGGTCAGCAACCGCGACCCCGAGCGCTTTGACGACCCCCTCGAAGTGGACCTGCGGCGGAAGACCAGCAACCACATCGCGTTCGGCTCCGGCCCGCACCGCTGCCTGGGCTCGCACCTCGCCCGCCTCGAACTCAACGCGGCCGTCGAGGAATGGCACAAGCGCATCCCCGACTACCGGATCACCCCCGGCCAGGACCTCGAACAGCACGGCAACATGTACGGCATCAAGCAGCTCCGGCTGGAGTGGTGAGCGACGCCATGACGCACCCGCTCAACGCAACGGACCTGTACCACACGGGAATTGTCGTCCCGGACATCGAGGCGTGGAAGACCCGGCTGACCGAGGTCGCGGGCCACCGCTGGACCGAGACCATGGCCGCCGACCTCCCGGTCCGCCTCGCGGACGGCGAACGGGTGCTCCCGCTGCGCTACGCGTACTCACTGGACGCCCCGCACATCGAACTCGTGCAGGAGATCCCGGGGACGCCGTGGACACCGGCCGCACACCTCGCCACCCATCACCTCGGCTACTTCTGCGACGACCTCCAGACCACGTCCAAGCGGCTGGAGGAGGCGGGTTTCCCGCTGGAGGCCTGCGCGGTGGTCGACGGCTCGATGTCGATCTTCGCTTACCACCTGGACCCGTGGGGCGTCCGCATCGAGATCGTGGACCGCACCCGCATACCGGACTTCGCCGCCTACCTCCGCTCCAAGGCGCCGACGTGGCACTGACGTTCACCGAGGAGCAGGAACAACTCCGCACGACGCTACGGCGGTTCCTCGCCAACAAGGCGCCGAGTGCTGCGGTGCGCCGCGCGATGGACTCCGAGGAGGGGTACGCCCCTCGGCTGTGGCGGCAGATGGCGGACCAACTCGGGTTGCACGGGCTGGCGTTGCCGGAGGCCTACGGCGGGTTCGGCGGCGGCCCGGTCGAGTTGGGGATCGTACTGGAGGAGCTGGGACGGGTGCTGCTGCCGTCGCCGTACTTCGCGACCGTGGCCCTCGCCGGGCAGGCCCTCGCGGCCTCGAACGACGAGGTGGCGAAGGCGCGTTGGCTGCCCGCGATCGCCGACGGATCGACGACGGCCACGCTGGCGCTCGCGGAGGAGAGCGGGTCGTGGCGCATCGAGGACGTGGAGACGACGGCAACGGACACGACCGTGTCGGGCACCAAGATGTTCGTCGTCGACGGCCACACCGCCGACCTGATCCTCGTCGTGACGCGCACCGGCACCGGCCCCGGACTGTTCGCCGTCGACGGTGACGCGCCCGGCGTGACCCGCACCCGGCTGGAGACCCTCGACCCGACCCGGCGGCTGGCCCGCGTCGACCTCGACCGTGCGCCCGCGCGACGGGTCGGCCCCGACGGCGACGCGTCCGCGTATCTGCGGACCGTGCTCGACCTGGTGGCCGTGGCGCTCGCCGCCGAGCAGGTAGGCGGGGCGCAGGCCTGTCTGGACGCGGCCGTGGACTACGCGAAGGTCCGGGTGCAGTTCGGGCGGCCCATCGGGTCGTTCCAGGCGGTCAAGCACAAGTGCGCCGACCTGCTGGTCCAGGTCGAGGGCGCCCGGTCGGCGGCCTACCACGCCACGACCGTGGCCGCCGCTGCCATGTCCCAACTGACCTCGACGGAACCGCCGTTGGTGCCCGCCGAACTCCCGGTGTCCGCCGCGCTGGCCGCGGCCTGCTGCGCGGACGCCTTCACCCACGCGGCCAAGGAGAACATCCAGATCCACGGCGGCATCGGCTACACGTGGGAGCACGACGCGCACCTGTATCTCAAGCGCGCGAAGTCGTCGGAGCAGTTGTTCGGGGGGCCGGCCGCGCACCGGACCCGGTTGGCCGACCTGGTCGGAATCTGAGACCGACGTCCTGTCGAAAGGCTGATCACGTGGGAATTCGCGACCGCCTGTCCCGTCTGCTGGCCGAAGCGCCCGCGGCTGCCGAGGCGATCGAGTACGACCGGAACTGGTGGACCTGGGGGCAGGTCCAGCGGACCGCGAGGGAACTTGGCGAGGCACTCGACGCGATGGGCCTGCACACCGGGGCCCGCGTCGGGGTCGTCCTGGAGAACCGGCCCGAACACGTCGCCGTGGTCGCCGCGGTCATCGCCTCCGGACGCTGCCTGGTCATGCTCAGCCCGCTCCAGCCCGCCGCCCGCCTCGCCGCCGACATCGCCCGCTGCGCGCCACCCGTCGTGGTGTCCGGCGCCGAGGTCCTCGCCCGCGAGGGCGTCCTCGACGCCGTGACGGCGTACGGCGCCGCCCTCGAACTGAGCACCGACGGGACCCTGCGGCCCGCCGGCGGCACGGCACCGGCCGAGGCACCGGCCCGCCCGGGCGTCGCCGTGGAGATGCTCACCTCCGGCACCACCGGCCCCCCGAAACGCGTCCACCTGCGCATCGGACAGCTCGACCAGGCCCTCGTCTCCGGCGGACAGACCCCGAAGGCGAGCAGGCTCCTGTCGGAATCCGCGTCCCTCGTGGCCACACCGCTCGTGCACATCGGCGGCCTGTGGCGGGCGCTGGCCTGTCTCGCCACCGGACGCCGGATGCTGCTGATGCCGAAGTTCACCGTCGAACCCTGGGTCAGCGCCGTCGAACGCCACCAGCTGCGCGCGGCGAGCCTGGTACCGGCCGCGCTGCGCGCCGTCCTCGACGCCCAGGTACCGAAGGAACGCCTCGCCACCCTCCAGGTCGTCACCTCGGGCACGGCACCCTGCCCGCCCGAACTCGCCGACGCCTTCCACCGGACGTACGGCATCCCCGTCCTGATGACCTACGGCGCGACGGAGTTCGCCGGAGCCGTCGCCGGCTGGACCCTGCCGCTGCACGACCGGTGGTGGCAGCGCAAGGCGGGCAGCGCCGGACGCGCCTTCGCCGGCGTCGAGTTGAGGGTGACCGGCGAGGACGGCGCCGAGCTGCCGGTCGGCCGGACCGGTCGCCTTGAGGTGCGCACCGAGCAGAGCACGCACGGCGGCCGGACCTGGGTGCGGACCAGTGACCTGGCCCGGATCGACGCCGACCGGTTCGTGTGGATCGAGGGCCGCGCCGACGACGCGATCATCCGCGGCGGCTTCAAGGTGCAGCCGGAGACGGTCAGACGCGTCCTGGAGACCCACCCGGCCGTACGCGAGGCTGCGGTCGCCGGACTGCCCGACCCGCGGCTCGGTGAAGTGCCGGTCGCCGCCGTCGAGTTGAGGCCGGGGGAGCCCGCTCCCGACGAGGCCGAGCTGACCGCCCTGTGCCGCGGCCACCTCACCCCGTACGAGGTGCCGGCCCACATCGTCGTCGTCGACGAACTGCCCCGCACGCCGTCGAGCAAGGTGAGCCGCGTCGAACTGCTCGACCTCGTCCGGGCGCGGTTCGCCGAGCAGACCAAGGCCTGACCGCCTGAAGGAGGAACTGCGGTGACCAGCAAGGAGGGTGAGCGGTGAGCGGGACCGAGGAGAAGACGGCCGAGCGGTTCGGCATGCTGACGGACGAGGCGGTCGAACGCTCCCGGCGGCGCCTGGGCGTACCCCAGCCGCAGCACAACCCACCCCACAACTACGAGGTCACCTGGGACGGTTCACGCCACTTCGCCTACGGCTACGGCGACGCCAACCCGCTCTACTGCGACCCCGAGTACGCGGCGAAGACCCGCTGGGGCGCCCTCGTCGCACCACCGACCTTCCTCTACACGATGGGGGAGGACGCGGCCCCGGCACCGGACCCGGAGACCAAGGCACTGCTCAAGGGGGATCCCTTCGCGGGACTCGGTTCCTACCAGGCGGTGATGGAGTTCGAGTGGTGGCGACCGCTCCAACTGGGCGACCGCTGCCGGGTGTTGCAGACCCAGGTCGGGGTGCGGCTCAAGCAGAGCAGCTTCGGCGGGCGCACCGCGCACGTCGTCCGCGACTACCTCTACGCCAACGGGCGCGGCGAGATGCACGCCCTGCGGCGCGGCACCTGGATCAACGCCGAGCGGCACACGTCGAAGAAGCGGGCCAAGGAGGCGCTGGAACAACCGCCGTACACGCCTGACCAATTGGCGGAGATCGACGCGGCGTACGCCGCCGAGACCAGGCGCGGCGCCGAACCCCGCCACTGGGAGGACGTCGAGGTCGGTGAAGTCCTGCAACCCCGGGTGAAGGGCCCGCTGACCACCACCGACGTGGTCGTCTGGCACCTCGGCTGGGGCATGCAGCTCACCCCGCCCGGCGCGTTCGGCATCGCGGCGGCCGTACGGCGCAAAGCCCCCGGCCTCTACCCGCCCAACCGGCTGGGTGTCCCGGACACCGTCCAACGTCTGCACTGGGAACCCGAACGGGCCCGGGAGCTGGGCCTCCCCAACCCCTACGACTACGGCGGCATGCGCGAGACCTGGCTCTGCCATCTGCTCACCGACTGGATCGGCGACGACGGCTGGCTGTGGAAACTCCGGTGCGAGCACCGCAAGTTCAACTACCTCGGCGACACCACCTGGGTGCGCGGCACGGTCGTCGACAAACGGCTGGTGGACGGGCGGGGCGAGGTGCACATCGAGGTGCGCTGCGAGAACCAGCGCGGTGAAGTCACCACCCCCGGAACGGCAGTCGTGCTCCTGCCGACCAGGGAGCGCGCCGTCGAACTCCCCGCGCCACCGGCCCAGGACCTGGACGGCATGGTCGCCCACGAACTGGAACGGTTCGCGGTCGGCGGCAAATGAACGGCAATCGAGGATGACGATTCAGGAGGCAAGAGTGTCGGACGAGGTGCTGGTGGAGCGCCGTGGCGCGGTCCAGGTCATCACGATCAACCGTCCCGCGGTGAAGAACGCGCTGGACGCCGGGGTGGCCGCGGGTGTCGCCGCCGCGGTGGACGAGCTGGACGAGACGGACGACCTGCGGGTCGGCGTGCTCACGGGCGCGGGCGGCACGTTCTCGGCGGGGATGGACCTCAAGGCGTGGCTGCGCGGCGAGAGTCCCGCGATCGAGGGCCGCGGGCTGTGCGGGATCACCGTCACCCCGCCGCGCAAACCGCTGATCGCCGCGGTCGAGGGCTGGGCGCTGGCCGGCGGCTTCGAGCTGGTGCTCGCCTGCGATCTCGTCGTGGCGGCCCGCACGGCGCGGGTCGGGGTACCGGAGGTGAAGCGGTCCCTGGTCGCGCGGGCCGGGGCGGCACTCCAACTGCCGGGGCGCATCCCGTACGCCATCGCGCTGGAGCTGCTGCTGACCGGCGAGCCGATCACCGCCGCACGCGCGGCCGAGGTCGGACTGGTCAACCGGCTCACGGACGAGGGCGGCGCGCTCGCCGGCGCGCTGGAACTGGCCGGGACGATCGCGGCGAACGGCCCCCTGGCCGTCGCCGCGACGAAACGGATCGCGCACTCCGCCGCCGACTGGACGCTGGAGGAGGGCTGGACCCGGCAGGCCGAGATCGCCTCGCCGGTGTTCTCGTCCGAGGACGCGCGGGAAGGGGCCGCCGCGTTCGCGGAGAAGCGCCCGCCGGTCTGGAAGGGGCGCTGAGAGCGTCGTAGCAGGATGAGTGACCTCAATGGGGGCTGTCAGGGAGGGTGTTGATGACCACAGGACCGCTGTCCGGCTGCCGCGTGGTCGAGCTCGGTGGCATCGGCCCGGGACCGTTCGCCGGGATGCTGCTCGCCGATCTCGGCGCGGAGGTCGTCCGGGTGGACCGGCCCGAGCGGGCCGACGAACCCGACGCGGGCGGCCCCGCGGACGTACTCAACCGAGGGAAGCGCTCGGTCGTACTCGACCTCAAGCACCCGTCCGGACCCGCCGCACTCCTCCAACTCGCCGAGCGCGCTGACGTGTTGATCGAGGGCTTCCGTCCCGGCGTGACCGAACGGCTCGGCATCGGACCGCACACGTGCCTGGCCCGCAACCCCCGGCTCGTCTACGGCCGGATGACCGGCTGGGGCCAGACGGGCCCCCTCGCCGCGGCCGCCGGACACGACCTCACCTACATCGCCCTCACCGGCGCGCTCGGCGCGATGGGGGAGGCGGGCGGACCGCCGCGGATACCGCTCAACCTCGTCGGCGACTTCGGGGGCGGCGGCTGCTACCTCGTGATCGGCGTGCTGGCCGCCCTGCACGCCGTAGGACGCACGGGAGTCGGGCAAGTGGTGGACGCGGCCATCGTCGACGGCACGGCCCACCTGCTCGCCAGCACCTTCGGCAAACTCGGGCGCGGCGCGTGGACCGACGAGCGCGGGGTCAACCAACTCGACGGCGGCTGGCCCTTCTACGCCGTCTACGGGACGAAGGACGGCCGGCATGTGGCGGTCGGCGCCCTTGAGGAGAAGTTCTACCGGTGCCTGATCGACCTGCTGAAACTCGACGTCGACCCGGATCTCCAGCACGACCGGTCCACCTGGCCGGAGTTGCGTCGGCTGCTGACCGAACGGTTCGCGGAGCGCACCCGTGACGAATGGGCGGCCCTGTTCGCGGGCACCGACGCCTGCGTCGCACCCGTCCTCGGCCTCACCGAGGCGGCCGCCCACCCCCAACTGGCCGCACGCGGCAGCCTGTTCACCCGGGACGGCGTCGTCCAGCCCGCCGCGGCACCGCGTTTCTCGGCGACACCGTCGAGCCCCGGGCCCGCGGCACCACCCGTCGGCGCCGACACGCGCGCCGTCTTCCGGGACTGGCGGATCGCCGGTGCCGACGAACTCGTCGAGAGCGGCGCCGCCGTCCAGTTCCCCCACTGAAACCCTCAGCGACCGAGAGGACCCTGCCATGCCCGAGGCCGTCATCGTCGACGCCGTCCGCACACCCATCGGCAAGCGCAACGGCTCCCTGGCCGCGGTGCACGCGGCGGATCTGTCGGCGCACGTGCTCACCGCGCTGGTGGAACGCACCGGCATCGACCCCGGCACCGTCGACGACGTGATGTGGGGCTGTGTCACCCAGATCGGCGACCAGTCGAGCAACATCGCGCGGTTCGCCGCGCTCGCGGCGGGCTGGCCCGAGCATGTGCCCGGGGTGACGATCAACCGGGCCTGCGGATCCAGCCAACAGGCCGTCGACTCCGCCGCACACGCCGTCATGGCCGGGCAGTACGACCTGGTGGTGGCCGGTGGCGTGGAGACCATGACCAGGGTCCCGCTCGGCTCGCACCGGACCACCGGACAGCCGTACGGACCCGCCGTGCTGGCCCGCTACGACGGGTTCCAGTTCAGTCAGGGGGTCGGTGCCGAGCTGATCTCCGAACGGTGGGGGCTCAGCCGGACCCGGCTCGACGAGTTCGCGTCCGCGTCGCACGCCAAGGCCGCCGCGGCGATCGACTCGGGGATCTTCGACGACCACGTCGTACCCATCGACGTCGACGGCACCAAGTTCGCCGTCGACGAGGGCCTGCGGCGCGGCACTTCGGTCGAGACGCTCGCCAGACTCAAGCCGTCGTTCAAGGAGGACGGCGTGATCCACGCCGGGAACGCCTCCCAGATCTCCGACGGCGCCGCCGCCCTGCTCATCACAACTCCCGAACGGGCAAGGGAGTTGGGCCTCAGGCCGATCGCGCGCTACCACTCGGGCGCGGTGAGCGGCGCGGACCCGGTCATGATGCTGACCGGCCCGATCCCCGCGACCGAGAAGGTGCTGCGCCGCTCCGGCCTGACCATCGACGACATCGGAGCGTACGAGGTCAACGAGGCGTTCGCGCCGGTGCCGTTGGCGTGGCTGGCCGAGACCGGCGCCGACCCCGAGCGGCTCAACCCGCTCGGCGGCGCCATCGCGGTCGGCCATCCACTGGGAGGCTCCGGCGCCATCCTGATGACCCGGCTGCTCGCCCGGATGCGCCAACGGAACCTGCGCTACGGCCTGCAGACGATGTGCGAGGGCGGCGGCACGGCCAACGCCACGATCATCGAACTGCTCCCGTGACGGCTCACCAGGCGACGGGCAACTCGTAGATGCCGTACGCCTGGGAGTCCTCCTTGAACTTCAGCTCCGAGACGTCCGCGGCGAGTCGGAGGGTCGGGATACGGCGGAACAACGTGCTGAAGACGACGTGGAGTTCGATGCGCGCCAGCTGCTGTCCCACGCACTGGTGCGGGCCCCAGCCGAACGCGTGGTGGTGGGAGGCGGTGCGGGTGAGGTCGAGCTTCCCGGGGTCGGGGAACGCCTGCGGGTCCCAGTTGGCGGCCGGCAGCGAGGCGATGACACCCTCGCCCGCGCGGATGACCTCACCGTCGATCTCGATGTCGTCCAGCACCGCCCGGCGCGCCAGCAGATGCGGGATGGTGAGGTAGCGCAGCAGCTCCTCGACCGTGCTCGTCACGTACTTGGGATCGTCCGAGTGCTCGCGCAGGCCCGCGAGTTGGCCGGGGTTCTCCAGCAGCAGCGCGGTGCCCAGCGTGATCATGTTGGCGCTGGTGTCATGTCCGGCGACCAGCAGGATGTGCCCCAGCGGCGCTGCCTCCTCCATGGACAGCTCGCCCGCCTTGATGCGCGCGCCGAGGTCGGAGAGGACGTCCTCGCCGGGGTCGTCCATCTTGGCCTCGATGAGCCCGGCGATGTAGCGGCGCACGGTCGCCGTGCTCTCCGCCGCCTTCTCCGGGGTCTTGAAGCGCGCGTTGGTGACTCCCGCGTGCTCCTGGAAGAAGTCGTGGTCCTCGTACGGCACGCCGAGGAGCGCGCAGATCATCAGCGACGGCAGCGGGAGCGACAACGCCTCGTTCAGTTCGGCCGGGTTGGGCCCCGCGAGCATCTTGTCGATGAGGTCGTCGGTGATGCGCTGGATCTCCGGGCGGATCTTCTCCATCCGGTGCCGGGTGAACGAACTCGTCAGCATCCGCCGCCAGCGGGTGTGTTCGGCACCGTCGGTGTTGTTGATCGACGGCTGGATATGGGCCGCGTGCGCCTTCATCGCCTCGGTCGTGTGCGGATATCCGGGGGCACCGATGTTCGCGCTGAGCCGGGGATCGGTCAGCAGCTGCCGCTGGGCCGCGTGCGTGGTGACGACCCACGGGGTCGTGCCGTCCCAGGTCCTCGCCCGGACGACGGCTTTGCCCGTGTCGTGCAGCTCCAGCAGTCCCGGCGGCGGAGCGAACGGGCACGCGCCCGATCGGGGCGAGGGGTACTCCGGCAGTTCCTCGGAGACGTCGGTTCCGGCCACGCTCTCGGTCATGGTTCTGTCGTCCTCTCGTCGGGCCCGCACCTGACGAAACCATACGTCGACCGATCGGTACAATCAATCTTCCGGAAGGCCTGTGAAGGCTTTCCGGTGATCGGCGGAGAAACGTGGAGCGCGTGTATTGACCGGGTGGTCTATTTCGTGCCCGAGGCCGGTCGGCGAGGCTCCCGCGGCATCCCGAGCCCGCGCTCGGCGACCTGCGTGCGCAGCACCTCGTTCGCCCCGCCCGCGATCGTGTACGCCCGCGAGTACAGATGCGCGTCCTGCCACCAGCCGTCCGCCACGGCGTCCTCGTCGCCCTCGACCAGCAATCCGTCCGTGCCCTGCAGGCCGAGGCCGAAGTCGACCAGGTCGTGGTTGAGTTCGCTGAAGAAGATCTTGCCGAGGAGGGCGTCGGCGGGCTGCTCCGTGCCGTGCAGCATCCGTGACTGGGCGAGACCGAGCAGTGCGGCGTTCACCTGCACCCGCGCGGCCAGTTCGCCGATCGCCTGCCGGGTCGCCGAGTCGTCCAGCGCGGACCCGCCGCCGACCGGCGTACGCGAGGCGAGCCGGACCAAGTCGTCCAGTACGGCGAACAGTTCGACCCCGCGCGCGCCCACGCCGGAACGCTCATGGCCCAAGCTGCTCATCGCCACCCGCCAGCCGTCGTTCACGCGGCCGACCACCTGCGCGGCCGGGATGCGGACCCCGTCCAGGAAGACCTCGTTGAAGTCGGTCGTGCCGGTGATCTCCCGCAGTGGCCGGATGTCGACGCCCGGGCTGCGCAGATCGAGGGCGAAGGCGGTGATGCCCTTGTGCTTCGGGGCCTCGTGATCGGTGCGGGCGAGCAGATAGCCCATGTCGGCGTGCTGGCCGTTCGTCGTCCACACCTTCTGGCCGTCCACGACGAACACCGCCTCGTCGCCCTCGCCCTCCCGCACCGCCCGGGTCCGGAGCGCGGCCAGGTCGCTGCCCGCCCCGGGCTCGCTGAACAGCTGGCACCACACGTCCTCGCAGGAGCGGATACGGGGCAGGAAGCGCGCCCGCTGGGCGTCGGTGCCGAACTCCAGCAGCGCGGCCGAGGCCAGCGAGGCGGCGCCGACCGGCTGCCAGGTCCGGGCGCGGGCGATCTCCTCGGCGACCACGAACGGTTCCAGGGGATGCGCGTCGGGACGGCCGCCGTACTCGGCCGGCCAGTCGATCCCGAGGAAGCCCGCCTCGTACAACTTGGCGGTCCACGCGCGGATCGCCGGCATCAGGTCCGGCTCCGGCGCGCGCACCCCCGCATGGGTCTTGGTGCCCGGGGCGTGCTCCGCGACGAAGGCGCGCACCTTCCTCCGGAACGCATCGAGCTCGGGCGTGGACTCCAGTCGCATCGCTTTCGGCTCCCTGTTCTCGTGCCGCGGCCCGGAAATGAGGCCACTTTAACCGTGCTGTTCACCCGGCTGCCATAGCCGTACCACCAAAAAAGTGACCTCATCTGGGTGCCGGGTGGCCGAAGCGCACGCCTCCGGCCCAGGTGGCGAATAGACTGGGGATCCGCAATATCCGCCCCAGAGGAGTTGGCCATGGCGACTGCCGTCGACCGCGAGCCCGCCGACGGCGAGACCGGTGTCCCGGTCGGCAAGCTGGCCGCGCAGACCGCCCGCCGTATCGAGGCGACCGTGATCCGCCAGGGCTGGCCGGTGGGCGAGTCGTTGGGCTCCGAGGTGGACCTGCGGGAGCGGCTGGGCGTGAGCCGGGCAGTCCTGCGCGAGGCCGTACGGCTCGTCGAGCACCACCAGGTCGCCAGGATGCGGCGCGGCCCGAACGGCGGCCTGATCGTCTGCGCGCCCGACGCCGGCCCGGCCACCCGCGCCATGGTGATCTACCTCGAATACGTCGGCACGAGCGTCACGGACCTCCTCCAGGCGCGCCTCCTGCTGGAGCCGATCGCCGCCGGACTCGCCGCCGAGCGGATCACCGAGGAGGGCATCGAAACCCTCCGCACGGCACTGGAAGCCGAACTCGCGCACTGGGACGACCCCGGAGTCCACGCGCAGGACCCGCTCCACCCCGTGCTCGGCCGGCTGTCGGGCAACCCGGTGCTGCACCTGTTCGTCGACGTGCTCACCCGGCTCACCGCACGCTACGCGCACACCTCCCGCCGGATCTCCAAGTCCGAGATGCACGCGGCGAAGGACATCTCGCACCGCGCGCACAAGGCCGTCGTCGACGCCGTGATCGCCGACGACGGAGCCCGTGCCCAGACCGAGTTGACCGCGCACCTTGAGTCGGTGGCGGGCTGGATCGAGAAGCACCGGGTGCGGCGCGGGCAGCGGATCGCGGGCAACGTGGTCGAGCCCGAACTGGTCGAGGGGCCACGGGCCAAGCTCGCCGAGGTGGTCGCCGCCCGGATCCACGACGACATCGCCGCGCGCGGCTGGCAGACCGGCATGGTGCTCGGCTCGGAGGCCGATCTGCTCGCCCGCTACTCGATCAGCCGGGCCGTACTGCGGGAAGCCGTACGGCTGTTGGAGTACCACTCGGTCGCCCGGATGCGCCGCGGTCCCGGCGGCGGACTGATCGTCACCGAGCCCGAACCGCAGGCCAGCATCGACACCATGGCGCTGTTCCTGGAGTACCAGGGCGTCACCGCCGACGACCTGCGGATCGTCCGCAACGCGATCGAACTCGGCATCGTGGCCCGGGTCACCGCCCGGGTCGCGGAGGGCGACACGGAGGTGGCCGAGCGCCTGAGCAGGGCCGTGCGGTGGAGCACGGAGGGCCCCGCCGACGACCCGCGCAAGGCCGACCTCTTCCACACCGAACTGGCCGCGCTGTCCGACAACCCGGTGCTGGCGCTGTTCCTGTCGATCATCACCGAGCTGTTCCGCCGCCACGCCTCCGGCCACGACCGGCCGCTCCCGGGCGACACGGCGGCGGAGGAGGTCCAGCACGTCCACCAGCGGATCCTCGACGCCGTCGTCGAGGGCGACGCCGGGGTGGCCCGGCACCGGATGCGCCGTCACCTGGACGCGCTCATCCCCTGGTGGCACTGATTCCCTGACACTCAACCAGCAGCGCCCCGTGCGGCCTTCCGGCTCACGGGGCGTTCTGCTGCTCCGGTCTGTGGCGGGCGAGGGTAATTAGGTATACTGAATAGGTCGAGCCGAAGGAGATCCGATGCGCCGGACCCTGTTCGAAGAGACCCACGAGGACTTCCGTCTGCTGGTCCGTGACTTCCTCGCCCGTGAGGTCGTCCCGTCGTACGAGGACTGGCGGCGCGCCGGACTCGTCCCCCGCGACCTGTTCACCGCACTGGGCAAGCTCGGCATCATCGGTACGGCGATCCCCGAGGAGTACGGCGGGGGCGGCCAGGACGACTACCGGTACAACGTGGTGCTCCAGGAGGAGTGCGCACGCGCCTGCGTCACGCTCGGCGGCCTGCGCACCCATCTGGACATCGTCGTCCCGTACTTCACGGGCCTGGCCGACGACGAGCAACGGGCGCGCTGGCTACCGGGGTTGGCCTCAGGGGAGCTGTACACCGCGATCGCGATGAGCGAGCCCGCCACCGGCTCCGACCTCGCCGGCGTCACCACCCGGGCGGTCCGCGACGGCGACCACTTCGTGCTGAACGGCGCCAAGACCTTCATCACCGGCGGCCACCACGCCGACCTGGTGATCGTGGTCGCCCGCACCTCCGTGGACCCCGACAACCGGCGGGCCGGTCTCTCCCTCCTCGTGGTGGAGAAGGGCATGCCCGGCTTCACCGTCGGACGCAAGCTGGAGAAGATCGGCCTGGCCGTCCAGGACACCGTGGAACTCTCCTTCGACGACGTCCGCGTGCCCGCCGCCAACCTCCTCGGCGAGGAGGGCGCGGCCTTCTCACTCCTGGGCCGCAACCTCGCCCAGGAACGCCTCGCCATCGCGGTCGGCGCGGTCGCCCAGGCCCGTACCGCCATCGACCTGACCGTCGCCTACGTCCGCGACCGAACCGTGTTCGGAAAACCGCTGAGCCAGTTCCAGAACACGAAGTTCGAACTCGCCGCCCTGGACGCGGAGGTGACGGCCGCGCAAGCCCTCCTGGACGCGGCTGTCACCGCGCTCGTCGCGGGCGAACTGGACCCCGTGGACGCGGCCCGGACCAAGCTGGTCTGCACCGAGACACAGGGGCGCGTCGTCGACCGGTGTCTCCAACTGCACGGCGGCTACGGCTACATCCTCGAATCCCCGATCGCCCGCCTGTACGCGGATGCCCGCGTGACCCGCATCTACGGCGGCACCAGCGAGGTCATGAAGCTCATCATCAGCAAGTCCCTGGGCCTTTAGAGCCCCGCACTGCTTGCCTTCAAAACCGTTCAGTCCATGAGGAGTTGGGTGTGAACATCGACGGTTCAGCGGCACTCGTCACCGGCGGCGCCTCCGGGCTCGGCCTGGCCACCGCGCGCCGCCTCATCGAACGCGGCGGACGCGTCGTCCTCGCCGACATCTCCGAGGAACAGGGCGTCAAGGCCGTCGCCGACCTCGGCGAGGCGGCACGCTTCGTCCGCACCGACGTCACCGACGCGACCGAGGTCGCCGCCGCGCTCGACACCGCGGAGCAACTCGGCACGCTGCGCTGCGTCGTGCACTGCGCCGGACGCGGCGGCGACCGCACCCGCATCATCGACCGCGACCGCAACCCCGGCGAACTCGACACCTTCGCCGAGGTCGTCCGCGTCAACCTGATCGGCACCTACAACGTGCTGCGCCTCGCGGCCGCCCGTCTCGCCGGCAACGACGTCGTCGACGGCGACCGCGGAGCCGTAGTGCTCACCGCGTCGGTCGCCGCGTTCGACGGCCAGATCGGGCAGACCTCCTACACCGCGGCCAAGGCCGGGGTCCACGGCATCACCCTCGTCGCCGCCCGCGACCTGGCCAGCTGGCAGATCCGGGTGAACACCATCGCCCCCGGCATCATGGACACCCCGATGCTCGGCCGCCTGCGCGCCGACATCCGCGACGGACTCGCCGCCTCGGTGCCGCACCCCAAACGCCTCGGCGACCCGGACGACTTCGCCCGCCTCGCCGTCGAGATGCTGGAGAACCCGTACCTCAACGGCCAGACCGTCCGCCTCGACGGCGCCATCCGCATGGCCCCGCGATGACAGTGGACGAGACCGACGAGCAGTTCCGGGCCCGCCTGCGGGCCTTCCTGACGGAGCAGCACCCCGGCCGCCGCCCCAAGGACCCCGTCGAGCGGGTCGCCTGGCAGAAGAAGTGGCTGGCCACGCTGTACGACTCCGGTTACGCGGGCCCGAGTTGGCCGCGCGCGTACGGCGGGATGGACCTGTCCTTCGCCCGCCAGGTCAGCTACCAGGAGGAGTACGCACGCGCCCGCGTCCCGGGACCCCTGGGCACCGGCCTCGGCATCGCCGCCCCCACCCTCATCAAGTACGGCACGCCCGAGCAGAAGGAGCGCCACCTGCGCCCCATGCTGCGTGGCGACATGGTGTGGGCCCAGGGCTACTCCGAACCGGAGGCGGGATCGGACCTGCCCGCGCTGCGCACGACGGCACGGCGCGAAGGCGCGGAGTACGTCGTCAACGGGCAGAAGGTGTGGAACAGTTCGGCCGACATCGCCGACATCGTCTTCACCCTCGTCCGCACCGGACCGCCCGACTCCCGCCAGAACGGCATCAGTTACCTGCTGATCGACGCCCACGCCCCGGGCGTGACCGTACGCCCACTGCGCGACCTCACCGGCGACGCGCACTTCTGTGAGATCTTCTTCGACGACGTCCGCGTACCGGTGGCCGAACGGATCGGCGAGGAGAACGGCGGCTGGCCGTTGGTGCGGACGAGCCTGGGGCACGAGCGCGCGGCCGGGGCTATGAACCAAGCGGCCCTGTACCGGCGGGTGTTGGACGAGCTGATCGAACTCGCCCACGAACGCGGGGCCACGGCCGACCCGATCGTCCGTGACCGGCTCGCGGACTTCGAGATCCGGGTACGCGTCATGCGGCTCACCGGCATGCGCACCATCGCCGACATCATGGCCAAGGGCGAACCAGGACCCGCCTCTTCGACGGCACGGCTGTCCATCGTGACCTTCGAGCAGGAGCTGCACGAGTTCGCCCTCGACCTGCTGGGGCCGTACGGAGTCCTCGGCCGCCGCGACCCGCACGCGGTCCAACGCGGGCGCTGGGTATGGGGGTTCCTCCGCACCCGGGCCTCGTCGATCGGGGCGGGCACCGCCGAGATCCAGCGCAACACGATCGCCGAACAGGTACTGGGACTGCCCCGGGACCCGGCGATGCCGACGACCGTGGAAAGGGCGCGATGAGAGCCGCACGCTGTACGGAGTATGGGCCGCCCGGTGGCCTCTCGGTCGTCGAACTCGACGATCTGCGGCCCGGCCCGGGCGAGGTACTGGTCCGTGTGCACGCGGCGGCGGTGAACTTCCCGGACGTGCTGATCGTGGCCGACCGCTACCAGGTGCCCGCGCCGCTGCCGTTCACCCCGGGCAGTGAATTCGCCGGTGTGGTGGCCGAGTTGGGGCCCGGCGTCTCCGGTCCGCCCGTCGGCTCACCGGTGGCCGGGGCGGTGCTCACCGGTGCGTTCGCCGAACAGGTCGTGGTGCCCGTCGCGAGCCTGCGGCAGGTTCCCGAGGGCCTCGACATGGTGCACGCCGCCGCGTTCCACGTCACGTATGCCACCGCCTACCACTCCCTCGTCACCGTCGGACAGGGCGGCGCGGGGGAGTGGGTGGCGGTGCTCGGCGCCGCGGGCGGGGTCGGCTCGGCCGCGGTCGACATCGCGAACCGGCTCGGGATGCGGGTGGTCGCCGCCGCGTCCAGCCAGGAGCGGCTGACCGTCGCCCGCAAGCTCGGGGCCGAGGCCGGCGTCGACTACGTCCACGAGGATCTCAAGCTCCGCACAAGGGAGTTGACCGGTGGCGAGGGCGTCCACCTCGTCATCGACCCGGTGGGCGGCGACCACGCGGAGGCCGCCCTGCGGGCACTGCGCCGTGGCGGCCGGTTCGTCACCGTCGGATACGCCGACGGGAAGATCCCGCGCATCCCGCTGAACCTGGTCCTGCTCAAGGACCTGGTCGTCCGGGGCTTCGAGATCCGTACGGTCCGTCAGTACGCCCCGGACGCGGTGGCCGCCGCCGACCGCGTCCTCGCCGGCATGGTCCGGGACGGGATGCGCCCGCTGGTCTCCCGCGTCCACCCGCTCGCCGACGTCGCGACCGCCCTGACCGACGTCGCCGAGCGCAGGACCACAGGCAAGGTGGTCCTGGACCTCATCTCGTAGGAACGGCCCTCAGAACGTGGGGAGTTGAGGGCGCTTGCGCACGTACCCGCCCGCGTCGACCCGCATCTGCATCCCGGTGACATAGCGGGACTCGTCGGAGACGAGGAAGAGCACGGTGTCGGAGACGTCCTCGGGCTCGACGTAGGGGATGTCCATGCCGGTCGTCGCCGGGAACGACAGCAGCGCGTCCTCACGGGTCGGGTTGTCGAGGTCGGGCCGGAACGAGCGGTACATGATGTCGCTGTTCAGCATGTCCGTGTTGACGTTGGTGGGGTGCAGCGCGTTGACCCGGATCCGCCGGGACAGCAGCACCGTCGCCAAGTCGTGGACGAACGCGGCGACTTGGCGCTTGGCGAAGGAGTAGCCGAGACCACCGGGGCCGTTGGACGGGTTGTCCACGGTCGCGGGGGTCAGCGCCGCGATGGAGCCGGTCGCCACGATCGAGGCGCCGTCGGGCAGATGGGGCAGTGCGGCCTCGACGGCGTGCACGACACCGTTGAAGTCGACGGTGACCGCGTCGATGAAGGCCTGTATGCCCTGCTGGGGGCCGAGCGGGGCGATACCGGCCTGGGCGACGACGGCGTCGAGCCGCCCCAACTCGGCCACCCCGTCGGCCACGGCCGCCTTGAGCGCCGCCGGATCGCGTACGTCGGCCTTGCGTGCCACGATGCGCCGGCCGAGCTTCTCGACCTGGCGCACGGTCTCGTCCAGGTCGTCCTGAGTGGCCAGCGGATAGGCGTTCGTGGCGATGTCCTCGCACAGGTCGACGGCGATGATGTCGGCGCCCTCCGCGGCCAGCCGGAGCGCGTGGGCGCGGCCCTGCCCGCGCGCGGCGCCGGTGATGAAGACGACCTTGTCCTGTACTCGGCCCATCGTGGGACTCCTTCCGCCGGAGATAAAAGAGTAGCCTGAATACTGCTGGAGGGGGCTGCTCGTGATCCATGATCGGGGTCAACTGGGGTAGCCGGTGGCCTGTTTCCGTTCAGTGGGACACGAACAGTGCACACAATTCAGCGGGTGCTAGAGAGTCCATGAGATCGAGGGAGCACATCGATGCCATTGCAGCCATGGATGAAGTTGCTGTCGACCGACGACCACCTGATCGAGCCGCCCCGTCTGTGGGCCGACCGCCTGCCGTCGAAGTACCGGGACGTCGGGCCGCGGATCGTGGAACAGCCGCGTGGTGAGGGCCAGGCCCCGGCCGAGGTGTGGAACTACGAGGACCGCATCTACCCCTACATCGGCCTGAACGCCGTCGCGGGCAAGACGCCCGAGGAGTTCGGCCTCGAACCGACCCGCTACGACGAGATGATCCCGGGCTGCTACGACCCGAAGGCCCGGCTGCGCGACATGGACCTGGACGGCGTGTGGGGCGCGCTGTGCTTCCCGTCGTTCCCGCGCTTCGCCGGCACGATCTTCCTGGACGGCCAGGACCGCGAGCTCGCCCTGCTCTGCGTCCAGGCGTGGAACGACTTCGTGCTCGACGAGTGGTGTGCCACCGCGCCCGGCCGGCTCATCCCGCTGGTCATCCTGCCGCTGTGGGACGTCGACGCCTGCGCGGCCGAGATCCGGCGCACGGCGGCCAAGGGCGCCAAGGCGATCTCGTTCCCGGAGAACCCGGTACCGCTGGGTCTGCCGTCCTTCCACACCGACCACTGGGACCCGGTGTTCACCGCGGCCGTGGAGACCGACATGCCGTTGTGCCTGCACTTCGGCACCTCCGGCGCCGCCCCCAAGACCGCCCCGGAGGCACCCTTCGCGGTGACCATCTCCCTGTTCGGCTGCAACTCCATGTACGCCACCGCCGACCTGATCTTCTCTCCGGTGTTCCACAACCACCCGGGCCTCAAGGTGGGGCTGTCGGAGGGTGGTATCGGCTGGATCCCCTACCTGTTGGAGCGGATGGACGGCACCTGGGAGCGGCACCGCTTCTACCAGAACGTCAACCAGACCGTGCGGCCCTCGGAGCTGTTCCACAAGCACATCCACGGTTGCTTCATCGACGACCGGTTCGGCGTGGACGTACGCCACCACATCGGCGTCGACAAGATCACCTGGGAGTGCGACTACCCGCACTCCGACTCGTACTGGCCCAAGAGCCGCGCCTACGCCGCCGAGGTCCTCGCCGACGTGCCGGACGACGAGGTGCACAAGATCGTGGAGCTGAACACCCGCCGCCTCTACAACCTCCCCGCATGAGCAGGCGCCCGGAGTCCGAGCGCTCCGACTGGACCGACCTCGACCTGCTGACCCGCGACGAGGCGTACGGCCGCCTCCAGGAGGAGATCGCGCTCACCGCCCGCCGGCTGGCCGAACTCGGTGCGGGCGACGAGGCCGAGCGCGAACTCCTCGACACCCGGCTGCGTGCCCTGCGCGAGGCCGCCGAGGACCTGAATGTTGGCTGAACGAAAGGGAGTTGGCGTGGGGCGTGTGGAAGGCAAGGTGGCGCTCGTCACGGGGGCGGCCCGTGGTCAGGGGCGTTCCCATGCCGTGCGGTTGGCGGAGGAGGGAGCCGATGTCGTCGTCACCGACGTGTGCCACGACATCAGCGACGAGCTGCCCTACGCGCTGGCGTCGAAGGAACAGCTCGAAGAGACCGCGGAGTTGGTGCGGGGGACGGGTCGGCGGTGCGTCGCGGTCCAGGCCGACGTCCGGTCGGTGGGGGAGATGCGGGGTGCCGTGGACGCGGCCAGGGATGAGTTCGGGCGCCTCGACACGGTCGTCGCGAACGCCGGCGTGATGAGTATCGGCGCCGCCTGGGAGCTGTCCGAGGAGGCGTGGGACGTCGTCATGGACGTCAACCTCAAGGGCCCCTGGAACACGGTGCGCGCCGCGGTCCCCTGGATGATCGAGGCCGGGCAGGGCGGTTCCGTCATCATCACCAGCTCGGCAGCGGGCATCCGCGGCCATGTGCCGTACGCCCACTACGTGGCCAGCAAGCACGGTGTCGTGGGCCTGATGAAGGCGCTCTCGAACGAACTCGCCCCGCACCGCATCCGGGTGAACACCGTGCACCCCACCGGCGTCAGCGACACGGGCATCACCGTCGGCGTACCGATCGAGGAACTCGCCGCGCGGGAACCGCTGTTCGCGCTGGCCGCGATGAACCCCCTCGCCCCTTACGTCGAACCGCGGGACGTGTCGAACGCCGTGCTGTTCCTCGCGTCGGACGAGGCGCGGTACGTCACCGGTCTCCAGTTCACCGTCGACGCCGGCTCGACCAACAAGCCGTAGAACGGAGTTGTGCATGAAGATCACGATCGACTCCTCGCTGTGCTCCGGGCACGCGAGGTGCGCGGCGGCGGCGCCGGAGGTGTTCCGGCTCGACGACGACGGCTACGCCCTGCCCTATGACGGCGAGGTGCCCCCGGAGCTCGAACAGGCCGCCCGGGACGGGGAGTTGGCCTGTCCGGAGCGGGCCATCACCGTCGAGCGCTGACACGGAACAGCCCCACGGCCGTAGACCGTGGGGCTGTTCTCGCGCGTGCTCGGGTCAGCCGGCGGGCTGCGGCGGCGGGGTGAAGTGGTGGCCCCAGAACGCGCCGTCGGTGATCTCGTAGACGGGCACCGGCTCGGGCACCTTCAGGCCGTTCCAGCCGAACTCGACGGCGTAGTTCTCCGGCGACCACACATAGAACGAGACCATGTGGTCGTTCGTGTGCTTGCCGAGCGAGTGCATCATCGGGACCTCGAGCTTCGTGGCCCGGTCCAGGGCACGTCCCACGTCGTCCAGGGTCTCGCCCTCGACCATGAAGTGCAGCAGCCGCCCAGGGCCCGGCGCCGGAGTGACGCCCAGGGTGTGGTGGCGGGGGTTGCAGCCCATGAACCAGGTCGTGCCGCCCGGCGACCGCATCGTGTTGCGCTCGATGAAGCCAAGGACATTGACGTAGAAGTCGAAGGTGCCGCGCGCGTCCTCGGCGGAGACGATCGCGTGCCCGAAGCCCATGTCGCCGGTCAGGAACTTGGACACCAGCGGCGTGTGCACCGGGACGTGGTCGAGGATCGCGCCGTAGAACAGCTCGACCGGGTTGCCGCCCGGGTCGTTGAACTTGACGAAGCCGGTGACCCGGCGTTCCGCGGCCTCCTCCTCCGTGCCGGGGGTGACCTTGATGCCGGTCTTCTCGACGTCGGCGACCAGCCTCGCCAGTTCCCGCTCGTCGATCACCTCGAAGCCGAGGGCGGTCATCCCGCTCTGTGAGCCGGGGGAGACCACGATGCGGGCCGGATAGTCGTCCATCCGGAAGTACAGGGACTCCGGGTCGCCGCCCTCAACAGGCATCAGGCCGAGGAAATCCGCCCCGAACACCTTCCATTTCGCGATGTCGCTGGACTCCAGCCGTACATACCCGAGTGAGCGCACACCCATCAGGTTCTCCCATCAATGTCGTCAACTCCTGGCGGTTCGACGCTAATCAGCCCGGCTGACCCGGGCCCGGGAACGTCCCACTGATCGGGAGCGGCACGGCGTCCCCGCGCGGCCCGGTGGCACGGTGACAGTCGCCTGTCACCCCGCGACCGGAGGCCACGCACCGCCATGACACTCACCGCTGAGGACACCCTGCGCGAACTGCGCACCGACGAGGGCACGTTGCGCTACCACGAGGCGGGCGACGGGCCGCCCCTGCTCCTGTTGCACGGCTCGGGTCCGGGCGTCACCGGCTGGCGCAACTACCGGGGAAATCTCCCGGTGTTCGCGAAGCACTTCCGCTGCCTCGCCCTGGAATTCCCGGGGTTCGGGGTCAGCGACTCCACCGACGAGAACCCCATGATGGCGGCCCCCAAGGCCGTCCTGCGCTTCCTCGACGGCCTCGGCCTCGACCGCGTCGACGTCATCGGCAACTCCATGGGCGGCTTCGTCGCGGCCGGACTCGCCGTCGCCCACAAGGACTTGTTCCGCCGGGTCGTCACGATCGGCGGCGTCGGCCGCAACATCCTCTCGCCCGGCCCCAGCGAAGGCCTCAACCTGCTGGTCGAGTTCGCCGAGAACCCGACCCGCGAGAACCTGGTCCAGTGGCTGCGGTCGATGGTCCACGACCCGGCCCTCCTCACCGAGGAACTCATCGAGGAGCGCTGGCAGACAGCCACCGAGCCCGCGACCCTGGAGGCCTCCCGCCGCATCTACGGCCGCCAGGCCATGGCCGCCATGCAGGCCGCGCAGGCCCACTCCGACCAGCCCATCTGGGCCGCCCTGCACAAGATCACCGCGCCCACCCTGCTGACCTGGGGCCGCGACGACCGGGTCACACCGCTGGAGAGCGCGCTGATCCCGATGCGTACGATCCCGAAGGCCGAACTGCATGTGCTGCCCGACTGCGGACACTGGGCCATGATCGAGCAGAAGGAGGCCTGGGAAAGCACCGTGCTGGCCTTCCTGACCCGCCCCGAGGCATCCTGAGCGTCGGCGGGAGGACCCGGACGACATGGGGGACGACGTGGCGAGACCCGCTGAGGGACGGCAACCGGCGGCCCCGGTCTCGCGCGGCCAGATCGCCCGCCGGGTCCGCATCCTCCGCGCCGCCTCCGAACTCGGCGCCCGCGAGGGCCTCGCCAGCGTGCAGATGCACGACGTGGCCAAGGAGGCCGGCGTCGCCATCGCCACGCTGTACCGCTACTTCCCGTCGAAGCCGTACCTGTTCATGGCGGTCCTGGAGTGGCACATCGAGCAGTACCTCGGCGGCCAGGAGAACGGGCGGGAGAACCTCGCCGCAGCCGAAGGAACGGACGCCGCCGCCGAGGTCGCGGACCTGCTCATCACCCTCAGCGTGAAACTGCTGGACAGCCCGCTGCTCGCCTCGGCCGTGGCGCTCTCGTCGTTCACCGAGTACGCGACCGCCGTCCCGGCCCGCATCGACATCGTCGACAGCGCCCTCGGCCAGGCCATCCTGCGCCTCCTGGGCGCCGACGAGGCCTCGGAGACCGACCGCAGCAGGGCCCGGCTGCTCATCTACGGCTGGTGGGGCCTGTTCGTGGCCATGCTCACCGAGGAGATCTCCACCGAGGAGGCGGAGACCAACATGCGCCTGGCCGCCCGGCTGCTCCTCACGCCGTAGCGGGCCGGAGTCCGCGATCAAATGTGATGCATTCCTTACGTCCTCCTGCCGAGCGGTTATCTTCCCGCTTTCCGTAGGTAGGTTGGTTCCGTCGGTGGCAGCCAGTTCCTGTTGCCGCCGAATCCAGTGGAACCAAGAAGAGGAAGATTTGGCATGCGGAAAATCGGGTTTGCCGGCGTTGCTCTCGTTGCTCTTTCCTTCGCGCTCACGGCGTGCGGCGGGTCCGACAGCAAGGACTCCTCCTCCGCGAAGTCGGCGCCCTCCATGACGGCATCGAAGGCGGCGATGCAGTCGGCGGACAGGACGGGAATGTTCGCGGGCCTCAACGGCAAGAAGGTGACCGGCGCCGCGAAGGTGGGCGGTTCGGGCGTCACGCTGTCCGGCTTCTCCTCCGACGAGGGCCCGGACCTGCACGTCTACCTCACGAACGGCACCGATGAGGCCGCCGTGTCGGCGGGCAAGCAGCTCGGTGGCGTCAAGTTCGACGAGAAGTCCCAGACGTTCGCGCTCAACGGAGCCGACGCGGCCATGTACAGCACGGTGGTCATCCACTGCGACAAGGCGAAGGCGGTATTCGGCGCCGCGAAACTGTCATGAAAAAGTTCTTTTCGCGGCCGACCCTGATCGCGGCGGCTCTCGTCGGCGCGATCAGGGTCGCCCTCGGGGTTCTATGGCTCCATGAGGGCACGCTGAAATACCGGGCGCATTTCGGTGCGGCGGACATCCTGCTGGTGGCGAACAGTGCGAAGTCGAACAGCCGGGTTCCGGGTTACTTCAAGAGTTTCTCGGATTTCGCTCTCGCCGGCTGGCCGCATTTCTTCGGCTTCGCGATGCCGCTGCTGGAGACGGCACTCGGGGTCGTCCTCGTGCTGGGGGTGTTCTCGCTGCCCGCGTCCCTGATGTCGGCCTTCACCCTGCTGACGTACTGGAGCGCGGACCAGCTCATCACCGAGTATCCGGTGATGGCGGCCCTCTCGATGGTGGTCATCGCCTGGCCGCTGCTGGCCTCACGCTTCTCCCTGACGACTCTCGCGGAGCGGGCGGTGGGCCGAAGGCGCCCTGAACTGGTGCTGTTCCGGGAGCCGTTCCGTCGCTGGCTCTGAGCGTCAGCCCGTGGCGCTGGCGATGTCCAGCACCGCCAGATACGAGAACGCGACGCTCGAACCGATCGGCGTTCCCGCGCCCGGGTACACGCGTCCCGACATCGCGGCGGCCGTGTTTCCGGACGCGTACAGCCCCTCGATCGGGGTGCCGTCCGGGCGCAGCACGCGCGCGTGCTCGTCTATCCTCAGGCCGCCCTTGGTGCCGATGTCGGAAGGGAGGATGGTCGCCACGTAGTACGGCGGGGTGTCGAGCGGCAGCAGCAGGGGGTTGGGCCAGTCCGGGGTGGGCGGTGCCGGGTAGTTGAGTTCGGGGAGGGCGGGAAAGCCCAGCACGTGGTGGGCGATCTGGTCCCAGGGCGTCTCGCCGCGGTGGAACCTCTCGTCGACCCCCGTGTGCGCGTAGCCGTTGAACTCCTCGACGGTCGCGCGCAGGGCATCGAGCGGTACGTCGATCAGCTTCGCCAACTCATCGAGGGAATCAGCCCTCTTGAGCGCACCGGACTCGAACCACTCGGGCCGGACCGGCTGGTCGTACGGGCCGCCGAAGCCGTCCCGGTCCAGCTGCCGCTGGTCGATGATCCAGTGGGCGGGGATGTGCGAGATTCCCGTCGTGGTGTGCAGGCGGACGATCTCGCGGCCGGCCTGGTCGTAGGGCCGGGCCTCGTTGACGAAGCGCTCGCCCGCCGCGTTGACCCAGATCCCGCCCCGGGTGCCCGTGTGGAAGAGCGGGAGGCCGTCCGGCCACACGAGGCCCGGCACGTACCAGGCGGCGTCGAGGAGGTCGGTCGCGGCGCCGACCGCGATCCCGGCCCGGAGCGCGTCGCCTGTGTTCCCCGGTGCGCCGTGCGTCCACTCGCTCGCGCGCTCCGGGACCGGCTGGTACTTCTCACGCAGCTCCTGATCGCGCTCGAAACCGCCGGCCGCGAGGATCACCCCGCCCGTGGCACGGAACGTGACCCGCTCGCCGTCGCTCACCGCCTCCACACCGACGACCCTGCCGTCCTCGACGACAAGGCTGTCGAACGCGGTGTTGAGCCGGAGCGAACCGTGGCCCGTCTCCAGGAACGCCGCGAGCGTCCGGCCGATCAGCGCCCGGCCGCCGCTGAGGACCGGGCCTTCGTCACGTCCCCATCGCTCGGCGGGCAGGCAGGTGCGCACCAGCGGGGCGTGCTCGCCGAGTTCGGCGACGGTGACCTGCGGCGGGAAGATCGTGTGGCCCGCCGGGGAGGCGCCGGCGAGCGCCGGATAGTAGTCCGGCACCGGGCCGTACTCGAACGACCGGAACCACGGGTTCTGCTCCAACTCGTCGATCACCTGCGCGCCGGCCCGCAGATAGGCGTCCTGAAGAGGCTCCCGGGACGCGTCGTCGACGGCGGTGCGCAGATACGTCCTGGCGTCCTCGACGCTCTCGTCCAGACCCGCCCGCCGTAGGGGAGCCGAGCCGGGGTACCACAGACCGGCACCGGAGTAGGCGGTCGTGCCGCCGACCCGGTCGGTCTTCTCGACGACGAGCGTGCGCAGGCCGCGCGACGCGGCGGCGTAGGCACCGACCAGACCCCCGCCCGACCCGACGACGATCACGTCGTAGACGTCCTCGCTGCTGGTCATCCTGACCTCCTCAGGTGTGCTGACGAACTCGACGGCCGAGCGCGGCTCAACGCCACAACCTCCAGCAATGTGCCGGCGACGGTATCGAGCCACCTCGACGGCTCCGGCCGGTCATCTCGCTGAGCGAGACCCGTTGTCCACGTCCGGGGCGAGTCCCGGTGAGCGGAACGCACGGGACCGCGATCGGGCACGGATGCCCAGGCTGGAGACCATCACGAGGTGAGGATGCGAATGACTGACATCTGGGAACCGAGGGCCGTGGCGGACCGTGAGGCGGCGGTGGCCGAGGCGGTCGTACGACTCACCCGCGCCGCCCGTGACCGCCAACCCTGCCCGCCCGTAAGGGACTTGCTCGGCGCGAGCGACATCAGCCTCGCCTACGCCGTCCAACAGCGCGTCGTGGCCGACCGGATCGCGGCCGGAGCACGCGTCGTCGGCCGCAAGATCGGGCTGACCTCCGAGGCGGTACAGCGCCAAGTGGGCGTCGACCGGCCCGACTTCGGGGTGCTCCTCGCCGACATGGACGTCAGCGCACTGCCGGCCGTGCCGAGCGGGCGGCTGCTGCAGCCCCGGGTCGAGGCGGAGATCGCCTTCGTCCTCGCCGCCGACCTCGACGACGACGGTCTAGACGTCGAGCGGGTCCGCTCCGCCGTCGCGTACGCCGTCGCCGCGTTGGAGATCGTGGACAGCCGGGTCGCCGAATGGGACATCGCGATCACCGACACCGTCGCCGACAACGCGTCCAGCGGTCTGTTCGTACTGGGCGCCGAACAGGTCGAGTTGAAGGCGTTCGAACCTCGGGACGTGACCATGCGGCTGTACGCCGACGGCAAGCTCGCGTCGGCCGGCGACGGCACCGCCTGCCTCGGTGACCCGCTCGCCGCGCTGCTGTGGCTGGCGCGCACCGCACGGGAGTTCGGCGATCCGCTGCGGGCGGGTCAGGTCGTGCTCTCCGGCGCGCTCGGTCCGCTCGTCCCCACCCCGCCAGGAACCACCGTACGGGCCGAACTGACGGGCCTCGGCACGGTGTCCGCGACCTTCTCACCCAAGGACCGAGGATGACGAAGACCAAGGTGGCCGTCATCGGCTCCGGCAACATCGGAACCGACCTGATGATCAAGGTGCTACGGCTGTCCGACACCCTGGAGATGGCCGCGATGGTGGGCATCGACCCGGACTCGGACGGCCTCGCCCGCGCCGCGCGCCTGAAGGTGCCCACCACGCACGAGGGCGTGGACGGGCTGATCCGGATGGACGGCTTCGACGACATCGAGATCGTCTTCGACGCCACGTCCGCGAAGGCACATGTCGAGAACGCCAAGCGCCTTGCCCCGTACGGCAAACGGCTCGTCGATCTCACTCCCGCAGCCATCGGCCCGTACGTCGTACCGCCGGTGAACCTCGACGAGCACCTCGCCAACGATGTCGACAACCTCAACCTGGTCACCTGCGGCGGCCAGGCCACCATCCCGATCGTGCACGCCGTCAGCCGGATCACACCCGTGCCCTACGCCGAGATCGTCGCGTCGATCGCCTCGAAGTCGGCAGGTCCCGGAACCCGGGCCAACATCGACGAGTTCACCGAGACCACGTCCTCCGCGATCGAGAAGGTGGGCGGTGCCCGGCGGGGCAAGGCGATCATCGTGCTCAACCCGGCCGAACCGCCGCTGATCATGCGGGACACCGTGTACTGCCTGATCGGCGACGCGGATCAGGAGCAGGTGCGGGCCTCGGTCGAGGGCATGGTGGACGCCGTCGCCGAGTACGTGCCCGGCTACCGGCTCAAGCAGCAGGTGCAGTTCACCCCGATACCGGCCGGCGATCCGGTCCACACGCTCTTCAGCGGGGACGCCTCCGAGGTCACCACCAAGGTGTCCGTCTTCCTCGAAGTCGAGGGCGCCGCCCACTACTTGCCCGCCTACGCCGGCAATCTCGACATCATGACCTCGGCCGCCCTGCGCGTCGCCGAACGCATCGCCCAGCGTTTCTCCAGCGAGGTGACCCGGTGACCCCCAGGCTCTACGTCCAGGACGTCACCCTCCGGGACGGCATGCACGCCATCCGGCACCGGATCACGCCCGCGAACGTGGCCGCCATCAGCGCGGCCCTGGACCGGGCGGGCGTGGACGCCATCGAAGTCGCCCACGGCGACGGCCTGTCGGGAGGCAGTCTCAACTACGGCCCCGGCAGCAACACCGACTGGGAGTGGATCGAGGCCGCGGCCGGAGCCATCCACCGGGCGACGCTGACGTCCCTGCTGCTGCCCGGCATCGGCACCATCGCCGAACTCAAGCAGGCGTACTCCCTCGGCGTCCGCTCGGTCCGCGTCGCCACCCACTGCACCGAGGCCGACGTGGCGGCCCAGCACATCGCCACCGCCCGCGAACTCGGCATGGACGTCTCCGGCTTCCTGATGATGGCCCACATGACCGACCCCGCCGAACTCGCCCGCCAGGCACGGCTGATGGAGTCCTACGGCGCGCACTGCGTGTACGTCACCGACTCCGGCGGCCGGCTGACCATGGACGGCGTGCGCGACCGCATCCGCGCCTACCGCGACGTGCTCGACCCGGACACCCAGATCGGCATCCACGCGCACGAGAACCTCTCCCTCTCGGTCGCCAACTCGGTGACTGCGGTGGAGGAAGGCGTGACCCGGGTGGACGCGTCCCTGGCCGGACAGGGCGCGGGGGCCGGAAACTGCCCGATCGAGCCGTTCGTCGCCGTCGCCAACCTCCTTGGCTGGGAACACGGTTGTGACCTGTTCGCCCTCCAGGACGCAGCCGACGACCTGGTCCGCCCGCTCCAGGACCGCCCGGTGCGCGTCGACCGGGAGACCCTGACCCTCGGCTACGCGGGCGCCTACTCCAGCTTCCTGCGGCACGCCGAGACGGCGGCAGGACAGTACGGCCTCGACGCCCGCACGATCCTGCAGGAGGTCGGCAGGCGGGGGCTGGTCGGCGGGCAGGAGGACATGATCGTGGACATCGCGCTCGACCTGACGCGCGGCTGCTGACCGTACGCCCACGCAGTGCCGCCCCCGGTCCGTGCACCGGGGGCGGCACTTTCGCGCATTGTTTAGACCGGGCGTACCAATAAACTCGTGCACGCCTCTTGGCCGGGCTCCGACGCCGTTGATACGTTGACGCAGGCGCCGAACTAGAATTGATTTCAGTTTGAGCAGAGAGGCATTGACGATGACGTCTGCCCTTCGCCTGGACCCGCGATACGAGGCCGACCGGCATGCGCTGCCGCCGTCGATGATGGAGCGCGTGACGCTGATCATGGACCTCTTCGAGCGGCCCCAGACACACCTCACCCTCGAAGTGGTGTCCCGCCGGACCCACCTCCCACGCTCCACGACCCACCGGATCCTCGACCAACTGGTGCGTCTGGACTGGCTGCACCACACGGTCGCCGGGTACGCGCTCGGGCCGCGCGCGCTCGGTCTGGGCGGGCGGGAGATCGGGCACAGCACGCTGCGTGCGGCGGCCGCGCCCCAACTCCTCGACCTGGCCGTCCGGACGAAGATGGTCGTCCATCTCGCCGTGCTCGACGGCCCGGAGATCTACTACCTCGACAAGGTGGGCGGCCGGGCCGCGGTCGACATCCCCTCCCGGGTCGGCGGGCGGGCGGTCGCCCACTGCACCGGCCTCGGCAAGGCGATGCTGGCCTGGCTGAGCCCGGAGGAGATCGACGCCCGGTACCAGAAGGCGATGGAGTGCCGCACCTCGCACAGCATCGGCCGACTCGACCTCCTGCACCGGGAGTTGGGCACCGTACGCCGTCGCAACGGGCTGGCGATCGACCGCGGTGAGTGCTTTCCCGATCTGGGGTGCGTGGGCCTCGCCCTGCGCGGTCCCGAGGGTCCGGTCGGCGCGATCTCGGTGGTCGGCGACGGCCGCGCCCCGCTGGAACTGGTCGCCCCGCTGGTCGTCAACGCCGTACGGGCCGTGTCCGAGGAGTTGTTCGGGGGCGGGGCGGCGTACCGGCGGGAGGCGGTGGAGGCGGTGACCTCGTAGCCGGGCGGGCGGGTCAGGCCGCCGTGGGGTGCACGGAGAGCAGGTCCGCGAGGTCGACGCGGGTCAGGAACTCGCGGCGGATGCGGTCGGCCACGGCGGAGACCACCTCGGAGCCGTCCTCGGCCGGGTCGATGTGCACCCGGTAGGGACGCTGCCCGGAAGGGAGCGCGACGATGCGGGCGATCTCGTCCGAGACCAATGAGGCGTCCGCGCCCTCGGGCTCCAACGCGGCGAGTTTCTCGGCGACTTGGCTCATCAGGCCGGTGTACCGCGTCTCGTACTCCGCCTCGACCGCGCCGTCCGCCGGGTGCCCGGAGTGGGCGAAGTGGTTCGTGCCGCTGGTGAACGAACCGGGCACCACGATGGACGTCTCCACACCCCAACGGGCCAGCTCCGCCGCGTAACTGACGGCGAGGGAGTCCATCGCGGCCTTGGCGGCGAAGTACGGCGCGAGATACGGCGGGGTGCCGCCCTTGACGCTCGAACTCGACACCCAGATCACCAGACCCCGGCCGGCCTCGCGCAGATGGGGCAGCGCGGCGCGGTTGACCCGCTGGGTGGAGAGGACGTTGACGTCGTACAGCTCGGCGAGCTGTTCCGGCGTGAAGGCCTCTGCCGGTCCGGTGACCATGTGGCCGGCGTTGTGGATCAGGACGTCGATGCGGCCGTGTGCGGAGACGACCTGGTCGATCGCCGCGTCGACGGAAGCCTGCGCGTTCACGTCGAGTTCTATGGAGCGCAGGTCGACGCCGTGCTCCTTGGCGTAGGCGGCGGCGGCCTGGACCTGCGGCGCGTTACGGCTCCCGGTCTGGCGCATGCCGGCGTAGACGGTGTCGCCCCGGCGTGCGAGCGTGCGGGCGGTGAGGGCGCCGAAGCCGCTGGAGGCGCCGGTGATCACGACGATGTTGTTCATGGGGTTCACTCCTTGGAGGTGGAGGCGGCTCAGGCCAGCCCGCCGTTGGCGAACAGCACCTGGCCGTTGATCCAGCGGGCCGGACCGGCCAGGAACGCCACCGACTCCGCGATGTCGTCCGGGGCGCCGAGGCGCTCCAGCGGGGCGGCCTTGGCGAGGTTCTGGACCGTCGCCTCGTCCTTGCCGTCGAGGAAGAGGGAGGTCGCGGTGGGGCCGGGGGCGACCGTGTTGACGGTGATGTCCTTGCCGCGCAGCTCGCGCGCCAGGACGAGGGTCATCGCCTCGACCGCGGCCTTGCTCGCCACGTAGCCGCCGTACGTCGGGAACTTCGTGCGGGTGACGGTGGTGGAGAAGTTGATGATCGCGCCGCCGCTGCGCACCCGGCGGGCCGCCTGCTGGGAGACGACGAACGTGCCGCGGATGTTGGTGCGGTGCATGCGGTCGAGGTCGTCGAGATTCATGGTCGCGATGGGCGAAAGGACCATGATCCCGGCGGTGTTGACGACCACGTCGATGCCGCCGAACTCCGCCTCGACCGCGTCGAAGGCGGCGGCCATCTCCTGCTCGTCGGCCACGTCGCCGCCGACCGGGATCGCCCGGCCGCCGGCCGCTGTGATCGCGGCGACCGTCTCGTCGGCGCGGGACTTGTTGCCGGCGTAGTGCACGCCGACCGCGATGCCGTCCTGGGCGAGGCGCTCGGCGACCGCGCGGCCGATGCCGCCGGAGCCGCCGGTGATCAGGGCGACGCGGGTGGGGGTGTGGGTGTCAGTCATGGTGAGGGCCCTTCCGTGAGGTGGGGTGCTGCGGGGAGACGGGGATCTGCGTGAGCCACTGCCCGAGCAGGGCCGACTCCGCGGGGCTGAACGGTTCGGGGGTGAGGTCGTCGAGGGACGAGAGCAGGGTGGTCGCGGCCGCGGCGCGGGTGTCCGCGGCCGCGGTGTCCGCCGCGGGGTCGAGCAGGATCGCCTGGTGGATCGCGTCGCGGACCAGCCCCGACAGGCCGGAGTCCGGATACAGCGTGGGACGGGTGATCAGCGCCAGGGACACCCCGGTGTTGGCCGACATGACCATGCGGGCCGCGATCTCCGGTGCGACACGCAGACGGCCCTGCGCGGCGAGCCGCTCAAGGTCCCCGCGGAGGATGCGCATCGCCTCCTCCGCCGCCGCGGGCACGGAACGGAGCGCCGGGGCGAACATCAGCTTGTAGGCGTTGGGGTGCGCCAGCGCGAACGCGGTGTGGCTGTCCCAGCCGGCCCGGAGGTCCCGCAGCGGGTCCTCGGACTTCGCGGCCGCCCGCTTCGTCTCCAGGTACTGGTCCCACACATGGTCGACCGTCGCCGCCAGCAGCCCGTCCTTGTCGCCGAACAGCCGGTACAGCACGGGCTGTTGGACACCCGCCGCCTCGCACACCGCGCGCGTCGAGACGTCGCCGCTCGGCGACTGGGCGATCAGCTCCGCCGCCGCCTCGATTATCAGCGATCTCGTGTTCATGTAATCGACGATAACAGGGATCCGTATCGCTGACAACAGTCTTCTGTTAGCGGCGAAAACATGCCGACGGGAGCGGGGGAAACAAAGGGGCGCCCCCGCCGCATCGACACGCGATGTGACAGAGGCGCCCCTGGTCGCCGTGCAGGCTCAGGACTGCACGGCGAGCTGGAAGGCCTGCGCGGTGGAGCCGTCGCAGGTCCGCTGGGTGAGCTGGACACTGTTGGTCGCCGCCGTGGCGGCGGTCAGGCACTTGCCGCTGTGCCGGGCGACGAAGTGGTAGCGCCCGCTCGTCTCCTTCACGGGCTGCCACTGCTGGTTCGTGCCGCCGGAGTAGGCCCACAGTTGCAACGGCGCGTTGTCCGCCGTCGAGCGGTCGGTCACATCGATGACCTGTGCCGGATTGCCCCGCGCGGTGATCTCCATGTACCCGCTGTCGGTGGAGCGGAACTGGTACTGCTGCGCCGCCGTCCCGTTGCAGGCGTACTGCTGGATCGCCGTCCCGTTGGCCGTGGCCGCCGAACGGGCGTCGACGCAGGTGCCGTTGCCGCCGTTCTGCACGGAGTACCAGGACGTCTCGGAGATCGGGGTGTCCGTCGGCGGCGTCGAAGTGTCGCCCCCGCCCAGCCACTTGAGGCCGTTCAGCAGGAACTGATTCTGGGTGGCGCTCGCGAACGTCGACGACAGGCGTGTGTTGGTCGTGTAGTTCATCGCGTTGTGGCCGAAGTTCGCGTACAGCATCTTGTACTTCGTGTTGGTCCAGATGATCGGGTAATAGCCGCTGTACCAGGACTGGTTGGGATCGGTGCCGACCGGGAAACTGCTCGGGTCGATCGACGCGAGGATCTTGATGTCCGGGTTCTGCCGCAGATCGTTGGACCAGCTGTACCACTCGCTGACCGACGAGGTGAACGTGGCCGGCAGGCTTGCGGTGGGCGGGATCGAATGGTCCTCCACCTTCAGGGTCACCGCTGTCGGACCCCAGGTGTTGGACACGAAGTTCCCCGAGCCGAGGAACGTGTTGTGGTACCAGGACCAGCTCGCCGCGTCCGTCGTGAAGGCGGAGACATGGAAGCCCATGAAGCCGCCGCCACCCCTCATGTACGCCTCGAAACCGGTGCGTTGGGCGGCCGTCTGCGGCAAGTCGTCGAGGAACAGCACGACTTGGTACGCGTTGACCCCGCCGTTGGCGAGCAGGTCCCAGTTGGTGCTGGACGTGTAGGTGAAGCCGTTCGCCGCGGCCTGCTGCGGGAACCAGACGTTCGCCTCCTTCTCGAAGTCGATGTGCGCCGCGTCGTACGTACCGCTGTACAGGCCGAGGACCTTGAAGGGCGTTGCCGCGGTGCTCGCGTGGGCGGCGGGCGGCGCCACCGCGAAGCCCAGCACCGTCGCCAGGAGGAGCAGCACCCGCAGGGCCGCGCGGGTGGAACCGGATCTGATGGTGTTCATCTGGTGATCGATCCTTTCCCTGCGGTCTACGGGTAGTTGGTCAAGTAGGCGACGTTGGTACTGGAGTTGGACGGTCCGCCGGTGCTGTTGATGATGTGGCTGATCGTGCCGACCCCGCCCAGCGAGACGGTCACCATGTCGTGGAACTTGACCCCGGACACGCTCGGCACCTCGAAGGAGTGGTCGGCGACCACGCTGGAGTTGGAGCTGAAGTAGCAGTAGCTGCCAAGTCCCCATGCCTCATGGGTGGTTACGCCCGCGGCGACCTTGTAGGCGGGGTAGCCCTTGCCGCTGCCGTTCATCCAGGAGGCCTGGTTCGGCGGGTCGTAGGGCATCTCGTTCTGGAAGAAGTACGTTCTGCCGCCGTTGCCGTTCCAGACGACCTGGGTCTTCTGGAAGTGCTCGACGAAGAGGCCGTACGCCGTCACGTTGGCGCCGTTGACGATCAGTCCGGTGTCCGCGGTGTTGGTGGTCCAGCCGACCGTGCCGCTGTTGCCGTGGTCGGCCCGCCAGATCCAGGTGTGGTCGATGATCGTGTTGGCGCTGTTGATGACAAGGGAGTTGGTGGCCTTGCCGACGGTGGCGCCGCCGATGCGGACGAAGACATCGGACAACTGCGTCGGGTCGGAGGCGTGGGTGGCGGTCGAGCCGGACGGGCCGATCTGCACCAGCGTCGCGGAGTTGGTGGTGCCCGCGTCGACCAGCAGACCCGCCAACTCGATGCCGTCCACGTCGGCGGTCGAGATCGCGGTGATCCCGCCGTCCGGCATGAGGGTGGCCAGGCCCATGCCCAGCACGACCGTGTCGGGGCGCGTGATGTTGAGCGTCTGGTTGAGGTGGTAGACGCCAGGGGTGACCAGCAGGTTCTTGCCGGCCGCGAGGGCGGTGTTCATGTCGGCCGCGGTCGCGCCGGGCTTGACGATGTAGAACTGGTCGATCGGCAGGGACTTGCCCGCCGGGGTCTTCCCGCTCCACGTCGTACCGACGGCATTGGACTGCAACCCCGGTACGAACACCTGGTAGTTGCCCGCGCTGTCGACGTACAGGAAGGGCTTCTCACGGATCGTCGGCGAGCTGGCGACGTTGGTGTACGTCGGGAAGGACTGGGCGGGTGCGCCCTGGTCGCCGACGAAGACCATGTTCCAGTTGGAGCCGGACCAACTGCCCATCGTGGAGTTCCGGGTGAGGAACTGCTGTTGCGAGCCCGACTGGATCTGGCCGTCGACCTTGGTGTCGGAGATGAAGCCGCCGCTCGACCAACCGCCGTCGTCCAGGGCCAAGTTGCCGCGCACGTGCATGCGCCGGTACGGGGCGGCCTGCGAGACGGCCCAACGGTCGGTGCCACCAGTGGGGTTGACCGACAGGTTCTCGGCGTCGCGCCAGAAGTTCTGGGTCGCGTTGCCCTGGAACCAGTCGGCCTCCGCGTGCACCGCGCCGTTGATCGTCACGTCGTCCGGCGAGAAGCCGAGACCGGCGACCTGTGTGTAGAAGCCGACGTTGGCGTTCGCGCTGTACGTGCCCGGCTTGAACAGCAGGGCCTGGCGGGCCGAGCCGAACTGGTTGGTCTGCTGCTGGGTGAAGACCGAGTCCAGCTTTGACTGGATGCTGGACGCCGACATCGACGGGTCGAAGACCGTCACGTTGGGGCCGAAGTCCGGGGTGCCCGGGGGGTTCGTCGAGACGCTGCCGAGCGTGAAGGACTGCGCTGCGGTGCCGTTGCAGGTGTACTGCGCCAACTGCACGCTGTCCGCGGTGGATGCGCTCGGCACGTCGAGGCACTTGCCGCTGTTGCGGTTGACGAAGTGGTAGGCGCCGTCGGCCTCGGCGACCGGCAGCCACTGCTGGTTGGCGCCGCCGGAGTATGTCCACGTCTGGATGAGCGCGGAGTCGGCGGTCGAGACGTTGGTGACGTCCCAGGCCTCGGCGGCATTCAGGTTGCTGTTCACGCGGTAGTAGCCGCTGTCGGTGGCGACCAACTGCCAGTTCTGCGCGGTGCTTCCGTTGCACGTGTACTGCTGGACGGCGGTGCCGTCGGCACTCGCGGCCGAACGGGCGTCGACGCACTTGCCGCTGCCCTTGTTGGCCACGGTGGTGTAGCCGGTCGGGATCGCCGCGGCCGCCGCGCTCGCCGAGCCCTGCGTGGCGAACTCGATCCCGGTCACGGTGGTCGCCACGAGCGCGACCGCCGTGAGCGCTCTCGGTATGGGGTGGCGGCCGGTCAGTCTTTTCCGTCTGAGCACGGATTCTCCTGTGGTGATGGGGGGTTGGGGAGAAAGGGTCGGAGGGGGCGGCGGTCAGCCGGTGTACTGGGCGAAGATGCTGGTGAACTGCCAGTTGCTCTGGCTCACGCCCGAGCAGGTGTCGTCGTTCGGGTAGGCGCCGGGGCAGGGACGGTCACGGTTGGCGGACCAGAACGTCAGCCGCGCGAGGTGGTGCGTCTGCGCGTAGCCGAGGATGGTCTGGAAGTCGGCGGTGGTGACGGTCTCGTTGTTGTCGGTGATGCCGTTCATGGACGAGATGCCCATGTCCCGGTAGGCCGCGTCGTCGCTGTAGCCGTACGCGTTCTTCAGCGCGGTCTTCAGGCCTTCCGCCGCCCGCTGGGTGAGCGTGCCCATGTTCTGGCCGGCGCCGCCGAAGTCGAACGGCATGATCGTCCAGGCGTCCACGGTCAGCCCGGAGGACGCGGCCCGGTTGATGAGGCTCGTGTCGGGACCGCTCTGCCCGGTGCCGATGGTGACGTACACCTTGATGCCCGGGTTGTTGGCCTTGACGGTCTTCAGCGCGTCCACGGTCCGCTGCTGCACGGTCCCGTTGCTGTACGCGTCGGCCTCGATGTCGATGTCGATGGCCTTGAGCGAGTAGGCGCTGATTACCTTCTGGTAGGCCGCCGCCAGTTCACTCGCGCTGGAGCAGGAGCTCTCCAGCTTGTTGCCGCTGTAGCCGCCGAAGGACGGGACGACATCGCCGCCGCCTGCGCGCACGGTGTTGATGGTCGACTGGTCGACCCCGCCGGTCAGCGCCCGGCCGCCGTCCCACTGCGGGTTGCAGTAGCCGTTGCTCAGGACGAACGCCAGCGTGAACCACTTCACGCCGGTCGCGTTCATGACAGTCGTAGGGCTGGGCGGGTTCCCCCAGCCGTTGTACAGGTACGGGGCCACGGCCATCGGGGCGGTCGTGGGCGGGGTCGTGCCGCCGGCGGCGGGCGCGGTCCACTTCTGGTTGGCGCCGCCGGAGCAGGTCCAGATCTGGGTGCGGGTGCCGTTGGCCGTGGAACTGCCGGTGACGTCGAGGCACTTGTTGGCGGCCGGGTTCACGATGTCGCGCGCGGCGCTGACCGTCCACTGCTGGTTGGCGCTGCCGCCGCACGTCCACAGCTGGAGCTGGGCGCCGTTGGCCGTCGAATTGCCGGTGACGTCAAGGCACTTGCCGAGGGCTCTGATGGTTCCGTCGGAGCCGACCGTCCACTGCTGGGCGGCCGTTCCGTTGCAGTCGTAGATCTGTACGGCCGTGCCGTCGGCGGAACTCGCGCCGGCGACGTCGAGACACTTGCCGCCGAGGCCGGTGATGGTGCCGGTGGCGGCCGAGGCGGAGGGGGCTGCGAGGGTGCCGACGGCGGTGAGGCCGAGGGAGAGGGCGAGGGCGCAGCGCAGGGCGAGGCGTTGCATGACGAGGGGGCCTTTCGTCCTGGGTGGGGGGTGGACGCCGCCGGCTTGAGGGCGGTGAGAGGTGAACACGGGTGTTCACATATGTGAGCGTGGAATGCATTCATGGGAGGTCTGTTGGCTGGTGAACCTAAAGGTCTGCACCAAAGCCGTCAAGAGGTGCGACCGGAGAAGTCCCGCACGTCATGGCTGAGTTGAGAAGTTGTAGGCGAAGGAAAAGAAATCACCAGGACCATTGAGTGGCCGGTTCTCACAGGTCACACTGTGCGGGATTCGTGATGATCGTCGGGGCGGCGTGTCGGAGGAACCATGAGCACAGCGGGGACCGCGGAGGTCGCGGTGCGGCACATACTCAGCGACAAGGTCACGGGCGGATTCCTCCAGCCGAGGACGCGCACGATCACCTGGACCGACGCACACTACGTGGTCAAGCGGCCCTCTTCGGGCAAGCACACGGTGGAGCTGACCTGCACCGAGTGCTCGGCGTCCCTGCTGGCCGAGGTCCGCGACCGGGCCACCACCCGCACGCTCGCGGCCGTCCTGCGTGTCGTCGGGATCGTGTGCGCGGTCGTCTTCTTCGCCGCCCTCGCCTACGCGATCCACGAGGGCGGCAAGACCCTCCCCGAGGGCCAGTCGCTCCCGGTCCTCTTCCCGATCAGCGTCGTCGCCGTCGTCGTCACTTTCGTCGCCGGGCCCGTGTTCTACCTGCACGGCCGGAACTACAACGGCGTCAGCATGCTCGACGCCCCCAAGCCGCGCCGCAGGCACCGGATCATGCCCGTGAAGGCGGCACGGTCGCGCGTACGAACTCGCCGATGAGCCGGGCGAGTTCGGCAGGCCGGTCCAGCGGGAGCAGCGTGTAGCCGTCGGCCACCTCCACCAGCCGTCCCTGCGGCAGGAGTTCGGCCAGCCGCCGCCCGTGCCCGGGCGGCATCACCCGGTCCTCACTCGCCCACACCACGAGTGCGGGACGGTCGAACTCCCCGAGCCGCAGGGCGGTCTGCTCCAGCAGTCGGCGCCCGTCCGCCGACGCCGCGCGCAGCACGCGTACGGCATCACGGCGGATCCCGGGCTGCCGCCGCACCGGCTCCGTCCACCGCGCGGTGACCGCGTCCCCGCGCTTCGTCAGCCACCCGAACGCGAACGGCAGACGGCGCAGCGCGCGCACCCGCAGCTGCCGCATGAACTGCCCGAACAGCCACGGCGAAAGACGTCCCGCGAGCACAAGGGTCCGACCCGTCAGACCCGGCGGGAAGTTGTCGAACGCCTCGCAGGAGACGAGCACCACCCGCCCCACGCGCGCGGCCCCCTCGGCCATCAGCAGCTGCACCAAAGCTCCGCCCGTGTCGTTCCCGACGAGCGTGACGTCCCGCAGATCCAGCCGGTCGAGGAGCTCGGCGACGAGCCGGGCCACACCGGGCAGTGACAGATCGGCGTCCGCGCGCATCGGGTGACGGTGGGCGCCGAGGGGGAGGGTCGGGGCCACGCACCGGTGGGCGGCGGACAGTTCGGCGATGGGACCGGTCCACAACGACGCGTCCATCAACAGCCCGTGCAGCAGCACCAGGACGGGACCGTCGCCGCCGGTGTCCTCGTACGCGACGGTTCCGGCCGACAGTTCGATCAGATGCCGCGTGGTCGTCCCGGCCGGTTCGGTCCTGGTCATGAGCGCCTCCCGTGAGTGTCCGCACTCAAGAGGGCGGCGGAGGCCCGAAGTGTGACACCCGTACGGGAGTTCGCGCCGAGTGGCACAATCAGCGGCGTGGACCGGGGGATCCTCGAGCGCGAGCCCGAGCTGGCGCGACTGGCCTCGGCCGCACGTGAGGCGGCGGACGGGGCCGGGTCCGTGGCGCTCGTCTTCGGCGAGGCCGGCATCGGCAAGTCGAGCCTGGTGAGGGCCATGCCGGACCGGCTGCCGCACCGCGCCCGCATCCTCCTGGGCCAGTGCGACGACCTGGCCACGCGGCGCCCCCTCGGCCCGTTCCGCGACCTCGTCGGCAGTGTCGGCGCCGACCTCGCCCGGGCCGTCATGGAGGGCGGCGACCGCCACCGCGTATGCGAGGCCCTGCAGGAGGAGTTGGCGGGGATACCGCATCCGGCGGTGCTCGTCGTGGAGGACGTCCACTGGGCCGACGAGGCCTCGCTGGACGCGCTGCGCTTCCTGGTACGGCGGATGGCGCAGCTGCCCGCCGTACTCGTCCTCACCTACCGCGACGACGAGTTGAGCCGTGAGCACCCGCTGCGGCACCTCCTCGGACAGGTCTCCCGCGCGGACCGCGTCCACCGGCTCCCGCTGGCCCGCCTCTCCAAGTCCGCCGTCCGCACGCTCGGTTCGGCCAGCCGGCTCGACCCGGCCGAGGTCTACGAGGTGACCTCGGGCAACCCCTTCTTCGTCACCGAGGTCCTCGCGGCCGGCGGCGCCGGGGGAGTGCCTCCGACGGTCGTCGACGCGGTGCTCGCCCGGCTGCGCGGACTCGACGGCCGGAGCGTCGACGCGCTGGAGCAGCTCGCCGTCGTGCCCTCCGCCGTCGAACGGCCCCTCGTCGACACGCTGTTGACGGACGGGGTCGCCGGGCTGGTCACGGCCGAACAGCGCGGGCTGCTCGCGGTGACCCCCGAACGGGTCACGTTCCGCCACGAGTTGATCCGCCGCGCGGTCGTCGACTCCCTGCCCGCGGCCCGGCGCATCGACCTCAACCGCAACGTGCTCACCGCCCTCGTGCTCCGGCCGGGCTCCGACCCCGCCCGTGTCGTCCACCACGCGGCGCAGGTCGGCGACCAGGACGCCATCGCCCGCTACGGCCCCCGCGCGGCCCGGGACGCCACCGAGGCGGGCGCCCACCGCGAGGCCGCCGCCCACCTCCGGCTCGTGCTGCGGCAACGGCAGCGCTACACGCCCGCCGAACTCGCCTCGCTGCTCGAACGCTACGCGGTGGAGTGCTACACCATCGCCGACTCCGTCGAGGCCGTCGCCGCCCAGCGCGAGGCCGTGGCCCTGCGCCGCTCCCTCGGCGACACCCTCACCCTCGGCGCGGATCTGCGCTGGCTGTCCCGCATCCACTGGTGGGCGGGCCATGCGACGGAGGCCCAGGACGCGGCGAAGGAAGCCATCGCGGTCCTCGAACACGCCGGTGACGACCGGCTGTTGGCCCTCGCGCTCAGCAACACCGCCCAGCTGCGGATGCTGTCCGACCGGTACGCCGAGGCCGTCGCGCACGGCGAGCGCGCCATCGCCCTGGCCCGTCGCTCGGGCGACGCGGCGATCCTGGCCCACGCCCTCAACAACGTGGGCACCGCCCGCTGGCGCAGCGGGGACCCGGACGGGCGGCGGCAGGTGGAGGAGAGCCTGGCGGTGGCGCTCGCGGCGGGCGAGGTCGAACACGCCTGCCGGTCCTACGCCAACATCATCTGGTCCCTCCTCGACGACCTCCGGTACGCCGAGGCCGACCGCTATCTGCCCCCGGCCCTGGAACTCGCCGACCGCGCCGAGCACTTGGGGTTCTTCAACTATCTGCACGTCGAGAAGGCGATGCGACGGCTCGCGGCGGCGGACTGGGACGACGCCGAGCGGCACGCCGAGTACGGGATGCACGAGTTCGTGCCCGCCCGCTGTCCCGCGCTGACCGTGCTGGCCCGCGTGCGCGTGCGGTGCGGCAGGCCGGGCGCCGACGAACTCCTCGACCAGGCCCGGGAGATCGCCGTACGGGCCGGGGAGCTGCAGCGCACGGGTCCGGTGGCGGCCGTACGGGCGGAGGCTGCCTGGCTGCGCGGCGACCGCGCGGCGGCGGCCGAGGCGGTGCGGCCGGTCCACGAGCAGGCGTGCCGCCTCGGCCACGGACCGTACCGGGCCGAACTCGGCTACTGGCTCGGCAAAGTCGGGCACCCGGTGGCCGTCGACGAGAGCGACCACCCGTACGCGCTGCAGGCGTCCGGGGAGTGGAAACGGGCCGCGGATCTGTGGCAACAGGCAGGCTGCCCCTACGAACACGCGGCCGCGCTCGCGGAGAGCCCCGACCCGGCCGACAGACTCACCGCCCTCGCCGAACTCGACGCGCTCGGCGCCGAACCCCTCGCCCGTCTCGTCCGCGCCGAGCTGCGCGACCTCGGTGTCCGCCGCATCCCGCGCGGCCCGCACGCGGCGACCCGGGGTAACCCGGGTGGTCTCACCGGGCGCCAACTCCAGGTCGTACGACTGCTCGTGGACGGTCTGACCAACCCGGAGATCGCCGACCGGCTCGTGGTGTCCGTCCGTACCGTCGACAACCACGTGCGGGCCGTACTGGAGAAGCTGGACGCGCCCACCAGGCGGCAGGCCGCGGCCCGCGCAACGGAGTTGGGACTGCTGCCGGACGCCGAAACGTAGGTACCCGCAGGCGCCGAGTTGGGTGACGCGCACGGATGACCGCGCGGTTCCGGGCGAAATACAACAAGCAGGTCATCCAGAGCACCACGAATCGGGGGACCGCATGTCCAGCACGCCCGCACAGGCCGCTCGTCAAGAACTGACCGATTTCGCCGGGGAGTTGATCGGGCCGGACGACGCCGGCCACCCGGAGGCCCGCGCCGTCTACAACGCGATGATCGACAAACGGCCCGCCCTCATCGCCCGCCCAGCCGACGCGGCCGCCGTGGCCCGCGTGATCGGCTTCGCCCGCGCCCACCAACTGCCCCTCGCGGTACGGGGAGGCGGGCACCACGGGGCCGGACTCGGCACCGTCGACGGGGGAGTGGTCGCCGACCTCTCCCCGCTGAGGAGCATCCAGGTGGACCCCGACGCGCGCACGGTCCGGGTCGGCGGCGGTTGTGTCTGGGGCGAGGTGGACCGGGCCACCAACGCGTACGGACTCGCCACGCCCAGCGGCATCATCTCCACCACCGGCGTCGGCGGTCTCGCCACCGGCGGCGGGCTCGGCCACCTCACCCGCAAATGCGGGCTGACCATCGACAACCTGCTGGAGGCCGACCTCGTCCTGGCCGACGGCAGCCGGGTGCGGGCGAGTTCGGACGAGAACAGCGACCTGTTCTGGGCGGTCCGGGGCGGTGGCGGCAACTTCGGGGTCGTCACCTCCTTCCTGTTCCGGCTGCACGAGGTGAGCACGGTCGTCGCCGGACCCACCTTCTGGCCGGTCGAGATCAGCGCCGAAGTCCTCGCCGCCTACCGGGACTTCCTGCCGAACGCGCCCCGCGAGCTGAACGCCTTCTTCCTGCACGGCAGCGTTCCGCCCGCCCCGCCGTTCCCCGAGGAGATCCAGCTGCGCAAGACGGCAGGCGTCGTGTGGTGCTACACCGGCGGCGACACCGAGGCCGCCGCACGCGAGATGGCCCCGCTGCTCGACGCACTGCCCGCACCGCTGCTGCACGCGGCCGGACCGATGCGACACCCGGACATGCAGGGCATGTTCGACGGGCTCTACCCGCCCGGTGACCAGTGGTACTGGCGCGCCGACTTCGTCGACGACATCCCCGACGAGGCCGTGGAGCTGCATGCCAAGTTCGGCGCGGAGGTCCCGACCCCGCAGTCGACGATGCACCTCTACCCGATCGACGGCGCGGCCCACGACGTCGGCAACGACGAGACCCCGTGGGCGTATCGCGACGCGCGCTGGGCGTCCGTGTTCGCGGGCGTCGACCGGGATCCCGCCAACGCGGGCCTCATCAAGCAGTGGGCCGTCGACTACCAGGAGGCCCTGCACCCGTACTCCGCGGGCGGCGCCTACGTGAACATGATGATGGACGAGGGACAGGAACGTGTCCGGGCCAGCTACCGCGGCAACTACGAGCGACTGGCCCGCATCAAGGCCGACCGTGACCCGGACAACGTCTTCCGTCTGAACCAGAACATCCACCCGGCCCCGAAACCGCGCTACGAGACCCGCCCGTGACGGCAGCTCCGGGGCCGGGCCGGCATCACGCGTTCGGGTCGAACGAGATGCCGGACGGCTCCGCGATGGACAGCGCGTAGTTGAAGTCGCTGTCCCTGATCTTCAGCGTGGCCGAACCGAAGTCCGCGGCCAGGAGCTTGTCCTTGAGGCCGGCCGGGTAGCCGTTCCAGCCCACCAGGCGCGGGTAGAACCAGTTGCCGGTGGCGTTCTCCGCGGGCTCGTCGTTGGTGTTGGCGAAGCGGAAGTCGTGCGAGCCGATGCCGTCCTTGTGGTAGACGATCTTGGGGTGTGTGCCGTCGAAGCGCACCCCCGAGGCCGCCGACACCTGGTACGCGGAGTGCTGCGACACCGACACGTACTGCACCGTGTTGTCCTTGATCCACACCACGACGTGCTCCCAGTCGTGGGTGTGACCGATCGCCGCCGGACCCAGCGTGACCTGGTCCTTCTCGAAGTAGCTGGCGTACATCACCGCACACCAGTCGTTGTTGCACTTCTCGCGGGAGTACGTGTTGGAGTTGTTCAGCTGGGCGAGGTCGTGGCAGTGCCCGTTGACGTCGCCGCCGAGCTTCAGCCCGGGGTTGATGGTGCCGTCCGTGCCGATGGCGGCCGTGGCGTAGCAGCCGTCGCCGTCGTAGTCGTAGGCCGGGGAGAAGGTCTGCTCCAGGCCGTCCGCGTTCTGCGGGAGCGCCGTCAGTACGGAGGCCTGGGCGGCCGTCGCCTGACCGACCACGAGGGCCAGCGCACCGAGGACGGTGACGACGGCGGAGCGGCGAAGACGTCGGCTCCGGGGCTTCGCCGCTCTCGCGGAGTTGTCGGTGGGGGGTGTCAGTTCGGGCACGCCGACTCCAGTTCTGGGCTGTGGGGGCGCTCCTGGATGCGCCAGGTCCAGACCTTCGCAGTCAGGTGTGTGCACGTCAACACCCTTGCGATGTACGGGTCTTGGCCCACCGCTGAATTCTCCCGCGCCGCGTACAGCGCCCCCACAGGCGGCTCTCAGTCGCGCCCGGCGTCACCCGTCCGAACGGTCGGGAAGGTCCGGAAGGTCGTCCAGGAAGTCCGCGGACGGGACGTGGAAAAGGCTTCCGGTGACGGCCGTCGAGAAGTCCAGGATGCGGTCGTGGGACGCGGAGTCGGTGCCCAGGAACATGTTGCGCAGCATCTGCTCGGTGACCGAGGGCGTGCGCGCGTACCCGATGAAGTAGGTGCCGAACTCGCCCTGGCCCGCGCTGCCGAACGGCATGTTGTCGCGCAGGATCTTCCGCTCGGTGCCGTCCGGGCCGGTGATCACGTTCAGCGCGATGTGCGAGTCGGCCGGCTTGACGTCGTCGTCCATCTCCATGTTGGTCAACTTGCTGCGCCCGATGGCCCGTTCCTGCTGCTCCACCGGCAGCGCGTTCCAGGCCGCGATGTCGTGGACGTACTTCTGCACGATCACATAGCTGCCGCCCGCGAACTCCGGGTCCTCGCCGCCGATCACCACCGCCTCGCGGGCCGCCCGCCCGACCGGGTTCTCGGTGCCGTCGACGAAGCCCAGCAGATCGCGCACGTCGAAGTACTGGAACCCGGACACCTCGTCGGCCACGGCGACCGCGCCGTTCAGCCGGCCCATGATCTCGGTCGCCAGCTCGAAGCACAGGTCGGCGCGTACGGCCTTGATGTGGAACAGCAGGTCGCCGGGGGTGGAGACGGCGATGTGGCGTTCCCCGGCGAGTTCACGGAACGGGTGCAGCTCGGCGGGGCGCGGGCCGTCGAACAGCCGGTCCCACACCTCCGAGCCGATGCCGGTCACACAGCTGAGCCGCCCGTCCGGCGCGCGGAACCCGATGGACCGGATCAACCCGCCCAGATCTTCGAGGAGTTCGCGCACGGTCTCCTCGCCCTCGGGCTCCACGGTGACGACCAGGAAGGTCGCGCTCGGGGTCAGCGACTCCAGCACCGCCTGAGTGGTCGGGACGCTCTCGCCGCCGGTGCTGCCGTCCGTGTGCTCGACCGAGCCGTCAACTGTCATGTGGGTCATGCCTCCGCGCTGTCCTGGGAGGTGCCGGCCATGACGGCCGGCACCGTGCGACTCAGCCGAGTTTCCCAGTCCGCGCGTCCTGCCACAGGTCGACCCCGCCGTCGACGGCGTACGAGTCGATCTCGGCCAGCTCCTCGGAACTGAAGGCGAGGTTGTCCAGCGCGGCCACGTTCTGTTCGAGCTGCTCCGTGCGGGACGCGCCGATGACCAGCGAGGTGACCCGCTCGTCGCGCAGTGCCCAGGCGAGCGCCAGCTGCGCCAGGGTCTGCCCGCGCCGCTCCGCGATGTCGTTGAGCGCGCGCAGCCGGCGCACCATGTCCTCGGTCAGCCAGCCCGCGTCGAACGACGTGCCCTGCGCGGCCCGCGACCCTTCCGGGATCCCGTCCAGGTACCGCCCGGTCAGCAGCCCCTGCGACAGCGCGGTGAAACCGATGACCCCGAAGCCCTCGTCCCGCGCGGCATCGAGCAGCCCGTCGTTCTCGATCCACCGGTTGAGCATGTTGTACGACGGCTGGTGGATGAGGAGCGGTGTGTCCAGCTCGCGGAGGATGGCGGCGGCCTCGCGGGACCGTTCGGCGTCGTACGACGAAATGCCGACGTAGAGGGCCTTGCCCTGGCGGACGGCGGTGTCCAGCGCGCCCATGGTCTCTTCGAGCGGGGTGCCGGCGTCGAGGCGGTGGGAGTAGAAGATGTCCACGTAGTCGAGGCCCGTGCGCTTCAGCGACTGGTCGAGGGAGGCCAGGACGTACTTGCGGGAGCCGCCGCCCTGACCGTACGGACCGGGCCACATGTCCCAGCCGGCCTTCGTGGAGACGACCAGCTCGTCCCGGTACGGCGCGAGGTCCTGCTTCAGCAGGCGGCCGAAGTTGGCCTCGGCGGCGCCGTAGGGCGGGCCGTAGTTGTTCGCCAGGTCGTGGTGGGTGATGCCGAGGTCGAAGGCGCGCAGGGCGATCTCGCGCTGCGTCTCGAACGGCCGGTCGTCACCGAAGTTGTGCCAGTAGCCCAGCGACAGCAGGGGCAGGTCGAGCCCCGAGCGGCCGGTGCGGCGGTAGCGCATGGTGCCGTTGTAACGCTCAGGATCTGCGACGTGGGTCATCGGGGGGTCTCCGCGAGGTGCATGAGGGGGTGGTGGTGTCGGGGTGATCGACACGTCCACTGTGCCCCCGCGCGATTCCCGCGTCCAACCGTTCCTCGCCATGGGATTAAGCGATGCCGTCGTTGAATCCGGAGCACGGGACCAGGAGTGTGCGGCGCGTGTGAGGAACTTCGGAGTGTGACGGAGGGATCACTTCCGGATTGCATTCCGGAAGGTGATCTTGGGCAGAGATGCGGGCGTTTGCGGTTGCCTGCCCATGAGGAGATCAGTTGAGCGCCCCCGCCACCTCATCCGCCGACGCCCCCGCTCCCGTCCCCGCCCCGACCGCCCCCGGCGGCCTGCCGCTGATCGGACACGGCCACCGGCTGGCCCGTGACCCGCTGCCGTTCATCACCTCGCTGCGCGAGCACGGCAGCATCGTCCGCATACGCATCGGCCCCACCCCCGCCTACGTGGTCACCGACCCCGCCCTGACCCGGCGGGTCCTGGTGACCGACGCCGCCGACTTCACCAAGGGCGGGAAGATCATCGACGCGCTGCGGGTCTTCTTCGGCGACGGGCTGGCCACCGTCGCCGACGGGGACACGCATCTGCGCAACCGGCGGCTGATGCAGCCGATGTTCAACAAGGCGCACATCGCCGAGCGCGGCGACGCCATGATCGACCGGGTACGGTCGCTCGTCGCCGCCTGGCCCGCGGGGCAGCCCCGCGATGTGTACGCGGACATGAACGCCATCACCCTGGCCGCGTTCCTGGTGGCCCTCTTCGGCACCGATGTGCCGGGGCGACTGGCGGGCGAGTTCACCGCCCTCATGCCGGCCATCATGGAAGGAACGATTAGGCAGACCATCCTCCCGGCCTGGGTGACCCGACTGCCGCTGCCCATGAACCGCGCCCACGCCGAGCGGGTCGCCCGGCTGCGCGCACTGATCGACCAGGCCATCGACCACCACGGCACCGGAGAGGCGGCCCCGGCCGAGGCGACGGGCTGTCCGCACGCGGGCGCCGCCCGGGACGAGGAGAGGACCGGCCTCTTCGCCACCCTGCTCGCGGCGGAGGACTCGCTGGGCCGGCAGCAGCTCCAGGACGAGGCCATCACCCTGCTGACCGGAGCGATCGAGACCACCGGCACCACGCTGGCCTGGACGCTGTACGAGATCACCCGGAACCCCGGCATCGAGCGACGGCTCCGCGAGGAACTGGAGTCGGTGTGCGGCGACCGGCCCCTTTGCCACCAGGACCTCGACCAACTCCCTTACTCCCGACGGGTGTTGCAGGAGGCCATCCGAAAATACGGGCCGGCCTGGATGGTGACCAGAACCGCCGCCCGTGACGTCGACCTCGGCGGCCACCGCGTCCCCCGGGGCGCCGACGTGATCTGGAGCCCCTATCTGCACCAGCACGACCCGGACCACTTCCCCGACCCCGACACCTTCGACCCGGACCGCTGGACACCCGAGCGCGCCCCGGCCACGCGAGGCTCCTTCCTCGCCTTCGGCGACGGCCGCCGCAAGTGCATCGGCGAGAACTTCGCCTGGGCCGAACTCCAGATCATCCTCGCGACCGTCCTGCGGACCTGGCCCCGCCTCGAACTCACCTCACGCCCGCCACGCGCTCAAGCGGTCGTCACCGTCAAGCCCGACACGATGACCATGGCGTTCCTGCCGTCGTCCGGCCGGGCGTAGTCACGCCCGGGACCGGGGCGCCCGCGACCCTCCCGGGCGCGGGCGGCTCGCTCAGCGGACCGCGGACGTTTGGCGGCCCCTCACCCGTCCTTAGGGTCGTCGCCATGAGCGCTCATCGCGACAGCGACACGGACACGCACACGGACACGGACGAGGGCCCGCTGCGGATCGGCGTGCGCGTCCCGCCCTGCGACCGGGCGGACCGGGTGGCCAGGACCGTACGCCGGGCCGAGGAGCTCGGCTTCGACCAAGTGTGGTTCCCCGACTCGCAGTTGCTGTGGCGGGACGTGTTCACCACGCTCACCGCGGCCGCCTTCGCCACCGAGCACATCGGCCTCGGCACCGCCGTCACCAACCTGGCGACCCGGCACCCGTCCGTCGTCGCGTCGGCCGCGCGCAGCGTCGCCGAACTGGCGCCGGGCCGTTTCACCCTCGGCCTCGGCGTGGGCAACAGCTCCGTCGCGCCCATCGGCCTGCGGCAGACCGGCTCGGCCCAACTGCGCGAAGGGCTCGGCATGTTGAGGGCCCTGCTGGACGGGCGCGAGTGGGACTTCGAGGACAAGGTCCGCTCCCGGCTGCGCGACCCCCAGCCGACCGTGCCACTGCATCTGGCGGCGAGCGGACCGCGCAACCTGCGCCTCGCCGGTGAGATCGCCGACGGCGTCATCCTGCTCAGCGGTGTCTCGCCACGCACCCTGGCCGCCGCCACCGCCCGGGTCCGGGAAGGCGCGGAATCGGCGGGCCGGAACGCCGCCACGCTCCCGGTGACCGTGTCCGCGTTCTGCGCGGTGACCGACGACATCGAGGCCGAGGCCCGCCGGATCAAACCGATCTGCGCCTCGATCGCCCAGAACGGCGGCGCGTCCTTCCTCGCCCTCGCCGGCATCGACGTCGACGTCCCGGAGACGGTGGAGGGCGTCTACCCGGACCTCGTGCACGCCGAGGACTGGGACGCGGCCGTCGACATCTGCTCGACCTGGATCAGCGACGAGGCGGCCGTCCGCTTCGCCGAGGAGTTCTGTCTGATCGGCACGGCCGCACAGATCACCCAACGCCTGCGCACCCTGGGCGAGTTGGGGGTGACCGACGTCTTCCTCCAGCACGTCGGTTCCTACGACCTGCCGACCGGCCTGATCGAGACCGTCGGCGCCTCGGTCCTGCCGGCCCTCCGTACCGCGGCCCGTCAAGGGTGAGACCGTCAGCGCGGCTGCGCCGCCGGCAGCAGATCCTTGCGTACGACGCCGTCCTGGACGACGCACACGATGTTGCCGGGATCGCCGAGCACGCCGATGTCCGCGAGCGGGTCGCCGTCGCACAGGATCAGGTCGGCGGTCTTGCCCGCGGTCAGCGTGCCCAACCGGTCGGACAGGCCCAGGAGTTCGGCGGAGACGCGGGTGCCGGCGACGATCGCGGTCATCGGGTCCATGCCGAGGTCCACGAGGAAGCGCAGCTCCAGCAGGTTCTGGCCGTGCGGGCAGACCGCCGCGTCGGTGCCGAGCGCGATACGGGCGCCCTGGTCGATGGCGCGGGCGATGTTCTCCTTGGTGATGCCCGACCAGCGGACCTTCTTCTGGTAGTGGTGCTCCGGCATCAGGTCCTTGTCGATGCCCGCGAACACAGTGGACAGCGTCGGCACGACGAACGTGCCCCGCTCGCCCGCCAGGTCCAGCGCCCGCTCGTCCAGGCCGTAGCCGTGCTCGATGCTGGTGACGCCGCCGCGGATGGCGTTGATGATGCCCGCGGTGCCCTGCGCGTGGGCGGCGACCGGTTTGCCGCCGTGGCGCCGGCACTCGTCCACCACGGCCCGGATCTCCTCCTCCATCAGCCCCTCGTCCTCGGGCTGGTCGTAGGGGCTGGCCATGCCGCCGGACGCGCAGATCTTGACCACGTCGGCCCCCGCGCGGATCACCTTGCGCACGGCGAGCCGGGACTCGTCCACGGTGTCGGCCAGTTCGGCCATCTCGCCGCCGCTGAGGTCGGTGCCGTCCAGCATGCGGAAGTCGGCGTGCCCGCCGGTGTGGCTGATGATCCGTACGGCGGTGTGCAGGCGGGGGCCGACGATCCGCCCGGTCTCCACGGCGGTACGGAACCCGGTGGACAGTCCGCCCAGGTCACGGGCGGTGGTGATACCCGCGTCCAGGGTCTGGCGCAGCCGGGTCGCGGTGTCGTAGGTCACCAGGACCGGGTCGAGTTCGCCACGCCGCCCGGGCGGCGAGCCCTGCGCGTACGCGAGGTGGGTGTGGCAGTCGAAGAACCCGGGGAGCACGGTCCGGCCGCCGGCGTCGATGATCCGGACCGGGGAGCCGTCGGCGGGCACGGGTGGGGCCGTAGCCGCTGGTCCGGCGTAGGCGATCGTTCCCTCCGCGTCCGCGACGACGACGGCGTCATTCACCGGGAGCGCACCGGTACCGTCGACGAGGCGGGCGTTCTCGACGCGCAACATGGTCCGAAAGGTCTCTTGCGTCATGGCATCCGTCATGGTGGGGCCGAATCACTCCTCGGTGTCAGGAACCTCGGTGTCGGGGAACCTCGCTGTCAGGAACAGGCGAAAGGGAGTCTGCAATGGACGAGATAACCCCGCGCTACGGTGCAGCTTCCGATCCTGATTTCAGTCGGGCGCGCAGGAATACGCCGTCCCAGGAGGCGCAGGATTTCGCTGCCGCGGATCTCGACGAACTGGACCGCGGAGTCGTGCACGCGCTGCAGATCCACCCCCGGGCCCCCTGGACCCTGATCGGCGACGTCCTCGGCGTGAATCCGGTGACGGCCGCGCGGCGCTGGCAGCGGCTGGAGGAGGCCGGGCTCGCCTGGGTGACCGCTTACCCGAGGCTGTCGGACTCCCGGATCGTGGTGACGGGCATCGTCGAGGTCGACACCGAACCCGGCGTCGCGGAGGACGTGGCACGCGCCCTCGCCGCCGAGCACGCCGTGGCCAACGTCAAGATCACGGCCGGCGGCCGCGACGTCGTCACCGCCGTACAGACCAGGGACCTCGACGAACTCGCCCACCTCACCACCCGGCTCTTCCAGCAGACACCGGGCGTCCGCGCCACCCGCACCCACGTCTCCACCGGCGTCCCCACCGAGGGCAGCCGCTGGCGCCTGCGCAGCCTGGACGCCGCTCAGTGCGCGCGCATCGAGGCGAGCCACGCCTCCGACATCCCGCCCGACCCGGGCACCGGGACCACCACGCCCTGGGACTCCCTGGACGCGCAGATCCTCGAACTCCTCAGCTCCGACGGCCGGATGTCGATCCGCGCCCTGGCGACCGCCACCGGCGTCGGCGTCACCACGGTCCGCCGCAGACTCCAGTCGCTGCTGGCCTCCCGCGTGAGCCTGCGCTGCGACCTCGCCCGCCGGCTGTCCGGCTGGCCGCTGGCGGCGGTGTACTTCGCCTCCGTGCCCGCCCAGCACCTGGAGGAGACCAGCCGCGTCCTGTCGGGCATCCGGGAGGTCCGCTCGTGCGCGATCACCGCGGGCCCGCACAACCTCGTCATCGACGTCTGGCTGCGCGCGCTGGCCGACGTGCACACCTTCGAGGCGCATCTCTCGCGCCGTCTCCCGCGCCTGGTGATCGACGACCGCTCGGTGGTCCTGCGCACGGTGAAGCACATGGGCCGCATCCTGGACCGCGACGGCCGCTGCGTCGGCGTCGTCCCGCTGCGCGAACCCCAGGGATCCCACCTCCCCACCGACAGCCTCCTCGCCGTCCCGGACGACAGGAGCCTCTGGCGATGACACCCCGAACTGCCCTTGCTGTGACGCCTGTTGAGGAGCACTGATGCGGTCCACGTACCTCCCCGGCGCAGGCGGCCACCTCCGCTGGCTCGACCTCCCGGGCGACGGCCCCGCCCGCGTGTACCTTCACGGACTGGGCTGCGCGGGCTCGGCCGACTTCACGGGAGTCGCGGCTCTCCACGGCGGACGCGCGATCGTCGTCGATCTCCTCGGCCACGGCTTCAGCGACCGCCCGAAGGACTTCCCCGGCACGCTGGAGGCGCACGCCGAGACGGTCGCCGCTCTCCTGGACCACGAGGGCATCGAGGACGCCGTCCTCGTCGGCCACTCGATGGGCGGCGCCATCGCGATCGTCCTCGCCGCGACCCGCCCCGACCTGGTCTCCGGGCTCGTCGTGGCCGAGCCCAACCTGCGCGCGGGCGGCGGACTTTACAGCGCGGCCATCGCGGCCCGGTCCGAGGAGGACTTCGTCAGCCGCGGATTCCGTACGCTCCTGTCGATACTGGATGCCGACTACGCGGCCCGCGTCCGCACGGCCGACCCCGCGATCCTCCACCGCAGCGCCGTGAGCCTGGTACGCGGGACGACTCCGGGCACGGCGGAACTCTTCTACGGCCTGCCCCAGCCGAGGGTGATGCTCATCGGCACCCGCAGCCGCCCCTACGCGGACGAGCCCGCCGTGCGGCAGGCCGGCATCCCGGTCGTCCTCGTCCCCGACGCGGGCCACCACATGATGCGCGACAACCCCGAGGGGTTCGTGGCGGCCTTGGCCGAGAGCGGTGCGGGGCCCGCTGTCAGTCGGGAGCGCGGAGGGACTCGTAGCGAGCGAGTCGGGTCGTGATGACGCTCGATGCCCGGGTGAGGGCGGTGAGCAGGCGGGTGATCCTGCTGCCCGCCGTGGGCGCGATGACCGAGAGCGCGCCCAGGTAGGCGCCGCCCGCGCCGCGCACGGGCACCGCGACGGCGAGATAGCCCAGGCGCCGCTCCTCGACCTCGACGGCGTAGCCCTGCTCCCGAACACGCTTGAGTTCACCGGGCAGTTGGGCGGGGCCGAGCGTGTGCGGGGTGCAGCGGACCGCCAGCGGGAGGACGCTCGCCAGTGGGTACTGCTCGGGGAGCAGCGCCAGGGTGAGCTTGCCCGCGGCGGTGCTGTGCAGCTGCAGGCGCCGGCCGTCGGCGGTGGAGCGGGCGTGATTGCGGTGCGTGCCGATGTTCTCGACGCACAGCAGCTCGGAGTCGTGCGGGATCGCCAGGATCACGGCGTTGTCCAGGTTCTGCGCGAGGCCCTCGATGACCGGCCTGGCCGCCTCGCGCAGCGTGCGCTGCTGGGGCGAGCGCAGGCCCATCGTGTAAAGCCGTACGCCCAGGCGGTAGTTGCAGCCGTCCCGCTCCAGGAAGTCGGTGGCCACCAGTTCCTGGCAGAGCCGGTGCACGGTGGCCTTCGCGATGCCGGTGCGGGATCTCAACTCGGCGAGGCCCAGGGAGAAGTCGTCGTCGCCGAAGGCCGACAGGATCAGACTTACCTTGCCGAGCACCGAGTTGGGCCGCTCGCCGGACTCCCGGACCGCGCCGGCGGTGGTCATCCCGCCGCCACCCAGTCGAGGATGTGCCGGGAGAACTCCTCGGGGAGCTGCTCCGGCACGGGGACGTGTCCGCCGGGAATGACCCGTGTCTCGCAGCCGGCGTCCGCGAACTTCTCCAGGCCCGGCATCGAGAAGTGGTCCCCGGACGCGCAGACGGCGAGCGTGCGGGCGGTGACGAGAGGCAGCCGCTGGTCCATCATCGAGCCGCGTACCGCGACGTGCCCTTCCTCGACCCGGTCCAGCACGGTCAGCGCGTCGATCATGAACCGGTTGAGGGCGGCCTCCTCGCCGGGCTGGTAGAACTCCCGCCTGCGGTTCCACAGTTCGAGCAGATGCGAGCCGTCCGGCTGCGGTACGACATGGTCGACTGCCTTGCGCTGGTCCGCCGAACGCCGCTTCTCCTCGTCGATGAACGGCGTCGCGGACAGGAACAGACTCGCCACCCGCTTCTGGTGGCGTGCGGCGAGTTCCACCGCGATCACCCCGCCGGTGTGGTGGCCCACGAGGTGGAAGCGCTCCAGGCCGAGTTCCTCGATCAGCGCGTCGGCCGCGTCGGCCCACCGCTCGATCGTGTGCGGCCCCTCGGGTTTCGCGGATGCCCCGAAACCCAGGGTGTCCATGGCGATGGTCCGGTGCGTGGCCCCGACGCGGGGGAGTACATCCAGGTACTCGGTCCAGGAGCGCGGTGTCTGATGGAGCATCAGAACTGGTTCGCCCGTGCCGCATTCGGCATAGTGCAGCTGGCCGAACGGGCTGGATACATAGCCGCGGCGCAGTGTGTCGGTCATGAGTGACCCCCTGGTTTGTGGCACGCGGTCAGATGGCCCGGTGTCCGTTCGGTGAGTGCGGGGCGTTCGCTGCGGCAGTGGTCGTCGGCCAGCCAGCAGCGCGAGGAGAAGGGGCAGCCGGCCGGAATGTCGGTCGGCGAGGGCAACTCGCCCTTGAGGACGATCTGTTCGCCCGGCCCGGTGTCGTCGCCGGGCTCCAGGACCGACGAGAGCAGGGCCATGGAGTACGGGTGCTGCGGAGCCTCGAACAACTGCCGCGCCGGGCGATCTCGACGATCGACCCGAGGTACATCACGGCGACCCGTTGGCTCAGATGGCGGACCACGCCGAGGTTGTGCGAGATGAACAAGTAGGCGATGCGGTCCCGCTGTTGGATCTCCTGGAGCAGATTGAGGATCTGCGCCTGGATGGAGACGTCCAGCGCCGACGTCGGCTCGTCGAGGACGATCACCGACGGCTGCGGGGCCAACGCCCGGGCGAGTGCGAGGCGTTGACGCTGGCCGCCGGAGAACTCGTGCGGATAGCGGCCGGCCGCCGCCGCGTCGAGCCCGACCTCCTCCAGGACTTCCGCCAGCCGGGCGCGCCGGTCGGTGCGCGGCACCCCACGTGCACGCAACGGCTCCTCGATGCTCGCCCCCACCGGAAGCCGGGGGTTCAGCGAGCCGTTGGGATCCTGGAACACCATCTGCACCGCACGCCGGAACGCCTTCAGGTCGGCGCTCTTCGGCTGGTGCGTCATGTCCTTGCCCTCGAAGCGCACGGCGCCCCGGGTGGGACGGTACAGCCTGGTGGCGATCCGGCCGAGCGTGCTCTTGCCGCACCCGGACTCGCCGACCAGGCCGACCGTCTCACCGGGGTTCAGGGCCAGGGAGATGTCGTCCACGGCCCGGACACCGGAACGGCCCGGGCGGCGTCCGAACTCGTGCCCGATACCGGCGAGTTCGAGCAGCGGCACCTGGGTGTCCGCGGCGGTCTTGTCCAGCTGTGCTTCAGTCATCGTCTCCTCCGGCTGCGGTCGGGGCGTCCTCGATGTCACGCCAGCAGCGCGACACCCACCCTTCGCCGACGGGCCGCAGCGGCTGGGGCTCGGCGCAGGCGTCGGCGGCCAGCGGGCAGCGCGGCGCGAAGCGGCACCCGGGCAACTTGCGGGCGTCGTCCGTGAGTTGGCCGCGGATCGCGGTCAGCGGGGTGCCGTCGCCCTCCCGCATCCGGGGCACCGCGGCGAGCAGCGCCCGCGTGTACGGATGCCGGGGCGCGTTCAGCACCTGCTCGACCGTGCCGGACTCCACCGCCTGACCGGCGTACATCACCTGCACCCGGCTGCACATCGCGGTGATGACCCCGAGGTCGTGCGAGATGAGCAGCATCCCCATGCCGTGCTCCTCCTGGAGCGAGCGCAGCAGTCGCAGGATCTCGGCCTGCACGGTGACGTCCAGGGCGGTCGTCGGTTCGTCGGCCAGCAGCAGGCGCGGGCTGCCCGCCATCGCGATGGCGATGACGACGCGCTGGCGCATGCCGCCGGACAGTTCGTGCGGGAACTGCCTGGCCCGGCGCTCGGGGGAGGGGATCTCCACCAGGCGCAGCAGGTCCACCGCCCGCTCCTGCGCTTCCTTCCGGCCGGCCTTGCCGTGGATGCGCAGCACCTCGGCGACCTGCGCGCCGACCCGCATGCACGGGTTGAGCGAGGTCATCGGCTCTTGGAAGACCATCGCCACGCGGTCGCCGCGCAGGCTCTCCAGCTCTTTCGGCGCGCTGCCCAGCAGATCCGTGCCGCACGCCTCCAGCCGGTCGGCGCGGACGTCGGCGCCGGAGCCCAGCAGCCCCATGGCGGCGAGGGCGACGCTGGACTTGCCGCAGCCGCTCTCGCCGATCAGGCCCACCACTTCGCCCTGTTCGACGCGGAGATCCACACCGGAGACGACGTCAGATCCGCCGAATCCGATGTGCAGCCCCGAGACGTCGAGGACCGGGCCCGTGCCGTCGGACCCGGTGGCGGCACGGGCGGGCGTCAAGGTGTCGGCTTTCACGCGGACAGCCAGGCGTTCTTGAGGTTGAGCCGGGTCGCCGTGGCGTCCGGCTGGTAGCCGTGCAGCTTGTCGCTCCACGCCTCGCCGCGCACCGCCTTGGCGTACGGCACCAGGAGGTAGGCCTCGTCGGCGATGTACTGGGCGAGCTGGTGGTAGAGCGTGATGCGCTTCGCGTTGTCCTGCTCGCTCTTCGCGGCGGCCATCAGGTCCCACAGGTGCGGGTCCTTGACCTTCGTCGCCGGGCTGCCCTTGGCGAACCACAGGTCCAGGTACTGGCTCGGGTCGGCGTTGAGCACGCTGGTCATCATCACCATGTCGGTGTACTCGCCGGCCAGCACCTTCGGAACGACACTCGCGAACGGCACGAGCTTGAGGTCGAGCGTGATGCCCACCTTGGACAGCTGCGCCTTCATCAGCTCCATGGCGGAGATGTCGGGGCCGTAGGCCGGGTCGCTGGGGGCGAGCAGCTCGATGGTGACCTTGCTCTTGCCCGCCTCCTTGAGGAGCGCGATCGCCTTGCTCTGGTTCTGTGTGTACATCGGGTCGGCGGCCGTGGGCGTGATGCCGTACGGGTCCTGCGGCGGGATGACGTAGCCGAAGGTGGCGGAGCCGCTGCCCAGCGTCTTGATCAGGGTCGTGCGGTCGATGGCGAGGTTGAACGCCTCCCGGACCCGCTTGTCGGCGAGCGGTCCGCTGAGGGTGTTCATGTTGAGCCAGACACTGGAGACGATCGGCCCGTTCGCCTCGGTGACACCGCTCGTCGTCTTGACGTCGCTCACCATGCGCAGATCGCGGAAGGACAGCAGCTGCACCGAGTTGGAGCGCAGCGAGGCGACGCGCGAGGTCTCGTCGGGGATGAGCCGGTAGATCACCGTGTCGAGGTACGGCTTCGGCTTGTCCCAGTAGCCCTTGTGGCCGGAGAGCTCGATGGAGATGCCCTTCGACCACTTCTTCAGGGCGAAGGGACCGGTGCCGTTCTCCGACTGCTTGAGCTGGTTCCCGGTGCGGGACGTCGTCCACTTCTTGCTCATGATGGCGCCGCTCCACGGGCGGGCCAGGAAGTTGTACAGCGACGGCTGCGGGGCGCTCAGCTTGATCTCGATCGTGCTCGCGTCCGGCGCGGTCACCGTCTTGATCTTGTACTGCTGGGTGTACGGCGACTTGATCGCCGGGTCCATCAGCCGCTCCAGGCTGAAGATGACGTCGTCGGTGGTGAGCTTGGTGCCGTCGTGGAAGGTGACCCCGTCGCGGAGCATGAACCGGTAGGTGGTGGCGTCCACCTGCTGGTAGCTCTTGGCGAGCCCGGGCTTGATCTGGCCCTTGCTGTCCAGGCTCAGCAGGCCCTCGTAGAACTGCGCGACGATCTGCTGGTCGAAGTAGGCCTGGGCCACCTGCGGGTCGAAGCCGACCGTGGGCTCCCCGTCGAGGCCGATGGTGAGGGTGCCGCCGCTGACCGGTTTCCCGGAGGTCTTGCTCGCCGTGGTGGCCGTACCGCCGCAGGCCGCCAGCATCAGGCCGGCCAGGGTGCTGCCGCCGAGGGCCAGCGCGTTTCTGCGGGAGAGGGTGTGGTTCGTCATCAGGACCGCCTGTTTCTCAAGAACGTGAGGGTGAAGTGACGTGGTGCGGGCGCCTGTTCAGGGCGTGCGGCGCTTGCCGCGCGGGTTGAGCTGTTCCTGGAGGCCGTCGGAGATGAGGCCGAAGGCCGCGGTGGCGATGGCCAGGGTGATGCCGGGGACGATCACCAGCAGCGGGTCGTCCTTCATGTAGCGCTGGCCCTCGAAGATCATCCGGCCCCAACTGGGCGTCGGAGGCTGGATACCGAGGCCCAGATAGCTCAGGGACGCCTCGACCAGGACGCAGGTCGCGGCCGTGTTGGCGTACTGGACGAGCGCGGAGGACAGCACGTTCGGCAGCACATGGCGGCCGATGATCACCGGGGTCGGTACGCCCGCGATGCGCGCCGCCGACACGAAGTCCCGCTCGCGCACGGTGAGCGCCGGAGCCCGCACGATCCGCGCGAAGTAGGGCACGAAGATCAGCCCCATGCCCCCGATGAGGACCCACATCCCCGGGCTGAAGACCGACACCAGCACAAGTGCCAGCAGTACAGAGGGAATGGACATCGCGGTGTCCATCGCGGCCATCAGCACCGCGTCCAGCCGCCGCGCGTTGTAGCCCGCGACGAGACCGATCGGGATGCCGATCAGCGCGGCCAGCGTGGTCGCCCCGAAGGCCACCATGAGGGACTGGCGGGCCGCCCCGAAGGTCCGGGTGAACAGGTCGCGGCCGAGGTTGTCGGTGCCCAGCCAGTGGCTCCCCGAGGGGCCGGTGAGCAGCGAGTCGCTGACGTCCGTCGTCGAGTAGCGGCCGAAGACGCCGATGAGCAGGGACAGCACCACGATCGCGAGGAGGACGCAGACACCCGTGGTCAGGGTCGCGTTCCAGCCGAGGCGGGGCCTCCGTAGTCGGCGCGCCGCGGGCACGGTGACGGCGGGCGCGGTGGATTCAACCGTCACGGCGGGCTCCAGTCGTCCGGATGCGGGGGTCGATGAGGGGGTAGACCAGGTCGGTCACCAGGTTGATCAGCACATAGGAGGCGCCCAGCGCGAGGATCGCGCCCTGGATCACCGTGAAGTCGTGCTGGGTGATGGAGTTGACGATCAGCGAGCCCAGGCCGGGCAGGGCGAAGACCTGCTCGACGATGACCGTGCCGCCGACCAGCACCCCGAGCTGGAGACCGCCGGCGGTGACCACCGGCACCAGCGCGTTGCGCAGCGCGTGCCGCAGCATCAGCCGCCGGCGCCCCGCGCCCTTCGCCGCCGCCGTCCGCATGAAGTCCTGGCCCTCCACGTCGAGGACGGCGGCCCGCATGTAGCGGCAGAGCGTCGCGCCGAACGGGATGCCCAGGGCGATCGCCGGGAGCAGCAGCACCTGGAGGTTGAGGAGCGGGTCCTGGGAGAACGGCACGAACGAGAACAGCGGCCAGGTTGGTGCCAGCGTGCTCACCAGGAGAACCATCACCGTGCCGACCACGAACGGCGGCACGGCGAGCCCCATGAACGCCGCGCTGTTGACCACCCGGTCCTTGGCGCGCCCCTGGTGCATCGCCGACCAGATGCCCGCCGGGATGCCCCACAGGACCGCGATCACCGCGGCGTAGACGGCCAGTTCGAGGCTCACCGGAAGCCGGTCGGCGACCTGCGCGCCGACGCTCTGCCCGTCCAGCAGGGAGGAGCCGAGGTCGCCCCGGACGGCGTGCCCGATCCAGCTCAGGTACTGCGACCACACGGGCTGGTCGAGGCCCAGCTGCTGGGTGATCTGGGCGCGCAGCTGGGGCGTCGAGTTCTCGCCGGCGATCAGGGCCGCCGGATCACCGGGAACCAGATGCGCCAGGGCGAACACGATGGCGCTGAGGCAGAGGACCACCGCGAGCGAGCGGAGCACACGGATCGACAGATAACGCAGCACTGGATCTCTCCCCTTATATCGCGGCGGCCGGCGCCGAGGCCCGGGGCGTCGTACGGGTCGGTTCGGAGGGACGGAGTCGCGCGGTGAGCGCGCCGGGGACGGCATCGGCCGCGTTCGGGTCGATCGCCCGGCCCTCGCGGAACACCGCGCGCAGTCGGCGCCGATCGCTGAGCACGCTCAGATCGGCGAGCGGGTCGCCGTCCACCAGCAGGAGGTCGGCCCACCTGCCTGGGGCGACCGTCCCCGTCCTGGCCCCGAGACCGAGGGCCTCGGCGGCGGCGGAGGTCGCCGCGACCAGGACCTCCGCCGGCGTCATGCCGATCTGCTCGTGCAGCAGCACCAGTTCACGGGCGTGATTGCCGAACCGCATCGTGTTGGAGGAGTCGCTGCCCGAGATGATCCGCACCCCGGCCCGATAGGCACGGCGTACGGACATGAGCCGGCGCTCGCGGAGCAGCTCCGCCTTGTCCAACTGCTCGGTGACCAGGCCGCGTTGGCGCCCGTGCTCGGTCATGAACTCGCTGATCGACAGAGTCGGGCAGAGGAACGTGCCCTGCTCCAGCATCAGTTCGACGAGATCCTCGTCGAGGTCGGAACCGTGCTCCAGCGTGTCCACCCCGGCGACCAGCGCGGCCGTGATCCCGGCCCGGGTGTGCGCGTGGGCCGCGACCCGCAGGTCCAGGGCGTGCGCCTCGTCGACGATCGCGTCGATCTCGGCGTCCGTGTAGTTGCGCCACGAGGTCTTGTCGCCGACGGAGAGTGTGCCGCCGCTCGTGCAGATCTTGATCAGGTCCACGCCCATGCGGGCGTACTCCCGGACCCGCTTGCGGCACTCGTCCGCGCCGTCGGCCGGCGGCCACATCCGCTTCTCGTCGAGGGTCGCCGGGCAGAACATGTCGCCATGCCCCGCCGTCATACCGACGAGTCCTGACGCGACGACCCGCGCCCCGTCGAGGACGTGCTCGTCCATCACGTGCTTGACCGCCACCTCGGGCAGCGAACCTGCCGTGTCCCGGACCGTGGTGAAACCGGACCGCAGCGCCTCACGGGCGTTGGCCGCGGCATGCAGGGTCTGCTCCTCGGTCGACGTCAGCATGTTCCACAGCTGCACGTCCTGGGGGCGGGAGCCCGCGTTGGACCGCAGGTGCACATGGCAGTCGACGAGACCGGGCAGCAGGGTCGTCCCCCGCAGGTCGTACACCGTGTCGGACGGGGTCGTCGCCACGCTGTCCGCGTCGCCCACCTCGGTGATCACGGCGCCGTCGATCACCACGGTCGCGTTCGTCCGTGCGGCACCTCCGGTGCCGTCGATCAACGTCATTCCGGCCAGGACTGTTCGCTCCGTCATAGGACCGTGTTCACTCCTCTCCGTGGGAACTGGTAAGGAGGAGTGTGGGCGGGCGAGGATATGCCGGTGTTGCGGTGCAGCTTTCGCTTGGAATTCCCTCGGGGCGCGCAGGATTGCGCCACCCCTGGAAACGCAGATTTGAGCCACTCACCGAAGATCACAGCGAGTTCACGAAGGCCGTGTCGGCGCCCACCGGTCCCAGCGCGGTCGCCCCGCCGGGGCTGCCGAGCGGTGCCGTACGGCCGGACAGGGGCTCCTCGAAGAAGCGGCGGTTGTCTGCGCGGAACTCCGGGTCGGCGAGCCGGTCGACGGTGATCGCCTGCTCGGGGCAGGCCGTCTCGCAGGCGCCGCAGTCGATGCACTCCACGGGGTTGATGTAGAGCTTGCGCTCGCCCTCGTAGATGCAGTCGACCGGGCACTCCTCCATGCAGGACCGGTCCATGATGTCGACGCAGGCCGATCCGATGACGTAGGCCATGACTAGTTCTCCTTCTCGGTGGAATGGCCGGGGAACAGCGCGGCCTCGGGGTCGATGACGGTGGCCGCGTTGTTCACGGCGGTGGCGGCCTCGCCGAAGCCGACGGAGATCAGCCGCACCTTGCCCGGGTAGTCGGTGATGTCCCCGGCGGCGAACACGCGGGGCAGATTCGTCGCCATCCGCGTGTCCACGGCGATCCGCCGCGCCTGGAGTTCGAGCCCCCAGGTCTGGAGCGGTCCAAGGTCGGCGATGAAGCCGAGGGCGGCGACGACGGTACGGGCGGGCAGCAGCCGGACGGTCTTCTCCACCCGGTGCCGCACCTCGACCTGCTCGACCCCCAACTCGCCGTGCAGGGCGCTCACTTCGGAGTCGGTGATGATCTCGATGCCGAGCGCGCGCACCTTCTCCACGCTCGCCGCGTGCGCCCGGAAGCGCGCACTGCGATGGACGAGGGTGACGGACCGGGCGATCGGGGCGAGCAGCGCCGCCCAGTCGAAGGCACTGTCCCCGCCGCCGACCACGACCACGTCATGACCGGCGTGCTCGGCCGGGTCAGGCACGAAGTACACCTGCCCGCGCCCGAGATGGCCCTCGCCCGCCGGCAACGCCCGGGGCGTGAACGTCCCCACCCCGCCCGTGATGACAACTGCCTCCGCCCGCACGGCCGTTCCGGTGTCGGTACGGACTACGGGACGGCCCTCGCGGTCGTGGGCCAGATCGACCGCCCGCTCCCCGAGGAGATACCGGACGCCGTACGGCGCGGCCTGCGCGACCAGGTTGTCGACGAGGTCACGACCGCGCACCGACGGGAACCCGGCGATGTCGAAGATGGGCTTCTCCGGGTACATCGCGCTGATCTGCCCGCCGCACTGCGGCAGGACGTCCATCACCGTGACCCGCAGTCCGCGGAAGCCGGCGTAGTAGGCGCCGTAGAGGCCGGACGGGCCGGCGCCGATGATCAGGATGTCGGTCTCGATCACCGGTGACTGGACCGGCGCATCTATAGGAACGCTCATGGTTCAGGAGCGTAGGAACGGACTGCTCAGCGCCCAATGGAACCGGTCCGGCTGCCGGGACGGGGGGTCAGACGAGGGCGAGTTGGACCGTTCCCGTCACGCACGGAGAGCCGTCGGCCTTGAGGACGGCGACCTCCAGGGACACATGTGCGCCCTCTACTGTCTGCACGGTCCCGGTCCAGGTGAGGGGCTCATCGGCCACGGCGGTCGTACGGTTGCGCCAACTCACCGTCTCCAGACGGGAGTTCGGCCCGGCCCACGCCAACGCGTACCGGGTGAGGGTCTCGCCGTGCAGCGTGGACTGTACGACGACGTCCGGGAAGCCCTCGGAAGCCGCGAACCCGGCGTCGTAGTGGATGCGGTGGGAGTTCCACGACACGGCGCTGAAGCGGAAGAGCTGGACCGTGCTGTGCGTGTACCGCTGCGGCGGGCAGATGTCACCGGCGACGGGCGGGTTCATGCGGCTCCGGGGGAGTCGAGTGCTTCCATCACGACGATGGTCTCGTCGACGGCGGTCAGTTCGGTGCCGTCCGCCGAGGTGAAGCGGGTGGTCAGGCCGAGCAGCACGAAGGCGCCGGAGCGGCCCTGCTTGCGTTCGGCGGAGGTGACGGCGCGGGAGGCGGTGACACGGCACCCCGCGACCGGGGACTTGAGCAGCCGTACGGTCTGGCCGCCGTGCACCTGGCGGACCGGCAGGCCGGCGGTACACGGTGACTCGCGGGTGGCCAGTCCGTCGGGCCTCAACTCCCGTTCGGGTGGGCCGTCTTCCCAGCTCATGGTGGCGGCGAGGAACAGGGCGGGGGCCTCGACCGGCTCGCCCGTCGCCTCCCGTTTCCGGGCCCGGTCGATGTAGTCGGCGTCGTTCAGCGCGGCGGCGTAGCGGCAGAAGTCCTTGACGGTGACCGTGCCGCAGTCCTCGTCCTCCCACCGGCCGACGAGACTTCGGGCCCGGGTGAGTACCTCGTCCAGGGCGTTCACAGGGCCGACCGCAGCGACCTGCCGATGCCCAGACCCGCGGTGCGCAGCGCGCTCGCGTGTGCGGCTGCGTCCACGCGGTAGGTCGGGGCGGTGATCGAGAGGGCGCCGGCGAGGGTGTTCTGCCGGCCGAAGACGGGCACGGCCATGCTCATGTAGCCGAGTCTGACCTCCTCCGCCTCGGTCGCGATGCCCTCCTCCCGGATGCGCTCCACCTGGCCGCGCAGCCGCCCCGGCGAGGTGATCGTGTGCCGGGTGAACGGTTTCAGCCCGTTTCTGACCACCTCCCCGAACAGCGTCGCGGGGGAGAAGGCCAGGATCGCCTTGCCGGTGGCCGTGCAGTAGAGCGGGAGCCGCCCCGCCACCCGGGACTCCTCGCTCAGGCCCCGGTGCGGCAGGATCTTCTCCAGATAGACGACATCGAGGCCGTCGTGGATCGCGAAGTGGATCGTCTCCTGCGTGGCGAGCAGCAGATCCTCCATGTACGGCTGCGCCACCTCGCGCAGGATCCGCTGGCGGTGCACCCGCTGACCGATCTCGAAGAGTCTGAGCCCGAGCCGGTAGTCGCACCCCGCCCGCTCCAGCAGACCCCAGACGACCAGCTCCTGGCAGAGCCGGTGCACCGTGGCCTTGGCGACCCCCGTACGGCGCACGAGATCCGCGAGGGAGAGCGACTCGTCGTCGACCGTGAACGCCTCCAGGATGGGCCGCACCTTGCCGAGGACGGAGTTCATCGAGTCGGGAGACGCGGACGCGGAGGCCGCGGTGACGGGAGGCGGGGGAGTGTAGGCCGCGGCGCGGGCGATCGGGACGACGGTCATGGCGGGCACCTCACGGTCAACGGTTACGGCGGGAATCTCACTGTCGGTGGGCGGACGACGACTCTGCGAGGAACGCGAGACTCAGGGGGTTGTACAGGGTGGCCTTCTCATGTTGCGGCCAATGTCCGCATTCTGTGAAGATCTCCAGCCGTGCTCCCGGGATCGCGGCGGCGATCGCCTCGGCCTCCGGTACGTCCCCGAGCGGGTTCTTGTTGCCCCACACCACCAGCGTCGGCGCCTTGATCCGCGCCATGCGGTCGGGTCGCAGCAGATTCCGCTCACGCGCCTCCACCTCCTGGAGCGCCAGCAGGTTGTGCAGGTTCTCCTGGAAGTCGGGGTGGTGGTAGATCTCGTAGCGCACCTGGGTCAGCTCCTCGCCCAGGTCCTCGTCCCACTCGGCCCACAGCAGCGCCAGCCGGTCGCGGGTGTACGAGATCTCCGGCTCCATGGCCGCGGCGCGCGTCGAGGTCTTCAGCCGCTCCGTCACCGCCGGGTTGATCTTCGTGCCGCCCATGCACAGGAGCTGGAGGGAGGAGACCCGGTCCGGGTACTCGCTCGCCGCCCAGGATCCGACCCAGCCGCCCAGCGACTCGCCGACCAGGTGCGCGCGTTCGGCACCCACGGCATCGAGGTAGGCCATCAAGTGGTCGACGTACGCCGGGATTTCGCCCGGCCGGTCGGGCTTGCCGGTGTAGCCGTGGCCGAGCATGTCGATGGCGTGGCAGCGGTAGCCGGCCTCGGCGTGCGCCGGGATGTTGCGGACGAACGCCTCCAGGTGGCCGGTCGTGCCGTGCAGGAACACGACGTGCTCGCCGTCCTCGGGGCCGGCCTGGAGGGCGCGGGTGGTGACATCGCCGGTATCGACGTACGCGTGGCGGTAGTCGATGCCCGAGAGTTCGGTCCAGATGCTCATGACTGCCTTACTGCCTTTCGGTGGGGGCCTGTTGGGGGTCGAGGACGGCTACACCCATCCCGGTGAGCCACTCGGGCATCGGTTCGTACGCCAGCCGGCGGCCGGGCACGTGGTCGAGCACGGCCGACATCAGCAGCCAAGTGCGCAGCTCCTGCGCCCCGTTGCCGGCGACCTTCTCCAACTCCTCGGTGCTGTACGCCATGAGCCGCCGGATCTCGCCCTGTTCCACGAGGGACAGGAACTCGTCGTCGAATTCCGGGTTGAGCGCGGCCTCGGCGGCGCGGATGATCTCGCGGCGCCGGACGTCGTAGTCCTGCCAGTTCTCCCGGCCGTTCAGCCAGGCGCCGACCATGAACTCCTCGTCGTCGCCGTGCGGTTCACGCCAGTCCGGCCAGGGCAGCCGGTGCGAGAGCCCGCCCGAGCCGACCACCGCGACACGACGGTCGCCGGGGAAGGCGAGGACGGCGTCCCGGATCGCGCGGCCCAACTCCTCACAGCGGGCGAGGGTGGGCAGCGGCGGGGCGAAGACGTTCACGACGATCGGCACGATCTCGACGTCCAGGCCCTCGAAGAGGTACTGGATGGCGTGCGACTGACCGTGGTCGATCTGGAGCCTGGCCGAGAACGCCGGGTCGAAACCGCCGCTCTCCACAAGGGAGTTGGCGATGTGCCGGGCCAGCGGGACATCCACCGGCTGCGGGCCCTTCGGGGTGCCCGACTCGCCGCTCGCGACGCACTCGCCGACCCCGATCGTGAAGCTCGGGATCAGGTCCAGCCAGAAGCCGCGGAAGTGGTTGGAGCCGATCAGGATCACCGTGTCGGGGCGGGCCGCGAGCAGCGCCTCCCGCGCCTCGGCGAGCGCGTCACGGAACCGCTCGGCCCGGTCCTTGTGGAAGGTCTCCTCCCAGTGGGTGTTCATCAGCGTGCTGTGCGAGGCGCCCACGCCCAGGACGATCTCGGTCATGCTGTCGTTCCTTCCGCCAGGGAGGCCACTTCGGCGCGGGAGCGGGTCACGGTGTCGACCGCCGTGCGGATCAGATGGCGCGTGAGCTTCTCCATCGCTCGCACGGAGACGGTGTTCATGCCCCGCGCGAAGTCGATGTCGAACAGCGAGTCCGTCACCTTCGGCATGCCGACCCGCACGGTCGGGATACCGCGCCCGCGCAGGATGTTGGCGTCGGTGGCCCCGCTGTTGCCCCGGATCACCTCGTGCTCGCGCCCCTCGAACGCGGCCCAACTCGCCGTCGCGCTACGGCAGATCCAGCTGTCGGGGTCGGTGCGGGTGCCGGGGATGGACAGGACCATGTCGGCGGAGACGTCGATGCCCGGGTTCTTCTCGCGCAGGGCGTCGATGGCCGCGAGGAACTCCCGCTTGGCCTGCATCGGGGTCGTCTCCGGGGCGATGCGCAGGTCCACCATGAGGGTGCAGGACGCCGGTGTCACCGCCGACATCCGGGGCCAACCTCCTTGTATCGAGGAGACGATGCCCTGCGGCGCGACCGTGCCGGAGGTGTGCCGGTCGGCGTACTCGACGAACCACTCCTCCAGGTGCCGGGCGACCTCGCCGGCGCGGGCGACGGCGTTGTCGTAGGGGAGGCGGTGGCGGGAGCCGACGTAGGTGTGGGTGCCGTGGACCGTCACCTTGAACCAGACCAGGCCGACCTCGTCCCAGGAGACCGTCCAGCCGGGCTTGGCGATGAGGGCGTAGTCGGTCCAGACGCCCTGTTCCAGGAGGAACGAACAGCCCGCGCCCTGGCCGGTGTTGAGGCGGGTGGAGCCGGGTCGCGCGTTGGTGGGCATGCCGCCCGCGCCGAACGCCGCGACCAGGTCGCCGGTGAGGGGGACGCCGGCCAGCGCGATCGCCTCGGCCGCCATCATCACGCAGGCCGCGTGGCCTTTCGGGTTGGAGGCGCCGAGGCCGACGACGAGGTCGTCGTGGACCGTGGCCCGCGGACGCATGTCGTCCCGCAACTCCGGCCCGATCCATGGGAGATCCTCGCTCTCCTCGCCCACGGTCAGGGTGTCGATGGGCGCGTAGAGCATGAGGTCCGGGCCGGTTCCGTCGCCGGACAGCCGGGCCCAGGCGTTGGCCTGCCGGTCGTCCAGCGGCTGGACCTGACCACGGCAGCCGGCGGCCGTGAGGGTCGCGGCGATGTGCTCGGCGAGGGGGCGCTCGTCGCCGGTGGGGCTCGGGATGTCGACGAGCCCGGTGATCAGCTCGCGCAGCCGGTCGCCGGAGACCTGTTGCCAGGCGTCCTCGACCCAGCCGCGCCGACGGTCGTCGAGACCGGTCAACTCGCTTGCCGTGGTCACTGGTTGATCCTGTGGACCTGGGTCATGGTCGTGCGCTCGAAGCGCTTCTTGGCGAGCGGGAGCCCGAGGGCGATACCGGCTCCGATCAGCAGGGTGAGCAGGGTGCGGCCCATGGTCATGCCTTCTTCTCGTCGGAAACGGTGCCGGTGTCGGTGCCGGCGAGCTTCTTGCCGTACTCCTCCTCGCTGAGGTTCCGCCAGGCGGTCAGCGAGATGTCGGGGCGGTAGAGCTTCTCCGGGGGCGCGTCGGTGATGTCGACCATCCAGGCGTCCTGGCCGGAGAACTGGCCGTGGAACAACCAGCGGATCGCACCGAGGTACTTGGCGTAGAAACGCAGGGTGTCCCAGCCCTCGGTGAAGTTGACCATCACGCCGACATAGCGGTGGTTGTCCTCGTCGACGGGGACGTAGAACTCGTAGTGGATGAAGTTCGGGTACGCGATGCGCAGTACGCCCGGCATCGACAGGGACGCGAAGCCGGGGAACTCCTGGGCCTCGATCGTCGGGTTGACCTTGTCCGGCTTGCCCGTGTTGCCGATGTTGAAGGTCTCCTTCGGCGGCTGGGCCTTCCACCAGCGTTTGTTGGTCCAGCGGCCGACGCCGGGGAAGTCCGCCTCCCAGTAGACCTCGTCCTGGACCCGGAAGATCCAGCGGCCCTTGGGGACGACGCGGGTGATGTTCCAGGTGGGCATCGGCTTGAACAGGCGCCAAAGTGCCGTGCGGTGCAGGTACTTGGCGTGTCCCTCGTCGAAGCCGTTCTCGCAGGCGAAGCGCCAGTTGCCGCTGCGCGGGTCGATCCGGCCGCCCATCACGAAGGCGTTCTCGACGAGTTCCTCGGGCAACTGCGAGTCGATGGAGTGCGGTTCCTCGTCGGCGAGGGGGATGTACACCCACACCATGCCGAGGCGCTCCTCGACCGGGTACGTCCGCACCGAGACCTTGCCGGTGAGGCGGCAGCCGGGGCCGTCGGTGATGACGGCGGCGAGCTTGCCGGTGGGCAGGTCGAAGGTCCAGCCGTGGTACGGGCAGCTGATCGTGCCCGGGAACTGCTGGTCGCCCTCGGAGAGCGGGACGCCGCGGTGCGGGCAGCGGTTGTGCAGCGCGTAGGCTGTGCCGCCGTCCCGGATCAGGGTGATCTTCTCGCCGCAGATCGTGAACGGGAGCGGGTCGGCCGTGATCTGGCTCGACCAGGTCACCGGGTACCAGTAGCCGCGGAAGCCCGCGCCCGCCGCGTCGTAGTGCGGCCACGACTTCCAGTCCTGGCGGCCGGGCTCACCCATGGGTCTGCGGCGGCTCCGGACCGGTGGCTGGGTGTCGGGAGAGTCGTCGACCGTCATCGTGCGCGTCCTCCTGCTGCCGGGATGCCTGTGCGGCGAGCATGCGACGGACCGCCGGATCCGCCCAAGGGACCCGTCCCGCTGAGCAGACCGCACCGCACGGACGCGCCCGGAGACCGGGGCTCACCTGCGCGTCCCGGTCAGCGGACCCTCGTCGATGCGCGGGCGACACTCCCCGTTCTACGGTGCGCCAGATCCCGTGCCGCCCCCCACCGACCAGCCGAAGCCGGCGGTCTCCCATCGACCTCTGAGGTACTCATGGAGACACGGTCCACGACACGCCACCCCCTCGCAGGCCCCACCGCCCTCGCCGTCGCACTCCTCACGCTCACCGCGTGCGGCGCGGGCACCACCGACTCGGCCGCGGGCTCCGGCTCCGGCAAGAACGCCGCGGGCCCCACGATCCGCATCGGCGTCGGCATCGACGCCTCGTACGCGCCCTTCTTCCTCGCCGACGCGAAAGGCCTCTGGGCCAAGCACGGAGTGAACGTCCAGCTGGTCCAGTTCGGGCAGGGCAGCGAGGGCGTCAACAACCTCGTCGCCGGCCAGGTCCAGCTGTCCGGCAACTCCGACACCACCACGATCAGCATGCTGCCCCAGGACCCGGACCTGCGTTCCCTGTTGGTCTACGAGCAGTCCGGCAAGTACCTCAAGGTCGTCCTCGGCCAGAAGGTCAAGTCCCCTTCGCAGATACGCAAGATGGCCGTGGCCCCCGGACTCTCCGAACTCGCGGCCACCCGCTTCCTGGAGTCGAAGAACATCGACCCGAAGTCGGTCAAGTTCGTCACCGCCGACCCGCCCGAGATCCCGGCCCTGATGCAGAAGGGCGACGTCGACGCGTACGTCCTGTGGGAACCCTGGCCCACCAAGGGCGTCGCGCAGGGCGGGCACATCCTGGAGAACACCGGTGCCTACGGCCTGAGTTACTCCCAGTGGCTGCTCACCAGCGCGGCCTGGCTGAAGGCCAACCCGGACACCGCCACCAAGGTCGCCGAGACCCTTCAGGAGGCGGCCCGGCTCACCGAGAGCGACCCGAAGGCCGCTGCCGACGCGACCGAGAAGGCCGTGAAGGTCCCGGCCGCCCAGACCCTGACCGCCATCAAGGAAATCGACTTCGGCACCCGCGACTTCACCGACACGGACCTCAAGGGGTACGCGGACACGGCCAAGTTCTTCGTGGACTCCGGCAAGGTCAAGGCCCAGCCCGATGTCACGACGGCCGTCCAACGCGGTTGGTTCACCCAGCACTTGAAGGGAACATCGTGATGACGGAGGTCGTGGAGACCGCCCGGTCGAAGGTCCGTGGCGCCGCCCTGTGCGCGGACGGCGTCGGCATCCGCTTCGACTCCTTCCAGGCCGTCCGGGACATCTCCCTCGACATAGCCGCCGGTGAGTTCCTGTGTCTCCTCGGCCCGAGCGGCTGCGGCAAGTCCACGCTGCTGTCGGCGATGGCCGGCTTCGTGACCGTGGACGAGGGCAGCCTCAGCGTCGGCGGGACCCGGATCACCGGCCCCGACCCGGAGTTGGGCATGGTCTTCCAGAGCAGCGAGGCCCTCTTCGACTGGATGACGGTCCGTCAGAACGTGGCCTACGGCCCGCGCATGCGCGGCGCCTCACGCGCCGAACAGGCGAAACTGGCCGACGAATACCTCGGCCTGGTCGGCCTACGCCACTGCGCGGACCGCTTCCCGGGCCAACTCAGCGGTGGTATGCGCCAACGCGTCCAGATCGCGAGGGTGTTGGCCAACGAACCCGGCGTAGTCCTGATGGACGAACCCTTCGGCGCACTCGACGCGCAGACCCGGCAGGTCATGCAGGAGGAGACCGACCGCATCTGGCGTGCCTCGGGCTGCACCGTCGTCTTCGTCACCCACGACATCGACGAGGCGATCCTGCTGGCCGACCGCATCGCCGTGATGACGGCGGGCCCGGCGGCCTCGGTGAAGTCCGTCTACCCCGTCGACCTGCCCAGGCCGCGCGACGAGGACGACCCGGCCGCCGTCGAACTCCGCCGCCAACTCCGGGCGGACATCGGCGAAGAGGTCCGCAAGTCCCTGCGCGACCAGGGCCTCGACGCCCCGTCGCCCGAGACCGAGGAGGACGCCCGATGACCGTCGCGACGGCCGCCGCCACCGGAAGCGCGGAGACCAGGAAACGCCAGGCCCGGGCGACCACGGGCCGCCTGCGCGCACTCGGCATGTACACCCTGTCCGTCCTCGTCGGCCTCGCCGTCTGGCAACTGCTGGCGACGGCCTACGGCTCCTCGCTGGTCGCCTCGCCGAGCGAAACCCTCAGCGCGGCACGGCAGTTGGCGTCGGACGGCACGCTGACCAACTCGATCATCGCCTCCAGCCGCCGCATCCTGATCGGCTGGGGACTCGGCGTCCTCGTCGGGGCACCGGTGGGACTGCTCGTCGGACAGGTCCCGGTGGTGCGCCAACTCCTGGAGCCCTACATCGAGTTCTTCCGCTTCATCCCGCCGGTCGCCTTCGTGACCCTGGCGGTGGTGTGGCTCGGCATCGGCGAGTCGTCGAAGGTCGTCCTGATCTTCTACACGGCCGTCTTCATCGTCACGGTCAACACCAGCGCCGGTGTCATGGCGGTGAGCGAGTCCAAGCTGCGCGCGGCCCGGAACCTGGGCGCGAACCGCCGCCAGATCCTGCGGAGCATCGTGCTGCCCTCGACCGTGCCCCACATCGTCACCGGCGCCCGCCTCGCCATGGGCAACAGCTTCCTGACCATCGTCTCCGCCGAGATCGTCGCCTCCCAGGTCGGTCTCGGCTCGCTGATCTGGACCTCCCGCAACTACGGGCGGATCGACTGGGTCTTCGTCGGCATCATCACCCTGGGAATCCTCGGGTTCGTCTTCGACCGCGTCCTGCGGATCGTCGCGTCCCGCGTACTGCGTCGATACGGAGTCAAGTTGTGACGACCGCCAAGTCCCGCGCCCTGGTCCTGGAGAGCTTCGGCTCGCTGCCCCGCCTGGTGGAGCGGCCGGTGCCGGAACCCCGCCCCGGCCACACCCTCGTACGGATGCGGGCGGCCCAGGTCGGCCACCTCGATCTGAACGTCGTGGACGGCAAGTTCGGCATCCTCCCCGACCTGCCGGCCGTACCGGGCACCACAGGATGCGGGGTCGTCCTCGCCTCGGACACCCACCCCGAGGGTTCCCTTGTCCGGCTCGGCGGCAAGGCCCTCGGCCTGCGCCGCGACGGCTGTTGGGCGGAGCACGCGCTGGTGCCGGACGCCGCCGCGGAGGCCGTGGAGGAGGGCACGGACCCTGCGCTGGCGTGCAGTTGGTTCTCGCCGGTGGGCACGGCGTGGGCGGCGGTGCACGCGGTCGCGCAAGTCCAGCCGGGGGAGCGGGTGTTGGTGACCGGCGCGGCGGGCGCGGTCGGGGCGATGACGGTGCAGGTCGCCGCGCGGGCCGGGGCCGAGGTGATCGGGGTCGTCGGACGCCCGGCCAAGCTCACCCACGTGCCGGCCCCCGCGAAGTCCGTCCTGGCCTCCGACCTGTCCGCCGAGTCCGTGGGCGGCCCGGTCGACGTGGTCGTCGACACGGTCGGCGGCCCGGTCCTGCGCGACGCGCTTCCGCTGGTCCGACCCCGGGGCCGGGTCGCGCTCGTCGGCTACACCGCCGGCCGCGAACTCACCGTCGACCTCGCGGACTTCCTGCTCGCCGACGTGTCCCTGCTGCCGGTGAACCTGATGACGCGGGGCAAGGAGATCGCGGCCGATGCGGAGGGGCTGTTGGCGGAACTGCGGTCCGGGGAGCTGACGTTGGAGATCGAGAGGCATGGCATCGAGGGGTTGACGGAGGCTGTGCGGCGGCTGCGGAGTGGGGAGGCGGTGGGGAAGGTGGTGCTGGAACTGGGGTGAAACGCCGGACGGACGCCGACGAGGGCGCCGCCCACCCGGACTCCGCCCCCGCTACTCGCCGTGCGGGCGCAGCTGATGTTCGTAGGCGAAGATCACGACCTGCACACGGTCGCGGAGCCGCAGTTTGGTGAGGATGCGGGTGATGTGGGTCTTGACCGTGGCCTCGGTGAGGAAGAGGCGCTCCGCGATCTCGGCGTTCGACAGGCCGGCGGCGATGAGGTGGAACACGTCCTTCTCGCGGGGTGTCAGTCGGGCGAAGAGGGCACCGGCGTCGTCCGCGTGGGGCCACGGGGCGATCTGGGCGAAGCGGTCGACGAGACCTCGGGTGATGCGCGGGGTGAGGACGGCGTCGCCGGAGGCCACGGACCGGATCGCCGCCCGCAGCACGGTCGGGACGACGTCCTTGAGGAGGAATCCGCAGGCTCCCGCGCGGAGGCCCTCGAAGGCGTACTCGTCGAGGTCGAAGGTGGTGAGGATCAGGACGCGGGAGGCTGTCGCGGCGGTGATGCGCCGGGTTGCCTCGATGCCGTCCATGACCGGCATGCGTACGTCCATGAGCACCACGTCCGGCAGCGTGCGCCGCGTGAGGTCGACGGCCTCCTGCCCGTCGGCGGCTTCGCCGAGGACGGTGATGTCCGGCATCGTGTCGAGGAGGCTGCGGAAGGCCATGCGGACGAGTGCCTGGTCGTCGGCGAGGAGGACCGAGATCGTCATCGCGGTTCTCCCAGCTTCAGTTCGCCCGACACGACCCATCCGGACGGGGTGGGCCCCGCCCGGAGATCACCGTCGAACATGGCGACCCGTTCCCGTATCCCGGTCAGTCCGTTGCCGGCCTTTCCTTCCGCCCCGGCGTCGGTCCCGGGGGACGTCTTGCCGTCGTCGGTGACGCTGAAGCCGACGAGGTCACCGTCGTGCAGCAGGACGACATCCACCCGTGACGCGTCCCGGGCGTGCTTGACGACGTTCGTGAGCGACTCCTGAAGGATCCGGTAGAGCGTCGTCTGCGCCTGAGCGCTCAGGGTCGTGCGGTCGCCGGTCTCGGTCAGCCGGACGTCAAGGCCGGTGCCGCGGGTCTCGTCCACCAGGGCCTTGAGCGAGCCGAGGTCGGGCTGCGGGGCACGGTCGCCACCGTCCTCGGCCCGCAGGACGCCGAGGAGCCGGCGCATTCCGGCGAGGGACTGCCGACCGGTCGACGCGGCCAGGAGCATCTTCCCCCGGGCGCCCTCCGGATCGGTCGCCGTGGTCGCCGCCGCTGCCTCGGAGAGGGCGACGACGACCACCAGACCGTGGGCCACGATGTCGTGCATCTCCCGCGCGATCCGGGTGCGTTCGGCCGCCGCGGCGAGCTGTGCCTGCTGGGCGCGTTCCTGTTCCAGTCGCTGCGCACGGTCCTCGATGGAGGCGAGGTAGCGGCGCTGGGCGCGCACGGTGGTGCCGAGGAAGAACGCCGCCGCGGCCAGTCCGCTGAGGATGACGAAGGCGTCGTTGACGCTCGCGGCCGGAGCGAACCGTACGGCCACCAGGACGACGCCGAGCTCGACGGCCGTCGCGGCACCGAGCGAGTGCCGCAGGCCGCGGTGGGCGGCGACGGTGTAGAGCGCGACGAGCACCGCGAACTCGGAGAACGAGACCGTGCCGAGCGCCCAGGTCGCCATCGCCACGGCCCAGCAGAACCAGAACACGGCGACCGGAGCCCGGCGGCGCAGCAGGAGGGGACAGATCACCGCGGCCGCCAGCACCCAGTCCAGCACTCCGGACCGGTTGTAGAGCAACTCGTGCGACGCGGCGACGGCGCACAGGACGGGCGGCCCGAGGAGCAGGACGAGGGACAGGGACGGGCGGTCCCGGGACGGTCGGTGCGCCGGTCGGAGGTGCTTCACCCCGCCGACAGTACGGAAGGGCGGTCCCGGCGGCATCAATCGAAGGTCTTACATCCGCCGGAAAGTGGCCACCATTGTCGGATGTGCCGCTCCCGGGGCTGCTTTTAGCGTCGCGACATGAGAACTCGACCAGCGACCATGGCCATGAAAGTGCCGGAGATCACCCTCATCTTCTGGATCGCGAAACTGTGCACCACGGGATTCGGTGAGTCCTTCTCGGACTACGTCTTCTTCAACGACTACATCGGACAGCATGCCGCGATGCTGATGGGGCTGGTCCTGCTCCTCGTTTGCCTGGCCGGGCAGATCGGCACCACGAAATACATTCCGTGGGTCTACTGGCTCGCGGTGACCGCGGTGAGCATATTCGGAACGATGTCGGCGGACTTCCTGAACAAGGATCTGGGGATGCCGCTCTACGCTTCCACGCTGATGCTGGTGGCCGTCCAGATCGGCGTCTTCGCCGCCTGGTACGCGACACAGCGCACCCTGGACGTGCACAGCATCGACAATCGTCTGCGGGAGCTGTTCTACTGGCTGACCGTCCTGTGCACCTTCGCGCTGGGAACGGCCGCGGGTGATTTCGCGGCCGTGACCCTGGGACTCGGTACTTTGGCCTCGTCCTTCGTCTTCCTCGGAATCATCCTGATCCCGGCGGCCGGCTATCGCTGGTTCCGTCTCAACGAAGTCCTGGCATTCTGGTTCGCCTACACCGTCACCCGTCCCCTGGGTGCCTCCGTCGCGGACTGGCTTTCCGTACCCGCCCCTTATGGGGACGGACTGCAATGGGGTACGGGACCGATCAGCCTGGTCCTCGGGATTCTCCTCGCGGGAGTCATCACGGTGATCGCATCACGGCACCGCCGGTCCGATCCTCCGAAAGCGGCACCCCCGAACAGCGTGGAAGGCGTTCAGGAAACGTTCAGGAATTGACCGACCGGACCGCGGACCGCAGGGCCTCGGCTGCCCGACAGGCGCTGCGGCCGTCCGGTCCAGGACGGTGAATTCCGGTCCCGGGTAAACGAGTTGGGCGCTCACGGCTGTATCAGGGTGTCACTGCTCCGATCCTGTGGAAGGGACCCTGAGATGGTTGTCGAACCTGTGGTGGTGGTCGTGGTGCCGGCCTGTACGCAGTTGGTGTACGCGCTGGCGGTGCTGTGGACGCAGCCGGCGCGGGACCGCGCGTGGGCGCACGCGCTGGCCACGGTCGTGCGGGCGGCCGGGCCCGGCGGCACGGTCGAGGTCACGCGCGCCGACGGCCGGACGCTGATCGCGCGTCCGGCGTCGTCGACGGCCGCCGAGCCGGTCGGGGCTGACCACCGGTGAGCGCGGAACAGGCCCTGGGGCAACGGGACTTCGAGACCTTCTTCACCTGCGCGTACGGACGTGTCCTGGCGCAGGTGATCATGCTCTGCGGCAGCCGCGAGGACGCCGAGGACGTCACCCAGGAGGCGTTCCTGGAGGCCTTCCGGGCCTGGGACCGCATCGCGGAGTACGACCTGCCCGAGGCGTGGGTGTACCGGGTCGCCGTCCAGCGGCTGTGGAAGGCACAGCGCAGGCGCAGAACGGGCCAGGACCGGCTGCCGGACGTGCCGGTGCCGGTCCGGGCGAGCCCCGAACAGAGCGCGGAGGCGCGCGAGGTGCTGCGGCTGCTGGCCGCACTGCCGCCGCGGCAGCGGGTCACGATGGTGCTGTTCTGTCTGCACGGCTGGTCCCAGCAGGAGATCGCCAAGACGCTGCGGATGACGCGCGGCGGCGTCGCCGCGAACGTCTCCAAGGCACGCCGGACGCTCAAGGAGGCGCTGGACATGGCCGCGGACGACACGAGCAGGTACGACCCGTTCATGGCCGGCCCGCAGCCGACCGGTCCCGGCCGCGCGGACGCGAGCCGCATCGGCCTCGGCCGTGACCCCCTCGTCAAGGCCCTGCGCACCACGGAGGCATGGCTCCGAGCGGCCGTCGAGGGAGACGCGGAAGGGCTCGACCGGGCGCGGGCGGCGCTGGCCCGCAGACGGGGAGAGAGCCGGTGACCGCGGTCCTGGGATGGTTACGCGGGCTGTTCGCCGTGGGGATGCTCGCCGGGTTCTACGTCGTCGCGTTCGCTCTCCTCGCGGCCGACGCGGCCCTCGTCGGCCTCACGCTGTGGGGAATGGTCGAGATGCCCTCACAGACCGGCAACTGGTCGCTCGCCCTGGGCGGCAGTATCCCGGCGGCCTCCGCCCTGCTGTACGGGATAGCCACGGTGAGCCGCACGGAGGCGCCCCCGCCCGACGCGGTGCTCCTGCGCCGCGCCGACGCCCCCGGCCTGTGGCGGCTGGTCGAGGAGCTGGCCGGGCAGTTGCGCACCCGGCCGCCCAGCCGCATCTACCTGACAGCGCAGGCCAACGCGTCGGTGTCGGAGGACGCCCGGCTGCTCGGCCTCTCGGTCGGGGAGCGGACCATGAGTCTGGGCGTGCCGCTGCTCCGCTGGCTGAAGCCCATGGAGCTGCGGGCCGTGCTCTGCCATGAACTCGGCCACTACGCGGGCCGGCACACCCGGTTCGGCGCGATCACCTACCGGGGGGCCGCGTCGCTGCGTTCCACCCTGTTCCGGCTGCGCATGACCGCACGGTCCGACCAGGGCCGGGTCGGGTACGCCTGGCTGTACCAGGCGGCGATCGGCGCCTACGCGTGGGTGTATCTGCGTCTGTCGCTGGCGGTGCGCCGACGCCAGGAACTGGAGGCGGACGCGGAGGCGGCCTCGGTCGTCGGCCCGGAGGTGACCGCCCAGGCGCTGCGCGCCGTCCACGCCCTCGGCATCACCTGGGCCGGGTTCGAGAGCCGGTATCTGCGGCCCGTGCAGCGGCTCGGGTTCGTGCCCGAGGACGTGTTCGAGGCGTTCGCCGCCATGGTGGACGACCCGCCGGTGCGGACGCGGATGGCCGAACTGCGCGCGCACCCGGTCGAGTCGGGCCGTTCCCCGCTGGACTCCCATCCACCGCTGGTCCGACGGCTGGCCCTGATCGAGGCGCGCCCCGCCGGGCCGCCCAGGATCGTCGCCGAGGAGGGCCCGCTGATCGCGGACACGTCACCGGTGACCCGCGTACAGCGCAAGATGCTCGGAGAAGCCGGGCACGCGGTGACGGCACTGCCCTGGACGGAGTGGGCCGACCTGGCCGCCGAGGCGTTCGCCATCGAGCTCGCGAGCCTCCTCCTCGACGCGGCGAGCGACACCCGGACGACCGCGCGCCCCACGCTCGCCACCGTCCTCGGCCTGCTGGAACGCGGAGAGCACACAGAGCTGGTACGCCGCCTCACCGACGCGCCCGAGCCCGAGGAACAGCTCACCGAGGCCCTGTACGCGCTGACCGGGCAGGCCCTGGCCGGCGCGGGCCGCGCACGCTGGGTGCTCAGCTGGACCCAGGGCTACCTGCTGGACTGCCCCCGGGATCCGCGCGGGCGCCTGGACGATCTCGTCGCGGCCGCCGCACGCGACCGTACGGCGGTGCCGGCCCTGCGCGGCGAATTCGCGCGCCTCGGCCTGGACATCGAGGCACCGGTCGTCCTGGCCCTGCGTACCGTGGCCGCACCGGCCGGACGGACAACGGCCCGGCGGAGCACCAGGAGCGCGCCGGACCTGATCACCCAGGAACTCGCGCGGCAACGCACGGTCGCCAAGGTGACCATGGGCGCCTTGGTCGTCGCGATGGTGGTGTGGGGGATCGCCCTGCTCGGCTCCGACTCCTCCCAGCCCTACCCGCAGACCTACCGACCGGGGCTGGAGCTGCCGGCGACGGCCTCGCCGTACGCGCCGTGGTCCCGCTCCACCCATCTCCAGCCGGAGCCGAGCTACGCCGCGTCGCTGCCCGCACCGATCATCACCCGGCCGCTGATCCCGCTCCCGGCGCCCGATCTCCTGCTCGGCATCCATCACGTCGTATCCGGTGACACGCTCTCCGGCATCGCCTGCGCGTACGACACCACCGTCAAGGACCTGCAGGAACTCAACGACATGGGAAAGAGCACCGGCCTCGCGGTGGGACAGACACTGCTGATCCCGGCGCAAGAGAAGAGCTCCGGGAACGGGGCCGCGGGCTGCCGGTGACCGGAGTGGGTCAGCGACGGCGTCGGCGTCGTTTCGGCGGCGGCTCCTCGACGGGGCTCCACCAGGCGAACCGGTCGGCCCGCCGCCACGAAGAGCCCGGATCGTGCGCCGGGAAGAAACCGGCGTGCATCCCCTGGTCACGGACGGGGCCCGAGGGGCCACCCGTGCGAGGGCCGGCACCGGAGGCCCACTCGAAGGGGTCGGCCGCAGGCGGCGGCGGTTCGGCGGAGGTGCCGGGCGCGCTCCGTGGCACAGCCGCGCGGCGGCGGTCGTACGCCGCACGCCGCACCGGGTCGGACAGCGTCTCGTAGGCCCGGCGCACGTCCTGGAAGACTTCCGCGTCGCCGCCACGGTCGGGATGGTGGGTCAGCGCCCTGCGACGGAACGCGCGCACGATCTCGGCCCTGGCGGCATCGGCCGGGACGCCGAGCACCAGATAGAAGTCCGGTTCGTCCGCCGCGGTCACCGCACCGCCACCTCGGCCTGCCGGCAGACCAGCCGCCATGAGGCGCGGTGCGCGGGACCGGACAGACCCGAGCCGTGCCCGGACACAAACGTCACCCACCGGCGTCCGGCGAGGTAGCACCAGACGTCCAACTCGTCGTCGTTGCCGAAGTAGAAGCAGTCGCCCCGGTCGAACACGTCGCCGTTCACGAACGGCCACTGCGACCGGGCCTGCGCCTCCACGGGCAGATTGCCGAGAAACCCGCGCAAGCGCGCCGGCAGCGGCAGTTCCTCCTCGAACCCACGCGGCGCGTCGCCCGCCGACACCGCGGGACGACCGGGGCGCGGCCGTCCCGGCTTCCGCACCACCACCGCGTGCCGCAACGACGACGGTACGAACGGCACGACCGTGAGCAACTGCGCCGGCCCGCCACGGTCGTTGACGGTCGGCGTGGCCACGGCGAGACCCCGCTCACCGAACACCACCGCGTACGGCCGCTCGATGTCCGCGGGGTGGCAGTACGCCCACCACTCGACGATCGGACCGACCCTGGTGACCATCCGGTCGCGGGCCGCCTCGCTCAGCTGACGCCACCAGTACTCGCGGCCGGGCCGGTCGACGAACCCGAGCGTCGCCGCGTCGTGCACGGGAGCGTCCACGCTCGGGGCGCGTCCCGGAACGGGAAGCGGCCCGGGCCGACGATCCACCGAACCGCCCTCACCGGCCTTCCGCCGAGGCACAGGACTGGACGGCATACGGCACCTCCCGGGGCTCGGATCCGCCGTCACCGGCCGTCCATTGTGACCGTGCCGCCTCCACCGGGGAAGGGTTTCACCTCACCCGGGGACCACCACGGCACGCCCCCGGCAACACACCACGTCACCGGCACCGCAGCGTTCGACCAGATCCAGAGTGACCGCACCGCTGACCGCGTCCACGGACCGCACTGTGCCCGTCACCACCAGCCGATCCCCGACATACGCCGGTGCCCGGTTTTGCCACCCCACCTCCCGCACCTCTCCACCCGCACCCGCGAACTCCACGGCGGCACGGTGGAACAGACACCCGTGCAGCTGAGCCATCACGACCGCCCCCGCCAGCCCCTCCGACCGCGCGAACTCGCTGTCGTAGTGGATGAGATGGGCATTACGGGTGACCGCCCCGAACCGCAGCAGACTGATCGCGTCGGGTGTCAGCTCGACGGGCAACACGGCCTGCCCCACGACGACTTGGCGTTTCTGACGGCCTGTCATCGGACGATGAACCTTTCTGTGACTTCGATCAACGTGCCCCGTACCGCGCCGTAGACCTTCTCCACCGTGAGGAGAAGGAAGCCCTCGCCAACTCCCTTGCGTTCCACGGCAGTCAGCGCGCGCCGCAGCTCGATCAGGTCACCCGCCCGCACCGCGTCGACCCAGCGCACGTCCTGCCCGCCCGCCATCAGCCGGACGTCGAGACCGTCCGTCCCGGGGACCTCGTCGCGGTACATGCCGTCCGGCCGGAACTCCGCCACGTCGGCGCCGGGTGCCCCGCGCAGCAGGCTCACCACGTACATGGGGTGGACGGCGAAGTCGGCGCGAGCGGGATCGACGAACTGCGGGGTGCTCTCTCCGGCCGCCCGCGCGAACTCCGCCGCGTCCTCGGCCCGTACGACACCCAACGACCGCCGCTCCCACCTCCCCAACGACGCCCGGGCCCGCTCCTCGACCAGCTCCAACGCGGCGCTCCTGATCATGAGTTGCCTCCCCTCCGGTGTCCTGACGGTAAGGACGGTCCGCCCCCGGCCGCCACGGAACCGGCCCGCTCAGCGGACCGTTCCGCTTGGGTGGAGATCGCCGCCGTCCCACCATCGGGACATGGACCTCATGGACATCCAGGCGCCCCCGGAGGGCACCTACGCGGAAGCGGACGGCGTCAAGTACCACTACGTCGAGCTTGGGGAGGGCAGTCCTGCGGTCAGCCCGACGGTCTTCCTGCACGGCGGCGGCCCGGGCTGCACCGGCTGGTCGGACTTCGGCCAGGTGGCACGGCTGTTCGCGGCGGACCGCCGGTGCCTGCTCGTCGACATCCTCCAGTACGGCAAGTCCGCCAAGCCCGTCATCGAGGGCCCCATGTGGGACTACCACGCGGCCAAGACCGTCGCCCTCCTCGACGGACTCGGCATCGACCGCGCCGACTTCGTCTGCAACTCCTGGGGCGGCACCATCGCCCTCAACCTCGCCGCCAAGTACCCCGAGCGCGTACGGTCGTTGGTCATCACCGGCAGCATGCCCGTCTTCTACGGCCCGCTCGCGCCCCTGCCGGAGGGCGGCCGCCGCGGCCGCAACGCCCGCGACGTGTACTACGGCGGCACCGGCCCCTCCTGGCAGAAGATGCGCGAACTCATCGCCCGCCTGGAGTGGTTCGACCCGGCCGCCATCCCCGACGGCACCGTGACCCTGCGCTACGAGCAGAGCCTCGACCCCGAGGAGACCGCGCTCGCCGGCGCCTCCGACAACCCGCGCGGCGACTGGCAGGACCTCACCGCCGAACTCGGTCTGATCGCCGCGCCGACGCTGTTCCTGTGGGGCATGCAGGACGCGTTCCTGACCCCGGACTACCCCTTGATGCTGGCCCGCATGATCCCCAAGGGCAACCTGCACGTGATGAGCGAGGCCTCCCACCATCCGCAGGAGGAACGGCCCTACGACTACCACAGCGTCGTCACTGGCTTCCTGAACCAGCAGCACAACTGACTCTCCGGGGAGGAGACATGAGCGGGTCCGTCGCGAGGGTCGTCGAACTGTCCAGCCCCTTCACCCGGTTCGCCGGCCGACTGCTGGTCGGGCTCGGGTACGAGGTCGTGCTCGTCGAACCGCCGGAGGGTGACGCGACCCGACGCGAACTCGGCGGCGACGCGTTCGTCCACTGGCACGCGGGGAAGCGGTCGGTCGTGCCCGCCTCGCCCGAAGAGCTGCGTGCTCTCCTCGCCGGCGCCGACGTGCTGCTCGACGGGAGTCCGGGCGGCGCCGAGGAGATCGTGGCGGGCCTCGACGACCTCGTGCACGTCCGCGTCACCCCCTTCGGCCTGCTCGGCCCCCGCACCGACTGGCAGGGCACCGACCTCGTGGTGGCCGCGCTGGGCGGAATGCTCGCCCAGGTCGGCGACCCCGACGGCCCGCCGCTACGGCTGCCGGAGCAGCAGGCCGAGCAACTCGCCGGCGTCAACGCGGCGATCGCCGCCCTGCTCGGACTCCGCGCGCGTCGCACCGGCCCGGGACAACTCGTCGACGTCTCCGCGCAGGCGTGCGTCGCGGCCGCGCTGGAGGCCGGAACGCTCGCCTACCTGCACGAGGACCGGGTTCCGCCGCGCCCCGGGAGCGTCCATCCCCTCGTGCCGCACGGCCTGTTCAGGTCCGCCGACGGCTACCTGGGCGGTGGGCTCGGCGGCAGCCCCCGCATGTGGGACGCGCTGCTCGACTGGCTGCGCGAGGAGAACACGGCGGCCGACCTCACGGAACCGCGCTGGCAGGACCCGGTCGAACGCAAGAAGCACCAGGAGCATGTGTTCAAGGTCGTCCAGGACTTCGTGGGCAGGTGGCCGAAGGCCGAGTTCGCGGAACGGGCCCAGGCGAGGAAACTACCCTGGGCCGCCGTCGACCTGCCCCACGAACTCCCCGACAACCCGCAGCTCACGGCCCGCGACTTCTTCACCCGGGTCCGCACACCGGAGGGCGAGCGGACCGACCTGGGCTTCCCCTTCGCGTTCCCGGAAGGCCACCGGGTACGGGAGTTGGACGTCCCCGCGCCGGGCGCGGACCAGGAGATGCTCGCGGAACACCGTCCGGGGCCCACCCCCGCGGTCGTGAACACCGAGGCCCCCGCCCTGCACGGCATCCGCGTCCTCGACCTGACCTGGGTCCTCGCCGGTCCGTACTGCACCAAGGTCCTGGCCGACCACGGCGCCGACGTCATCAAGGTCGAGTCCATGGGCCGCCCCGACCCCACCCGCTTCGCCCCCTTCATGCACCTCTCCCGCGGCCCCCACACGGACCCGAACACCAACGGCTACTTCAACGAGGTCAACCGCAACAAACGCAGCATCGCCCTCGACACCCGCACCGACGAAGGCGTCGCGGTCCTCCGCGAACTCATCGCCCACGCCGACGTCCTCGTGGAGAACTTCAGCTCCACCGTCATGCGCAAACTCGGCCTCGGCTACGAGGAGTTGACCCGGATCAACCCGGACCTCGTATACGTCAGCATGTCGGGCATGGGGCACACCGGCCCGCGCAACGGCTGGGTCTCGTACGCCGACACGGTCTCGGCGAGCGCGGGACTGACCGGACTGACCGGCTGGGGCCCGGACGACGTGGTCGGCGTGATCTACGGCCACGGCGACATCGTCGCGGGACTGCAGGCCGCCCTCGCCACGGTCGCCGCACTGGAGCACCGCGCCGTCACCGGGCGCGGACAGCACATCGACCTCTCCCAACTGGAGGCGACAGCAGCCCACATGGGCACCAGCCTCCTCGGCGGCCCGGCGGTCACACCGAGCGGCAACACCCACCCGAGCTGGAGCCCGCAGGGCGTCTACCGCTGCCTCGGCACCGACCGCTGGCTGGCGGTCAGCGTGCGCGACGACACCGAGTGGGCGGCGCTGTGCGAGGTCATCGGCCGACCCGAACTCGCCACGGATGAAAGGACGTTCACGGCGCAGGCCCGGCGCATTTCGGCAGCCCTTGTGGACGCCGCGCTCGGGGAGTGGACCCGCACCCTCCCCGCCGACGTCGCCGCCGAAGCGCTCCAGGCCCACGGAATCCCGGCCGGAGCCGTACAGGACGGGCGTGAACTCGTGGAGCACGACCCGCAGTTGAGGGCCCGTGGCTTCTATGTCCGCAGGGAACACCCGGTCGCGGGCGCCTTCCTCCACGAGGGCGTCCCGATCCGCCTCACCCGCACACCCGGCGGGATCCGCGCGGCCGCGCCCGTACTCGGCGCCGACACCGACGCCGTACTGAGTGAGGTGGCGGGGTTCTCGACGGAGCGCGTCCAGCGGCTCCGGGAGGCCGGAGTCCTGCGGTGACCGACACCATCCCCGGCCTCCTCGACGCGGTGGCCGGGGAGTTCGGCGAACGGCCCTTCCTGCGGGTGGGGGACGTGACACGGACGTACGCGGAGACCCGTACGGCCGCCGCCACGATGGCCGGAGCGCTCGCCGAGCGGGGGTGTCGGCCGGGCGACCGCGTCGCCGTCATGGCCGACAACCGCATCGAGGTCGTCGACCTCATCCTCGGCTGCGCCTGGCTGGGCGCGGTGCTGATCCCGCTCAACACCGGTCTGCGGGGCGGTGGGCTTCGGGAGGTGCTGCGGGCGGCGGCGCCTCAATTCCTGTTGGTCGAGCCGGAGTTGGTGGAGCGGGTCGTAGCGGCCGGGTTTCAGGGGGAGTTGTGGGTCGTCGGCGGGGGCGACGTACCGACGCCGGGTACGGCCCCCGCCCTGCCTCCTGCCCAAGTGCGCCCGGACGACACCGCGTTCGTGCTGTTCACCTCGGGGACCACGGGTGCGGCGCGCGGTGTCCGGTGCCCGCACGCGCAGACCGTCTGGTGGGGCCGCAACGTCTCCGACTCGCTCCAACTCACCGCCGACGACGTGCTGTTCACCTGTCTGCCGCTGTTCCACACCAACGCGCTGAACACCCTCGCGCACGCCATGGCCGTGGGCGCGAGCTGTGTGATCGGTGAGCGGTTCTCCGCCACGCGGTACTGGGAGCGGGTGGCGGAGGCCGGGGCGACCGTCGTCTATCTGCTGGGCGCGATGGTGCCGATGCTGCTGGCCCAGCCGCCGAGTGCCGTCGACCGTGCGCATCGGGTGTGGTGCGGGCTTTCCCCCGCCACTCCCGGCTCGGCGTGGGAGCCGTTCCGTGAGCGGTTCGGGGTCACGCTGGTCGACGGGTTCGGGTCGACGGAGACGAACCTCGTCATCGGGTCGACGCCCGAGGAGCAGCGGCCCGGTTACGTCGGTACCGTGCGCGACGGCTTCTCCGCGCGCGTAGTCGACGAGCTGCTCGCCCCCGTCGCGGACGGTGTCGCCGGTGAGCTGGTGGTCCGTAGCGCGCATGAATTCGCTTTCTGCACCGGGTACTTGGGGGAGTCCGAGCCTGGTCCCACTGCCTGGCGGCGCACCGGTGACCGGGTGGTCCGTGACGCCGACGGGTGGTTCCGGTTCGTCGACCGGATCAAGGACGTGATCCGGCGGCGCGGGGAGAACGTGTCCTCGCAGGAGGTGGAGTCCGTCGTCCGCTCGCACCCGGCGGTCGCCGATGTGGCCGCCTTCCCGGTGCCTTCGGAGCTGGCCGAGGACGAGGTCATGGTCGCGGTGGTGCCCGGGCCGGGTCGGGTACTGGACCCGCTGGACCTCGTACGGCACTGTGCGCACGAACTGCCGCCGTTCGCGGTGCCCCGCTACATCGACACCGTCCGCGAGCTCCCGCTCACCGAGACCGGCAAGGTTCGCAAGGGCGTACTGCGCGAACGTGGGGTCACCGCCACCACGTGGGACCGCTCCACACCGTCCGCCCCGGGACGACATCAAACTTGAACCGTTTGTTTTCTTGAATCACTCGTGTTTATGGCTGTAGGTTGAGCGCCATGACCGCATCCCAGCCACCGACCACCGCCGAGGAGCTGCGCGGTGCCGGCCTGCGGGTGACGGCAGCCCGCGTCGCGCTGCTCGAGACCGTCCGGCACGGTGACCACCTCGATGTCGAGGCGGTCGCGTCCGGGGTCCGTGACCGCGTAGGACACATATCGCTCCAGGCCGTGTACGACGCGCTCCACGCGCTGACCTCGGCCGGACTCATACGCCGTATCGAACCGGCAGGCAGTCCCGCCCGCTTCGAAGGACGCGTCGGCGACAACCACCACCACCTCATGTGCAGGTCGTGCGGTGTCGTCGCCGATGTCGACTGCGCGGTCGGCGAGGCACCCTGCCTGACCGCCGCCGACGACCAAGGCTTCTCGATCGACGAGGCCGAGGTCATCTACTGGGGTCTGTGCCCCGCCTGTACCGCGGTCCCCAGTTCCTGAGCCACGTGTTCCACCCCGTTTTGGAAGGATTCCCATGTCTGAGAACCACGACGCAATCGTCACGGACGCGAAGTCGGAGGACGCCGGGGGCTGCCCCGTCGCGCACGGGCGCGCCGCGCACCCGACCCAGGGCGGTGGCAACCGTCAGTGGTGGCCGGAGCGGCTCAACCTGAAGATCCTTGCCAAGGACCCGGTCGTCGCGAACCCGCTCGGCGCGGACTTCGACTACGCCGAGGCGTTCGGTGCCCTCGACCTCGCGGCCGTCAAACAGGACATCGCCGAGGTACTGACCACCTCGCAGGACTGGTGGCCGGCGGACTTCGGCAACTACGGCCCGCTGATGATCCGCATGGCCTGGCACAGCGCCGGCACCTACCGCATCAGCGACGGCCGCGGCGGTGGCGGCCGCGGCCAGCAGCGCTTCGCGCCGCTGAACAGCTGGCCGGACAACGGCAACCTGGACAAGGCCCGCCGTCTGCTGTGGCCCGTCAAGAAGAAGTACGGCCAGTCCATCTCCTGGGCCGACCTCCTGATCCTCACGGGCAACGTGGCGCTGGAGACGATGGGCTTCGAGACCTTCGGCTTCGCCGGCGGCCGCGCCGACGTCTGGGAGGCCGACGAGGACGTGTACTGGGGTCCCGAGACCACCTGGCTCGACGACCAGCGCTACACCGGCGACCGCGAGCTGGAGAACCCGCTCGGCGCCGTCCAGATGGGCCTCATCTACGTCAACCCCGAGGGCCCGAACGGCAACCCGGACCCGCTGGCCGCGGCCCGCGACATCCGCGAGACCTTCCGCCGCATGGCGATGAACGACGAGGAGACCGTCGCCCTCATCGCCGGTGGCCACACCTTCGGCAAGACCCACGGCGCCGGCCCGGCCGAGTCGGTCGGCGACGACCCCGAGGCCTCCCCGTTGGAGCAGCAGGGCCTGGGCTGGAAGTCCACCTACGGCACCGGCAAGGGTGGCGACGCCATCACCTCCGGCCTGGAGGTCACCTGGACCACCAAGCCGACCCAGTGGAGCAACGACTTCTTCGACATCCTCTTCGGCTACGAGTGGGAGCTGACCCAGAGCCCCGCCGGCGCCAACCAGTGGGTGGCCAAGGACGCCGAGGCGATCATCCCCGACGCCCACAGCGACGCCAAGAAGCTGCCCACGATGCTCACCACCGACCTCTCGCTGCGCTTCGACCCGATCTACGGCGAGATCTCGAAGCGCTTCCACGAGAACCCGGCGCAGTTCGCCGACGCCTTCTCCCGCGCGTGGTTCAAGCTGACCCACCGTGACCTGGGCCCGAAGTCCCTGTACCTCGGCCCGGAGGTCCCGTCCGAGACCCTGCTGTGGCAGGACCCGCTGCCGCAGGCCGAGGGCGAGACCATCGACGCCGCCGACGTCACGGCCCTCAAGGCGAAGATCCTCGCCTCGGACCTGACCGTCTCGCAGCTCGTGTCCGTCGCCTGGGCGTCCGCCTCCACCTTCCGGGGCAGCGACAAGCGCGGCGGTGCCAACGGCGCCCGTATCCGCCTTGAGCCGCAGCGCGGCTGGGAGGCCAACGACCCCGACCAGCTCGCTCAGGTGCTGCGTGTTCTGGAAGGCATCCAGGCGGAGTTCAACTCCGGCGCCAAGAAGGTCTCCCTGGCCGACCTGATCGTCCTCGGTGGCGCCGCCGCGGTAGAGAAGGCCGCCAAGGACGGCGGCGTCGACGTGGAGGTCCCCTTCACGCCGGGCCGTGTCGACGCGACCGAGGAGCACACGGACGTCGAGTCGTTCGCCGCGCTGGAGCCGACCGTCGACGGTTTCCGCAACTACCTCGGCAAGGGCAACCGCCTGCCCGCCGAGTACCTGCTGCTGGACCGCGCCAACCTGCTCACCCTGAGCGCCCCCGAGCTGACCGTCCTCGTCGGCGGCCTGCGCGTCCTGGGCGCCAACCAGGGCCAGTCCACGCACGGCGTCCTCACGGACAAGGTCGGCACGCTGACCAACGACTTCTTCGTGAACCTGCTCGACCTGGGCACCGCGTGGACGTCGACCTCCTCGGACCAGCAGACCTTCGAGGCCCGTGACGCCTCCGGCGCGGTCAAGTGGACCGGCACCCGTGCCGACCTGGTCTTCGGCTCGAACTCCGAGCTGCGCGCGCTCGCCGAGGTCTACGCGAGCGACGACGCGAAGGAGAAGTTCGTGAAGGACTTCGTCGACGCGTGGGTCAAGGTCTCCAACCTGGACCGCTTCGACCTGATCTGAGCAGTCCGCACCATCTGACGTCCGGGTCGGCCCTCACGGGTCGGCCCGGACGTTTCTCATCCTGCGAACTCGCGGCACAGGCGTGCACGTTCGTCACATAAGCTCCTCCGCATGAATGAGGGGGAGCCCGGCAGACGGGTCGTGGACGGCCGCTTCGAGCTGGAGTCCCGGCTCGGCGGCGGTGGCATGGGCACGGTGTGGCGCGCCCAGGACCTGCTGCTGCACCGCTATGTCGCGGTCAAGGAGGTCCGGCCGCCGGACATCGACCTCGCCGAGTACGACCCCGCCGCGGCGGAGATGCTGCGCCAGCGGGTCCTGCGCGAGGCACGCGCGCTGGCCAGGGTCGAGCACCCGAACGTGGTGACGATCCATCACATCGTCGACGAGGGCGTGGGCACCTACCCCTGGCTCGTCATGGAACTCGTCCAAGGCGGCTCCCTCGCCGACCGGTTGGCCCGCGGACCCATGGCCCCCGCCGAGGCCGCACACCTCGGCCGCGGCGTGCTCGACGCCCTCGACGCGGCACACGCGGCGGGCGTCCAGCACCGCGACGTGAAACCCGCCAACGTCCTGCTGCGTACCGACGGCCGCCCCGTCCTCACCGACTTCGGCATCGCCGCGATCCGCGACGCCACCGCCCTCACCGCCACCGGCTCGATCATCGGCACCCCCGACTACATGGCCCCGGAACGGGTCTCCGGCCAGAGCGGCGGTCCCGCCGCCGACCTGTGGTCGCTCGCGATGATGCTCTACGTCGCCGTCGAGGGCCACCACCCGCTCCAGCGCGGTACGACCCTGGCCACGCTGGCCGCCGTACTCCAGGAAGACGTGCCGCCACCGGTGCGGGCCGGATCGCTGACGCCGGTGCTGTCCTGCGTCCTGGTCCGTGATCCCGAGGGGCGGCCGGACGCCTGGACGGTCGGCCGGATGCTGGACGCCGCCGCGGCCCAGCCCGAGGACCGGCGCCCCGAGACGACCTCGTACCGGCTCGCACCGCCGACGCCGCCGTCGCTGCCGCCCACCGACGGCATGCAGGCCACGGGCAGTCGACGGCGCCCGGCGGCGAAGCGGTCGCGAGGCGTCGCCGTCGCCTCCAGCGTCGTAGGCGTCCTGCTGGTGGGGACGCTCGCCTGGAAGGTGCTGCCGGGCGGGAACGACAAGAACGGCTCGACGGCGTCCCCTGGCGCCGGTGGTCAGACGCAGCAGCAGACGCCCACGCCGACCGTCTCGGCGACTCAGAGCAGCGCCGCCGTGAAGACCCAGGACATGCTCACGCCGGCCGGTATTCGCACAGCGATCAAGGCCTTCAAGGACAAGACGGGCAGTGATCGTTTCGGCGGCTTCTCCGTGTACCCGGGGTATGTCATGGCGAACGTGATGGTCAAAGGAAGCCAGACCAGGTACGTCAGCTACATCTACCGTTCGGGTAGTGGTTTCGATGCGGGAGGCGGCAGTAAGAGCACGCTGTTGGACGACGAAAAGCCAGTGAACCTGGACGACTTCGACTGGGACACCGTTCCCGCGTTGCTGAAGACCGCGCGCAAGGATCTGAAGGTGGACAAGCCGACGTCCCGCTACCTGTTGCTCCGAATGCCGAGCATCGCCTTCAACACACCTGCTGCCATGGCGATTTACCTGGTCGACGACTACGGCTCCGGCGGCTATATGGAAGCCACCCCCCAGGGCAAGGTCACCAGGGTGATGCCGTCCGACGGGTAGGTTCGCCCCGTGCCCACCTTGCTGATCGTGCATCACACCCCCTCGCCCAACTGCCAGGCGATGTTCGAGGCCGTCGTCTCCGGAGCCACGACACCGGAGATCGAGGACGTCCGGGTCGTACGGCGTGCCGCTCTGGCCACGACCGCGTCGGACGTGCTCGAAGCTGACGGATTTCTGCTGGGCACGCCCGCGAACCTCGGCTACATGTCCGGCGCGCTCAAGCACTTCTTCGACCAGATCTACTACCCGTGCCTGGACGAGACCCGGGGCCGGCCCTTCGGCTACTACGTGCACGGCGGGAACGACGTGACCGGAGCCGTGCGCGGCATCGAGGCGATCACGACCGGGCTGGGCTGGCGGCGCGTCGCCGACCCGGTGACGCTGACCGGCGAGCCGGACAGGGCCGGTATCGAGGCGTGCTGGGAGCTGGGGGCGACGATCGCCGCCGGTCTGGAGGCCTGAGCGGGCGGCCCGGGCCGGGGGTCGCCACCCGTTCGGCGGCCGAAGAGTGTCGTGACCCCCCGACGCACCCTCAGCGTGGAGGGACATGCCCCTCCGAGTGACAGGAGTTCTTCATGAGGAAGCGTCTGACGGCCGCGGTGGGTCTTGCGGGTGCGGCGTTGCTGCTGTGTGCCGGCACGGCGAGCGCGGACCCCGACCCCGTCGGTACCGCCAGCGACAGCCCGGGCGTGCTCTCCGGAAACGTCGTGCAGGTGCCGATCGATCTCGACCTCAACCTGTGCGGCAACTCCATCGACGTCATCGGTCTGCTGAACCCCGCACTGGGCAACCACTGCGAGACCACCGACTGACGAGCCGTACCGTGAACGAGCCGTGGGCCCCGCGCCCGCGGCTCGTTCCGCGTGTCAGGGGACCTCGGGCAGCCGGTGCAGGGGAGTGCCGTGGGCCCAGCGCCGCAGGCGTGAGCCGTCGATGAGCTGGACGCCGCCCTGCCTGCGTGCCCACTGCACGTCACGTCGGCTGAAGGTGCCCCGGTGCACGACGAGCCGCAGATGCGGTCCGGAGCCGGCCGCGCGTGCTGATCGCGTCGGGGTCTCCTCGCCGGGCAGCGGTTCGGCGACGGGCCGGAAGGCCACCTCCAGACGGCGGCCCAGCCGGTCGCGCGCACGGACCCGCGGCTGGCCCTGCGCGTCGGGCCGGGCCAGCGCCCGCCAGCCGTCCCGGCGCAGCATCCGGGACACGGCCAGGGCGAGCCCCTCCCCATCCAGGTCGGCGATCTCCTCGGGCGTGTAGTAGCCCAGGCGGCGCCGGGCCAGCGGCCGGTTGTGCCGGACCACGGCCGCCGTGATCACGGCGAGCAGCGCCAGCCCGCCGACGAGCGCGGCGGTGCCGAGGACGCGGTACGCCTCGGCTAGCCCGGCCACGATCCCGCACACGACGACGGCGACCACGACGAGGGCGGGCAGCACCTCGCGCAGTCCGGGGCCGTAGCGTCCCTGGGCGCGCAGGGCACGGATCGCCTCGCGCCTTCGGGAGCGCCACGACGCGCGCTTCTCGTGCCTCCGCAGCCTCTGCGGCAACAGAGCCAACTCCCCCCACCCCCAAGCGCGTTGACGCCTGCGGTAGGGATACCCGCCGGACGTGGTCCGCGTGCGCGGGGACGGGAACCGGCCACCAAACCGGCCGAACTGTTTCGGCGGCGGCCATGACCTCGCGGGCAGCGAAGTCGTCCCTCCAGACCTCTGGCCCCAGGTACCTACCGCCCGGTATACAAGGCCAGTTGAACGAGAGACGACCGCAGCGGGCCCGCCCCGCCGCACCGTCTCGTACCTGGGGAGGAACCTCATGAAGCGTGAGACGCGTCCGGACACGACGGCGCACCACCGGGGCAGGGCCGTGGCGGTCGCCGCCGCGGTCAGCGGCTGCGCCCTCGTCGTCGCGTCCGCGGCACCGGCGGCCGCGCACAACTCGGGCCATGGGCACGGTCGTTCGACTCAGTACGTGGCGCTCGGCGACTCCTACACCTCGGGCCCGTACATACCGACCCAGGTGGACGCCAACTGCGCCCGCTCCGACCACAATTACCCCTCCGTGGTGACGGCGGACCAAAGAGGGACCGTCCTCAAGGACGTGAGTTGCAGCGGCGCGACGACCGCGGAGATGTGGAAGGCGCAGGGCACCAACCCGCCCCAACTGGACGCCGTGCAGCGGAACACGGACCTGGTGACCTTGCAGATCGGGGGCAACGACATCGGGTTCAGCACCATCATCGGCACCTGCGCCAAGCTCAGCGCCACGGACCTGACGGGCAACCCGTGCCAGCGCTACTACACCTCCTCCGGCGTCGACCAGTTGGCGCTGGCCGTCCTCAACACCGCGCCGAAGGTCACCAAGGTCCTCCGTGCGGTGCACAAGCAGGCACCCCACGCGCGCGTGCTCGTCGTCGGCTACCCGGACCTGCTGCCCGACGACGGCAGCGGCTGCTACCCCTCGGTGCCGTTCGCCGCCAAGGACTTCCCCTACCTGCGGGACACCGGCAAGCGCCTCAACCTGATGCTCCGCGTGGTGGCCGCCCTCAACGGCGCGGAATACGTGGACACTTACGGCCCGACCGTCGGCCACGACATGTGCAAGGCGCCCGCCGACCGCTGGATTGAGCCGCTGCAGCCCGCCTCCCCGGCGGCTCCGGCGCACCCCAACGCGAAGGGCGAGGCGGCCATGGCGGGCGCGGTGCTGAAGCAACTGGACCGGCGCCACCGGTACTGACGGACAGCGGCGGCCCGGGTTTTCCACAGGCGGAGGGGGTGTACTCGCTAAACGCGCCCCTGACGAGGAAAGATGGGGCCGTACGCGAAGTCGGTCGATACGGAGGAGCGGGCCACCATGGCACACGAGCGAGCGGGCGAACAGGCCCGCGCGGAAGATCTCGTCGACGTAGCCCGTCTGGTGACCGCGTACTACGCGCTGCACCCGGACCCCGCCGAGCCGGGGCAGCGCGTAGCGTTCGGCACCTCCGGGCACCGGGGCTCGTCCCTGGCGACCGCGTTCAACGAGGACCACATCGCCGCCACCAGCCAGGCCATCTGCGAGTACCGCGCGGACCAGGGCACCGACGGCCCCCTCTTCATCGGGGCCGACACCCACGCGCTGTCCGAGCCCGCGAAGGTCACCGCTCTGGAGGTGTTCGCCGCCAACGAGGTCACGGTCCTCATCGACAGCGCGGACGGCTACACACCCACCCCGGCGGTGTCCCACGCGATCCTCGCCCACAACCGAGGCCGCACCTCGGGCCTGGCGGACGGCGTCGTGGTCACCCCCTCGCACAACCCGCCCGGTGACGGCGGCTTCAAGTACAACCCGCCGAACGGCGGCCCGGCCGGCTCCGAGGCCACCTCCTGGATCCAGGACCGCGCCAACGACATCATCGCCGGCGGCCTGAAGGACGTCCGCCGCGTCCCGTACACCCGCGCGCTCGCCGCGCCCGGCACGGGCCGCTACGACTTCCTCGGTGCGTACGTCGCCGACCTGCCCAGCGTCCTCGACCTGGACGCGATCCGGACGGCCGGGGTGCGGATCGGCGCCGACCCGCTGGGCGGGGCGTCCGTCGCCTACTGGGGGCGCATCGCCGAGGAGCACCGGCTCGACCTGACCGTGGTCAATCCGCTCACGGACCCGACCTGGCGGTTCATGACGCTGGACTGGGACGGCAAGATCCGCATGGACTGCTCGTCGCCGTACGCGATGGCCTCGCTGATCGCCCAGCGCGACCGGTTCGACATCGCGACCGGCAACGACGCCGACTCCGACCGGCACGGCATCGTCACCCCGGACGCGGGCCTGATGAACCCCAACCACTACCTGGCCGCCGCGATCGCCTACCTCTACGCCCACCGCGAGCAGTGGCCCGCGGACGCGGGCGTCGGCAAGACGCTGGTGTCCTCGTCGATGATCGACCGGGTCGCCGCCGACCTCGGGCGCCGGCTCGTCGAGGTGCCCGTCGGCTTCAAGTGGTTCGTGGACGGACTGGTCGACGGCTCGCTCGGCTTCGGCGGCGAGGAGTCGGCCGGTGCCTCCTTCCTGCGCCGGGACGGCTCCGTGTGGACCACCGACAAGGACGGCATCATCCTGGCGCTGCTCGCCAGCGAGATCACGGCGGTCACCGGGAAGACGCCGTCCGAGCACTACAAGGGGCTCACGGACCGGTTCGGCTCGCCCGCCTACGCCCGGATCGACGCCCCCGCGAGCCGCGAGGAGAAGGCGCTGCTCGCCAAGCTCTCGCCCGCGCAGGTCACCGCCGACACCCTGGCCGGCGAGCCCGTCACCGGCGTCCTCACCGAGGCACCGGGCAACGGCGCGGCCCTCGGCGGCATCAAGGTGACGACCGCCAACGCCTGGTTCGCGGCGCGGCCCTCCGGCACCGAGGATGTCTACAAGATCTACGCCGAGTCCTTCCTCGGTCCCGACCACCTCGGCCAGGTGCAGGAGGAGGCGAAGGCCGTGGTCGGGGCGGCGCTGGGCGGCTGACCCGGCGGCAGTGGTGCCGGCTGCCGTAGGAATGAATGCTGTGGCAGGCGGTGTTGGGCCGACACGTGAGCCATGACGCACGACGGAAGTGAACCCCGTATGTCCTTCGAAACGACCGACTACACGGGGCAGACCACGTGCGGCGACGAGGCACGCACCCCGCTGCGCGACTTCCTGCGGACCGAGACCGGGAGCGCCGCCGTCCTGGTGGCGGCGGCACTCGTCGCGCTCGTGTGGGCGAACGTCACGCCGTCGGCGTACGAGACGTTCTGGGAGACCCACCTCTCCGTGCGGCTCGGTTCGCACGGGGTCTCGCTCGACCTGCGCGAGTGGGTCAACAGCGGGCTGATGACGCTGTTCTTCCTCGTCGTCGGGCTGGAGGCGCGCCGCGAGTTCGACATGGGCGAGCTGCGCGAACGCCGACGGCTGGCGCTGCCGATGGTCGCGGGGGCGAGCGGCATGCTCGTGCCGATCGCCATCTACCTCGCCATCAACAGCGGGCACGGGACGGCGAACGGCTGGGGCGCGGTGATGTCCACCGACACGGCGTTCGCGCTCGGCATGCTCGCCGTCGTCGGCCGCCACATGCCGCCCGGGCTGCGGGTCTTCCTCCTCACGATCACCGTCGTCGACGACTTCCTCGCGCTCGTGGTGATCGCCGTCTTCTACAGCGACCACATCGCCGTACCGGCACTCCTGGTCGCCGTCGGCATGTTCGGCGTCGTGGTGCTGCTACGGCGGTTCCGGGTGCGCCGGGGCCCGCTGTACGCGCTGATCGGGGTCGTCGCCTGGGTCGCCCTGCTGAAGTCCGGTGTGGACCCCGTCGTCATCGGCCTCGCCATGGGGCTGATCACGTATGCCTATCCGGCGGGGCGCGACGACCTGGAGCGCGCCACCGGCCTGTTCCGGCTGTTCCGCGAGCAGCCCACACCCGAGCTGGAACGTGACGTACGAGCCGGCATCGCGGCGTCGATCTCCCCGAACGACCGTCTCCAGCGCATCTACCACCCGTGGGCCAGCTACGCCGTGGTCCCGCTGTTCGCGCTGGCCAACGCAGGTCTCCAGATCAGCGGGGAGCAGCTCGCCAGGGCCTTCACCTCGCCCGTCGCGCTGGGCATCCTCATCGGGTACGTCGTCGGCAAGCCGCTCGGCATCGTCTCCTCGACGGCGCTGACCAGCGCCCTGTCCCGAGGCCGCATCCGGCCGCCGGTCGGCTGGGGCGCGGTGACCGCGGGCGGCACGCTGGCCGGCGTCGGCTTCACGGTCTCTCTGCTGATCGCGACCCTCGCCTTCGACGGCACCACCCTGGAGGACGCGAAGACGGGCATCCTCAGCGCCGTCATCTGCTCCTTCCTGGTCGGCCGGCTGGTCACGGGAGTGATCGGGCTGCTGCCGCCGCAGATCCGGCCCCGGGTCCTCTTCGGCCGGGCCGAGACCATCGTCGACCTGTCGGTCCCCGTGGACCCCGACCGCGACCATCTGCGCGGACCGCGGCACGCCCCGGTGACCGTCGTGGAGTACGGCGACTACGAATGCCCCTTCTGCGGCCAGGCCGAGCCGGTCGTCCGCGAGCTGCTCGGTTCCTTCGGGGACGAGGTGCGGTACGTGTGGCGGCACCTCCCGCTCACCGACGTCCACGAGCACGCCCAGCTCGCCGCCGAGGCCGCGGAGGCCGCCGCGTTGCAGGGCGGCTACTGGGAGATGCACGACCTGCTCCTCAGCCACCAGGGCGCCCTGCGCTTCAGGGACCTGCGGGCCTACGCCGTACAGATCGGCCTCGACCCCGCCCGCTTCGAACGCGACATGCGGGCCCATGAGGGGGCGGGTCATGTCGCCGAGGACGTCGAATCGGCCGACCTCAGCGGGGTCGCGGGCACACCGACCTTCTTCGTCAACGGCCGCAGACACCATGGCGCGTACGACATCGAGGGGCTGTCGCAGGCGGTACGGGCGGCTCGGGAGCGGGCGGCGGTGGTGGCGGCGTAGGCCTTCCCGCCCGTGGGCGCCCGGCGTGATTCCGGCTGTGCGGCGCTGCCACACTGATCACGTGGACGAACAGGACGCGGGGCGGCGGGCGCACATCGAACGATTCGTCGGCCCGCTGCGGACGAACATGCCCGGCGCCGGAGACTTCAGTTTCGAGGGGATCCGGCAGCTGGGGAACCCGGTGCCGATCCTGGTGCAGAACGACGGCGAGCGTCAGTTGCAGCTGTGGCTGGAGCCGTTCGGCCAGGACTACTGGCTGGAGCCCGGGGAGGCGGTGTACGTCACGTCGTACGGGACGTGGAGCGGCCACCCGTTCGACGTGAGTCACCAGCCCGACTGCCTCACGGTCTGGGCCGAGTCCTGGTTCGCGACGGTCTCCGACATCGACGGCAACGAGTTCCCGCCGGGCCGCCGGGACACCGCCTAGGCCAGCGGACCGGGCCGGGAATGGACCGTGGGTTGCCGGTGTTGAGACGCATGTAGCTGACATGCTCGGGACAAGATCCCGGGATGTGGGCGGAAGGAGGTCCTCATGGCACGCACCACGAACCGTCCCGTCGTCACCCTGAAGTCGACGGCCGGGACCGGCGTCACCTACGTGACGCGCAAGAGCCGTCGCAACGACCCCGACCGGCTGGTCCTGCGCAAGTACGACCCGGTGGCGGGGGAGCACGTCGACTTCCGCGAGGAGCGTTGAGCCGAGGGGCTGTACCACTCGGCAGGTGAAGCGGCTGTCCCACGAACACAGCAGAGCGGCCGTCCGGCGACGGACGGCCTGAGGAAGGAAGCACCATGAGGTCTGGCATCCACCCCGTGTCCCGTCCGGTCGTCTTCCGCGACCGCGCGGCGGACACCGCGTTCCTGACCACCTCGACCGCGCGGTCGGCGCGCACGATCGAGTGGGCGGACGGGAACACATACCCGCTGATCGACGTCGAGATCTCGTCGGCCAGCCACCCGTTCTACACCGGCAACACGCGCGTCGTGGACACCGCGGGCCGTGTGGAGCGCTTCGAGCGCCGCTATGGGAGGCAGTCATGAAGGTCCGCAATTCCCTCCGCTCGCTGAAGGCCAAGCCCGGCGCGCAGGTGGTACGGCGTCGTGGCGTGACGTTCGTGATCAACAAGAAGGACCCGCGCTTCAAGGCTCGCCAGGGCTGATCCAGCGCGTACGACCGGTCGGCCCGGCCCGGCCCCGCTTCGGCGGTGGCCGGGCCGTTGTCGTACCGCCCCCTGTACGTCCTGTTTGTGTGCGTTTCCGAGGGAAGAAAATCCGTTCTTTATGCTTATAGCGGTATCAACCCTCTTGGAGTGGTCAATGTCCCGCAAGCACCCCATGGACGACGGCGACGAACTGCTGGCCAGACTCGGGACGCTGACCGCCCAGGCGCGCGAGCGGGCGGAGCTCCAGCGCTCCCTGCTCGAACTGGCCGTCGCCCTGCAGCGCGGCATGCTGCCCGGCGACATGCCCGTCACCCCCCGGTTCCACATCGCAGTCAAGTACTCGCCCGCCAACCACGGCCTCAACGTGGGTGGCGACTGGTACGACGCCTTCACGATGCCCGACGGGCGCATCGGCCTGTCCATCGGCGACGTCCAGGGCCACAACATCGAGGCGGCCGCGTTCATGGGCCAGGTGAGGGTCGGTCTGCGCGCCCTGGCCTCCGTGACCAGCGAGCCCGGCGAACTCCTCTCCCTGACGAACGACCTGCTCCTGTCCCTCGGCACCGAACTCTTCGCGACCTGCACGTTCATGCGCCTGGACCCGATCACCGGGGTACTGGAGAGCGCGCGGGCCGGACACATACCCTCCGTCTGGGCCACCGCCGACGGCCGCTCCGGCATCACCGACGACGAGGGCGGCCCGCCCCTCGGCATCGTCGCCGGACAGCGGTACCCGGTCACCGAGCACCGGCTCACCACCGGCGGAGTCTTCGTCCTGGTCACCGACGGCGTCGTGGAGGGCCCCTCGATGAGCGTCGACGAAGGTCTCGACCAGGTGATGCGCCTCGCCGGGGTCGCCGCCGTGGCGGGCATGGAGGCGGGCTCACTCGCGGCCGCCGTGATCAAGGGAGCGGAGCGGGTCGGGCACGAGGACGACGCGGCGGTCCTGGTCGTGGGCCATGACGCGCCCGACATCGGGGCGTAGGGCCCGTACCCCGAAGGGGCGTGGGGCGCTGTGTGGATGTGCGGCATCCGCCGCGCGGGCGCGACGAGCCACGACGGCGCGGCAGTGGAACGACGGCGCCACGCGGTCCTGCGGCGGAGCCGCGACCGACCCAGCCGGATGAGCACTCGGCGTACTCGTCGCTCCTCGCCTCGCCGACACGGCCCGGTCAGTGTCTGATGGCTGCTGTGGTGGGTTTCGAGGATCTGCGGCGACCGGCCGGGTACGCCCTCCTGACGCTGGCCGTCGCCGGTGGCTACTTCGCGGCGGGGCGGCTCGGTCTGCTGCGGGAGCTGGTCGTCGAGGGGGCCGTGTTCACCCCCGTCTGGCCGCCCACCGGCGTCGCGGTCGCCTGCCTGCTGATCTTCGGGCTGCGGGTGCTGCCCGGCATCGCCCTCGGCGTGCTCCTCGTGATCATGTCGATCACCTCGCTCCAGCCGACCGTGCTCGTCGTCCTGGCGGGCAACACCGTGGCGCCCGCCGTCGCCTACCTCATGCTGCGCGGGGTGGGCTTCCGCACCGACCTCGGCCGGCTGCGGGACGGCCTCGCCCTGGTGTTCCTCGGCGCCCTCTCCGCCATGCTGATCAGTGCCACCTGCGGGGTCGGAATGCTGGTCGTCACCGACAAGCTGGCCGCCCACTCCTTCTGGCCGGTCTGGCTGGGCTGGTGGGTGGGCGACGCGATGGGCGTGCTGATCGTCACCCCGCTCCTGCTCATGCTGCGTACCGTGCGCCTGCCCCTGGACCTGCACCGGTGGAAAGAGGCCCTGCTGCTCGCGGCCACCGTCGGCGTGATCGTCCCCCTCGTCACCCACAACCGCATCAGCCTGCTGTTCCTGATCTATCCGCTGCTGATCTGGGCGGCGCTGCGCTTCCGCTTCGCCGGCAGCATGCTGTGCGCGCTGTTCGCCTCCGTCATGGCCACCATCGCGGCGACCCGGGAGACGGGCCCGTTCGCCGCGCTGACCCATGTCGAGGTCATGATGAAACTCCAGGCCTTCAACGGCACGATGGCCCTCACCGCCCTGCTGCTGTCCTCGGTCATCACCGAGCAGCGCAACACCCGGCTCTCGGTGGAGAAGGCCTGCCAGGAACTGGCCGAGGTCCTCGAACACCTCACCGCGGGCGACCCGCGCCAGGGCGGCCGCCCCTGACCGGCGCACGCCGTCAGGCGAGCCCCGCGTCGCCCCGCCTGCGCAGCACCAGCAGCGCCGTGTCGTCCCGGGGCATCCCCGCCGTGTGGCGCCGCAGATCGCCGTAGACGGTGGCCGGTACGTCCTTGGGCAGGACATCGCCCCAGGTCGCCGCCCGCTCCTCCAGGGGATAGAACGCGCCGGACGGATCGCGCGCCTCGGTCACCCCGTCCGTGCAGAGCAGCAGCGTGCCGTCCGACGGGAAGTCGAACCATTCGACGGTACGAGGCTCAGGGGCCAGCGCGTCCAGGCCCAGCGGCACGCAGGGTTCCTGCCGGAGCACCGGCTCGGCCCGCTCCTTGTGCAGCAGCAGCGGCGCCACATGGCCGCAGTTGATGGCCTGGACCTCCTGCTCGCCGTCGATGCCCAGGACGATCGCCGTCACGAACCGCTCCCGCTCACCGGTCTGCGCCGCGAAGGAGTTGTGCCGCAGCACCGCCTCCTCCAGGGCGTCGACCACGGCGGTGAGCGTGGGCTCGGTCACTGCTGCCTCGCGGAAGGCGCTCAGCACGGCGAACGCGGCGCTGATCGCCTGGAGGCCCTTGCCCTGGACGTCGGCGATGAAGACGCGGCTGCCGTACGGCGAGGAGACGACCTCGTAGACGTCGCCGCCCACCCGGCTGTCCTCCTCCACGGGCTGGTAGAGGCCGTGGACCAGGAGCTGGTCGGTCATCAGGGGGAACGGGCGCAGGATCTGGCGTTGCAGGGCGGCCGCCGCCGAGCGCAGCCGGGCGATCTCGCTCTCCCAGCGGATCCGCTGCGCAGCCCGCGCCACGCTGAGGCCGTTGAACACCAGGGTGAAGGCGACGACGGCCGCGTCCGCGCCCGCCGTGCCCAGCGGGGTGTCGACGAGGGAGCCGACGATGACGAGCGTCACCCACACGGAGGCGACGGTCGTCTGCCGCACGGTTCCGCGCCCGGCGAGCAGCGCGGGCAGCACCACCAGGAAGGGGGCGGGCCGGGTGTCCCGGCCCAGCGCGATACCGGTCACCGCCACCAGCAGCGTGACGACGACGAGCCAGAACACCACCACGGCCCAGCTGAGCGGAGGCGTGGAGCGCTGCCCTGCGTCTACCACGGTGGAACCGGCCGGATCTCTCGAGGTGCGCACCGGCCCTCCGCTTCCTTCAGTCGTCGAACAACCGTCGGGAAAGCATCCCACTCTTCAATATCAGCCCCACCCGTACCGTCCGCGAGCCGCGCCAACAGCTCAGGCCGACCCGGGACGCACAGAAAGCGCACAGGGGACTACATTCCGATCCGTATGTTTGGCCGATGGTGGGGGAGTTGGGGACCGTTGTTCATCTGGCGCACACTGCGGGGTGAATGGCAGGGCATCGTCGTCGATCCGGTACGACAGCTGCTGCGGCGCGGACTGATGGGGGTGTCCCTGGCGTTCGTCGCCGCCTTCGGCGTCATCTTCTTCCACGCCCTCGCACAGCACCCGACCGGCGCCGAGATCGTGCGGGACATCGGAGGCGTCCAGGGCGACCTGCCCCTGTGGCTCGCCCTGGTGCGCACCCCGATATCGCTGTACGTCCCCGCCCTCGACCTGCCCGTCTGGGCCGGCATCACCCAGCTGTTCCTCGCGTTCGCGTTGGCCGAGCTGGCCCTGGGCAGGGCCCGCACACTGGTCGTCGCCTACGCGACCACCCTGGCCGGCACCCTCACCGTGCGCGTGATGCTGCTGATCGGGCCCGGCTGCGGCGGCATCGGGCTGCGGCCGGAGATCGGGCACGTCCTGGACACCGGACCGTCCGCGGCGGTCGTAGGACTGTTCACGTATCTCGCCGTCGTCCGGCGCGCGCCCGTCGTGTTCTTCCTCACCGGCGGGTCGATGGTGTGGGAGTCGATCGTGAAACCCAACCTGGCGGGCCGCGAGCACCTGGTCGCGGTGGCCACCGCCGTCGTCCTGGGCGTGGTCCACGAGGTGCGCCACCGGCGGCCCACCGTCACGGCGCTGCTTCCGCAGTTCAAGGCGGACCAGCCGGTCAGGGCCGAGACACGCTGCCCATCTCCGCGGTGAACCCCGCCGGTTCGCTGTCGAACCCGCGCACCATCGCGCGGAACTCCCATGCTCCGGAGGCGTCCTTGGTGAACTCGGCGACCGTTGCCGCGGTGGACCCGGCCACCCCCGCGAAGTCGTCCGACAGCAGCTCCTTGTACCCCTCCACGACCAGCGCCCTGGCGTGCGAGAGATCACCGAAGGTCCTGGTCCCGCCGTTCTGGTGGATCGCCACCCCGACGACCACCCGGCCGAACGACGCGGCGAGACGGTCGAGTTCGAGGACCATCACCTCCATGTAGCCGTACCCCTGGCCGCTCTCGCTGTGCCGGCTCATGTTGATCGTGCCGTCCGGCGCCCGGCTCTCGGAGTTGACGACGTACACCGGGCGTCCGTGCGGGGCCTCGGCCGAGTAGGTCGCCGCGACGATGTCCAGATGGCGCGGCTGCTGCCCCCAAGGGCTCGGATCCCAGCGGAGTCGTACTTCGACCTTCCCCGCGACTGTGCTGACACTGCTCACTGAATGCCGCTCCCGTATCAGGCCATCACGGGACGATCCCCCGCATGGTCAAGTATGGCTCTTCGACGGCCTGTTGATGCCGCCCGGACGGACCCGGCAAACCCGGGGTCAGGCGCTCCGGATCGCGTCCACCAGCCCGGCGACGAGGTGCGCCCGCTCGGCCATCGACGCGACGAGCAGATACTCGTGGTCGGCGTGGGCCCCGCCCCCGACCGCGCCCAGCCCGTCGAGCGTCGGCACCCCCAGCGCGGCCGTGAAGTTCCCGTCGCTGCCGCCGCCGACCGCCCGGCCTTCGAGCCCGGGCAACAACTCCCGCGCCACAGCGAACAGTCCGGCCGCGGCCGACTCGGGCATGGGCGGCCGACCGACACTTCCCTCCACGGTGATCACGGCCTCGTCGACATGCGGCGCGAGGGCGGCGAACGCGGCCTCGATCCGTTCCTTCTCCTCGGCCGACTCGACCCGCACGTCCACGACGACGGTCGCCTGCGCGGGAACGACGTTGTCCAATGTCCCGGCGGACGCGACGGTCGGCGTGACCGTCGTGCCCACCTCGGGCCGCGCCAACGCCGCGATGTGCAGCACCTGGTGGGCCGCCTCGACCAGCGCGTTGACCCCGGCCGCGGGCTCCAGCCCCGCGTGCGAGGCCCGCCCCACGACGGACACCTCGAACGTGCCGCATCCCTTACGGCCGGTCTTCACGCCCCCGCCGTCGGCGGCACCCTCGGCCACGAGCACGGCACCGCAGGCGAGGGCGCGTTCCTCGATCAGCGCCCGGGAGGCGCGGGAACCGACCTCCTCGTCGGCGGTCACCAGGATCTCGACGCCGGAACGGTCCTCCAGCGCCGCCAGCCCGTGGATCGCCTGCACCAGACCGCCGAGCATGTCGAAGACACCGGGTCCGGTCACCCGGCCGTCCTCGACCAGGAAGGGGCGGCGCGCGAGGGTGCCCAGCGGGAACACGGTGTCGTGGTGACCGAGGACCAACACCCGGGGTGTCCCACCACCGGACCAGTGGACGTGCGGCCCGCCTTCACTCTCGACGAGCACGGCCCGCCCGCCGAGCCGCGCCTCGATGACGGCGGCGACGGTCTCGGCCGATGTCCGCAGGGCGTCCAGGTCGCGGGAGGGGGACTCGACTTCGACGAGGGTGCGGAGGTCGTCGAGCATCGCGTCGGCATTCACATCGGCGATCTTGTGCATGGTCACGGAGGAAGGCTACGTGGCGGGCGGGGGAGAGGGGTGGGCGGCTTGCGGTCCGTTGCCGCGCGGCCGGCACAACGAAAGGCCGGCCCGACGCCCAACGCGTCGAACCGGCCCAACGGCCTTGCGGATAACGTGAGTTGATCAGTCCGTGCCGGACTCCATCGCCGCGCGGTCGAGCAGCGCGTCGTCCTCGGAGACCTCGCCGCGCGAGGCGATGGCCTCGGCGCCGCCCTCGGGCATGCTGCCGATGAGGCCGGTCGCGGCGGCCTGCGCGGCGCCGATCGCGGTGTTGCCGGTGCCGATCAGGCCGAGGCCGGCGTACTGCTCCAGCTTGGCGCGGGAGTCGGCGATGTCGAGGTTGCGCATCGTGAGCTGGCCGATGCGGTCGACGGGGCCGAAGGCCGAGTCCTCGGTGCGCTCCATGGAGAGCTTGTCGGGGTGGTAGCTGAACGCCGGGCCCGAGGTGTCGAGCAGCGAGTAGTCCTCGCCGCGCCGCAGCCGCAGGGTGACCTCACCGGTGATCGCCGAGCCGACCCAGCGCTGCAGGGACTCCCGGACCATCAGGGCCTGCGGGTCCAGCCAGCGGCCCTCGTACATCAGCCGGCCGAGGCGCCGGCCCTCGTTGTGGTACTGGGCGACCGTGTCCTCGTTGTGGATCGCGTTCACCAGGCGCTCGTAGGCCGCGTGCAGCAGGGCCATGCCCGGGGCCTCGTAGATACCGCGGCTCTTCGCCTCGATGATCCGGTTCTCGATCTGGTCGGACATGCCCAGGCCGTGCCGGCCGCCGATCGCGTTGGCCTCCATGACGAGGTCGACGGGGGAGGAGAACTCCTTGCCGTTGATCGTCACCGGGCGGCCCTGGTCGAAGCCGATCGTCACGTCCTCGGTGACGATCTCGACCGACGGGTCCCAGAAGCGCACGCCCATGATCGGCTCGACGGTCTCCACACCCGTGTCCAGGTGCTCCAGCGTCTTGGCCTCGTGGGTGGCGCCCCAGATGTTGGCGTCGGTGGAGTACGCCTTCTCCGTGCTGTCGCGGTACGGCAGCTCGTGCGCGAGCAGCCACTCCGACATCTCCTTGCGGCCGCCGAGCTCCGTCACGAAGTCGGCGTCCAGCCAGGGCTTGTAGATCCGCAGATGCGGGTTGGCCAGCAGGCCGTAGCGGTAGAACCGCTCGATGTCGTTGCCCTTGAAGGTCGAGCCGTCGCCCCAGATCTGGACGTCGTCCTCCAGCATCGCCCGGACCAGCAGCGTGCCGGTGACGGCACGGCCCAGCGGGGTGGTGTTGAAATAGGCGCGCCCGCCGGAGCGGATGTGGAACGCGCCGCAGGTCAGCGCGGCCAGACCTTCCTCGACCAGCGCCGCACGGCAGTCGACCAGACGCGCGATCTCGGCGCCGTAGGCCTGCGCGCGGCCGGGCACCGAGGCGATGTCGGGCTCGTCGTACTGGCCGATGTCGGCGGTGTAGGTGCAGGGGACGGCACCCTTGTCGCGCATCCAGGCGACCGCGACGGAGGTGTCGAGTCCGCCCGAGAAGGCGATGCCGACGCGCTCGCCGGTGGGGAGGGAGGTGAGGACCTTAGACATGGGAAGATTATGCACCCTCGCGCATGGTCATGCAAAGTCCCTTCTTCTGATACGCCGCCGCCGGGCGCCCGTGAGACAGGAGGGCACCCGGCAGCGGCGGCAGGGGAGTGTGCTCAACACCCCGACTGGTATGTGCTCAACACCCCGCCTTGTAGAAGTACTTGCTGATCTCGGGCTGGTTCATGTTCGCCTTGGTGATGGCGACCATGTTGGTGCCGATCGACTTCTGGACCGTCTTGCCCTCGAACGCGGCGGCGAGCTGGTCGACGGCCTCCTTGCCGATCGCCGCCGGGTCCTGCGCGACCAGGACCTGCAGGGTGCCCGCCTTGAGCGAGGCGATCTCGTCCGGCTCGGCGTCGAACGCGGCCACCTGCACCTTGCCCTCCTTGCCCGCCTGCTTGAGACCGGTGGCTATGCCCTGGCCGGTGTTCGTGTTGCCCGCGAAGACACCGCCCAGGTCGGGGTGGGCCGCCAGCGTCGACTGGATCTGCGAGGCCGCGGTGGCCGGCAGGTCGTTGTCGTAGAGGGTGGGCAGCATCTTGATGTTCGGGTACTTCTTCATCTCCTCCGTGAAGCCCTTGATGCGGGCGTCGGTGGTGGAGACGCCGGGCTTGACGCTGATGACGATGGCCGAGCCCTTCTCGTTCATCAGCTTGGCCAGCGCGTCGGCCGCCACCCGGCCGCCCTTCTCGTTGTCGGACGAGATGCGGGTGATGCCGATCGAGGAGTCGGAGACCGTGGTGTCCACCAGCGCGACCTTGGTCCCGGACGACTGGATCTGCTTGAGCGAGGGGGTGAGCGCGCTGGTGTCGACCGGCGAGATCAGCAGCCCGTCCGGCCGGGTCGCGGCCACCGAGTCGATGAGCGGGCGCTGGACCGACACGTCCCACTGGGCGGAGCCGTCGGCGCTGAATTCCATGCCCTTGGCCTTGGCCTCGGTCTGCGCCGCGCAGGTCATGGTGATGTAGAAGGGGTCGCTCTTCACGCCGGTGATCAGCCGGACCTTCTTGCCGGAGGCCCCTCCTTTCGACCCCGAACTGCCGCTGTCGCTCGACGAACTGCAGGCGGCGGCGCCGGTCAGGAGCAGTACGGTGCCGGCTGCGACCAGTACTTTGCGCGTGATGCGGATGTTCGACATACGGGTGTCCTCCTGGGTGGTACGAGGGTCGGGACGAAGGTCGGGGAGGGGAGCGGGGCGGCGGTCACGCACGCTCTCGGGTCTTCCTGCGCATCTGGTCGATGTAGACGGCGGCGACCAGGACGACACCGACGGCGACGTCCTGCCAGTACTGCTGGACGCCGATGACGATCAGCCCGGTGGTCAGCACCGCGGGGATGAAGACGCCGATCACGGTGCCCAGTACCGACCCCCGCCCGCCGAACAGGCTGGTGCCGCCCAGGACCACCGCGGTGATCACCTTCAGGTTGTCGGTGGAGTGCCCGGCGATCGACGTCGTGCCGTACGACGCCAGCCACATCACCGCGCCGAGACCCGCCAGGAGGCCCATCAGGCCGTAGACCTTGATCAGGTGGCGGCCCACCGGGATGCCCGCGCGGCGGACGGCGGTCGGGTTGGAGCCGATGGCCAGGGTGTGGCTGCCGAACTTCGTGGCGCCGAGGACCGCGCCGAACAGGGCGGTGACGATCGCGGCGAGGATCACCATCCAGGGGATGCCGAGCAACTTGCCGAATCCCAGGCTGTTCTGGAGGTGCGCGGCGGAGGCTCCGGAGGGGTCCTGGCCGCCGGTGGCGAGTTCGGCGATGCCCAGTGCCGCGCCCAGTCCGCCCAGGGTCACGATCAGCGGCGGCACCTTCCCGGTCGCCACCACCGCGCCCTGCAGCGCGCCCCAACCCGCCCCCACCGCAAGGGCGATGACGACGCAGACCGCGACCGTGAACCAGCCGGCGGTGGGCCCGCCGTGATGGATGTTGTACTCACCGGCGGCCACCGCCGCGAGCACCAGCACCGAGCCGATCGACAGGTCGATGCCCGCGGTGATGATCACGAACGTCATGCCGACACCGAGCACCAGATAGATGGCCGCGTTCACGGCGATCTGCGTGATGTCGTACGTGGTGAAGAACTTGCCCGGCGCCGCGATGGTGAAGAACGCGACCAGCGCGACGAGGATCACGAAGGTCCACAACTCGCTGATTCCGGCGGCCCGTCGGAGCCACGGAGGTATCGCGAGGCGTCCCGCGTCGGCCGGGGGCGGCTCCTGTGCCGGGGCGGCCGGCTTGATGTCCTGGCTGTTGGCGCTCATCGCCCGTCCTCCGCTTCCGTCGCGCCGATCGGGTCGTGGTTCCCGTTCGGCGCGGGCTCGTCCAGCGATCCGGTCATGGCGCCGACGAGTTTCTCGATCGTGGCGTCGGCCGCCGTGAACGACGCGACCCGGCGGCCCAGCCGCAGTACTTCGATCCGGTCGGCGACCGACAGCACCTCGGGCATGTTGTGGCTGATGAGGACGACGCAGATGCCCCGGTCGGCGACCCTGCGGACGGTCTCCAGAACGCGGGCGCGCTGGACGACGCCCAGGGCGGCGGTCGGTTCGTCCATGAAGATGACCTTGTTGGCGAAGGCCACCGCGCGCGCCACGGCCACCGACTGCCGCTGCCCTCCTGACAACGTTGTCACAGGAGCCGTTACATCTTTCAGTTCCACGCCCAGTTCACCGAACGCCGCGATCGCCTCCCGGCGCATGGTGGGCCGGTCGAGCACGCCCAGGCGGCCGAGCAGGCCTCCGCGCACAAGTTCCCTTCCCAGATAGAGATTTGACGCGGCGTCAAGATCCGGCGCCAGGGAGAGATCCTGGTAGACGGTCTCGACTCCGTGCCGTTGCGCGTCCATCGGCCCCGTGAACCGGACCGGCGTCCCGTCCAGGCGCACCTCGCCCTCGTCCGGGGTGAGGACGCCGGAAAGTACGTTCACCAACGTCGACTTGCCGGCGCCGTTGTCACCGATCAGTGCGACGACCTCGCCGGCGTAGGCCGTGAAGTCGGCGCCCGAGAGCGCCTGGACATGGCCGAAACGCTTGACCACGCCGTGTGCCGCGAGAAGGGGTTCTCTTGCAGAGGCCATGTTGTGCCTTCTGGTTGGTATCGTTAACAGCTCGTCGATTCTGGGAGGCCCGTGGGTGGGCGTCAAGGGTCGTGAACGAACGGGGATTTGGGCGGACACCGTCGGCCCGTCGGACGGACTCTGGTCCGGTCGCGCTGGATGACCTCGGGAGGACGCGGCGTGACCAGTCGCCCCAGCCGTCCCGGTCGCCCCAGGATGAAGGACGTGGCCGCGGAAGCGGGCGTCAGCGTCATGACGGTGTCCCGGGTGGTCAACGGCGAGGCGGGCGTGGCGCCCCTCACCGCGGCCCGCGTGGAGGCCGCCGTCCGCAAACTGGGCTATCAACGCGACGACGTGGCACGGCAGTTACGCCGTACGGACCGACTGAGCCAGACCATCGGACTGATGGTGGACAACGTTGCCGACCCCTTCATGGCCGCCGTCGCCTCGGCCACCGAGGACGTCGCCCACCGGCGCGGCAACATGGTCCTCATCGGCTCCAGCCGCGCCGACCTCCACCGTGAACGCGAGGTCATCGCGGCTTTCACCGCCCGCCGCGTCGACGGGCTGATCCTCACCCCGGTCGCGGGAGACCACCGCGTGCTGCGCTCGGCGCAGGCGCGGGGCACGAAGATCGTGTGTGTGGACCGGGTGGCGCCCGGACTCGACGTGGACACCGTGGTGGTGGACAACTTCGGCGCGGTCCGGCAGGCCGTACGCCACCTCATCGCGCACGGCCATCGCCGCATCTGCTACCTCGGCGACAAGCCGGAGATCTGGACCTTCGGCGAACGGCACCGCGGTTATCTGGCGGCCCTGGACGCCGCCGGCATCGACGCCGATCCGGCGCTCGTGCGGCACGGATTACGGTCCGGCGCGGACGCGGCCCGGGCCGTCACCGCGATCCTCTCCGCACCGGAGCCGCCCACGGCGGTCCTCGCGGGCAACGAGGTTCTCGCGTTCGGTGTACGGGCGGTGCTGCCCGCCGGCGTCGCGTTCATCGCCTTCGACGACTTCGCGCTGGCCGCGCAGCTGACGCCGCCGGTCACGGTCATCGCGCAGGACCCGGTCGCCCTCGCGACGAGCGCCGCGCATCTGCTGTTCGCCCGGATCCACGGCGACACGTCACCGCCGCGCAGAGTCGTCATGCCGACCGAGCTGATCCCGCGCGGGTCGGGGGAGATCCCGGGCCCCGGTACGCCGATCACGACTCCTCGGCGCTGAGTCCCGTCCCCCGTCCCGCGTACGGCATCGGTGGTTACGCGCGAGGCCGCTCGAAGGTGAGGAGCAGGCCCTCGACCGCGCCGGGACCTATGCGGCCCTTGACGTCGGCGGCGGTGATGGCCTTGAGGCCCCAGCCGTCCTCGGCGTGCTTGTTGAGGACCTTCTCCAGCTTGTCGCTGTCCAGCGCGTCGCCGATCAGCGACTCCCGGAAACTGACGACCTTGTACTCGAACGTGTAGGCGTTGCTCATGGCTGCGGTGTCCTCCTGTGCGTGCGCACGGTGTGCGGTGGGCGGGGTCAGCCAATCACGGGGGGACGTTCCCGCGCAGGCCGGGGGTGGTTTCGTGGCACGGCCGTCAACTGGGCCCGGGGAGCGGTGTGTTGTCCGGGCGGGGCATCGGAGTCGTACTCCCGGGTATGTCATGACCCCGCGCTGCGGCCGTCGTGTCACCCGGGACGCGGCGGGGCGGAGACGTAGCGTGGCCGGTGACCGAGGCGTATACGAACGGATCCCGTGGAGGTGCCATGTGCTGGAGTGCGAAGGCCGACCTCGTGGCGGGCGCGGCGGTCGCCGCCGTAGGAGTGGCGTGCGTGGTCCGGGCGCGCAGGCGGACCGATCTCCCGATGGCCGCGCTGCCGTTGCTGCTCGGCGCCCACCAGATCGTGGAGTCGGCGGTGTGGGCGGCCGACGGGGGCTCGGGACCGGCCACGCTCGCCTGGGCCGTCATCGCCATGCCCCTGCTGGCGGTGTGGGTCCCGGTGGGCGTGTGGTGCGCCGCGTCCCGGCGGGCCCGGCCCCGGATCGGTGTACTGGTCGCGATCGGCGCGGCGACTGCGGCCGCCCTCGCCCACGCCCTGGTCGTACACCCCGTGACGGCCGAGATCCGCGGCCACACCCTCGGCTACGTCGTGGACCTGCCCTACGCCCAACTGGTCATCGCCGGCTACCTCGTGGCGACGATCGGCTCGCTGCTGCTGTCCGGTGAGCGCGGGCTGGTGGTGCTGGGGATCCTGGTCACGGCCGGCGCGATGGTCTGCTGGACGCTGTGGGAGCTGGAGTTCGTCTCGACGTGGTGCGCGGTCGCCGCGGTGTCCTCGCTGGTCCTCTTCTTCTGGGTGAACGGCCGGGACCGGGAGCCGGGGAGGCGGCCCTACGTCGGTGCGGGGCGCGGCGGGTCCACAGGCTGAGGTCGCTGCTCGTGGCGACGGCGAGGGTCTGCCCGGAGGGGGAGAAGTCCGCGGTCGTGCAGCTTCAGCTGGTAAGGGGTGACCCCTCGGAGCGGTCGGCGACGAGGATCCCTCAAGAGGGCGGCGGGAGTCGAACCGAATGCGACGGGGGCCTTTCACGGGTGTCGCTGTGCGGTGCCCAAGTCCCGCCGCGCGCCAAGTCGTTGGTGTCGGCCGGAGATGTCGGGTTGGATGGCCCCATGGAGCGCATAGACGCAGAGCTGTTCACCGACGGCGGGAACGACGCCGTGGTCCGTCTCCCCGGCCGCCGGTTGCCCGGCGTGCTCATCCAGGGCGACTCGCTGCACATCCTCCGCGGCGATGTCGCCGAGGTGGTGGAGGCCTGCGAACGGGGTGACCTGGCCGAGGCGGGGGAGGCGGCGGGGCTGTTGCTGGCGGGGTTCGACGCGCTGCTGAGCCGCTACTCCGTGGCGTTGGAGAAGCACCGGATTCAGCTGCCCCACTGACGGGGAAACCTCGCTCACACCTCCCGGTGCTCGATCCCCAACAGGCTTGCCGCAGCCCGGAAGTCCGCCGTGTGGTGGCCCAGCGCCAGCGACCAGTGGTGGCCTACGCCCGTCGCGCTCCACGCGTCGACCCACTCGCCGGGGTCGCGGCCGAAGTCGACTCGGCTGGTGGTGTTGCCGATGGCGAGGTGCGGTCCGGGAACGACGGTGCCCTCGGACGTGATGAAGGAGAGGGCGCCGTCGGCGTCCTGGCCGAGGCCGAGGAGGGTGACGGGGCCGTGCTGGACGTCAAACTCCACGCTCACGCCCCAGCCGCGCTTGCCGTGGTAGACACCCAGGCCGCGCAGGAGCGGGTCGCGGGCGCTGACCGCGAGGTGGGCGGGGCCGTCATGGCCCATCTCCACCACACCGGCCTCGAAGTCGAGGGCCTGGATCTCGGTGAAGGAACCCCCGGCGCCGATGCTCTGGGTCGCCAACTGGGCCAGGCTCGTGCGGAGTTCGTACTCGCCGGCCGCCGGTACGCCCCGGGCCGTGAGCAGGGAGGCGCCCAGGATCATGCCGGCGCCGAGGCGTTCGTGCAGTTCGCCGTCGAGTCCTCGGTGGTAGTAGGCGAGGGTGTCGAGGCCGAAGTCCTCGACGAGCCGGTCGAGGGCGACGGACACGGTCGCCCCCCACGCGAAGTCCTCGTCGACCACGCTGTCGTCCACGGCGAAGATCCGCCGGGCGATAGCCGTACGTTCACGGGTCTCGGCCTCGCTCACCTTCTCCACCCGGTGCCGTAGGTCGTCGAACTCCAGCACCTCGACGTGCGAGCCGAACGTCGCCGGGAGCAGCGTCAGATCGGTCGACACGTCGAGCATGCCGGGGTACAGATGCCCCATCAGTCCGTGCCGGGCGTGCCGGAGCGAGGCGCGCACGTGTGCGGCGCGGATCCACTGCTCGATGCGCCGCCACGCCGACTCCTGGCGCAGCCAGCCCGACACCGAGCGGAAGGGGATGCCCGCCCGGCGGAACACGTTGCCGACCTCGGGCACCGGGCACTGTCCGCAGTACGCGAGCCAGGCGCCGGTGTCGAAGGAGGCGTGGTCCATCCGCTCGGACGGCTGGAGGTCGATGACCAGGACGGGGGTGTGCGAACGCTGGGCGATCGGCAGCACCATCGACGAGGTCAGATACGTCGTCAGGAACAGCACGATCAAGTCGCAGTCCGCGCGCCGCAGTTGCTCCGCCGCGGCCGCGCCCTCCTGGGCGTCGGAGATGAAGCCGACGTCGGTCACCTCCGCGTCCATCGTCTGGAAGCGCTCGGCGACGTACGCGGACGACTCCCTCAACTGCGGGAGCAGGTCCGGGAATTGGGGCCAGTAGGCGCCGAGACCGCCCGCCACGAGTCCGATCCGGGTGCGGCGGCGAGGCGCCGGGGGGAGCAACTCGCGCAGGGCGGCGGCGCGTTCCGCGGTCATGGTGGTGGGTTCGGTGGTCACGGTCGCGGGTTCGGTCGTTGCCATGGGCGGTGTTCCTTCTGCGCGTCGGAGCTGGTGTGGATTCAGGTGCGGGCCACGCCCAGACCCGGCGCCGGGGCGACGGCCGTGTCGGGGGAACGCCGGATGAGGACATGGATGACGTACACACCCGCGACCCCCGACGCCGCCATGCAGAGCGTGATCAGCCACAGCAGGAGCGACGCGCTGTAGTCCATCAGCGCGGGTGTCACGAACGCGACGCCCGCGAAGACCCCGCGCGACAGGGCGTAGGTGAGGCCCTGGGTGGTGCCGCGGGTGTCCGGCGGCAGCGTGAGCTGCGACCAGACCTTGTAACTGGCCTCCCCGGCAAAGGGGTTGGAGATCTGGTAGAGCACGAAGAAGACGAGCATGCCGACCAGGGCGCCGGCGGTGAGGGAGGCGATGCAGAAGGCCACGACCTGCACGACGGTGAAGACGTAGAACAGCCGGTCGCGCCAGGGGGTGTCGGCGACCCGGACGAAGACGAAGGTCAGGACCAGCGCGATCGGCAGGAAGGCCAGATTGATCCCGGTGGCCAGGCTCTGTGAGGCGCCGCTGACCGTGACCAGGAGGTAGGTGCCGAACTGGCCGAAGGTGTTGGCGCCGATGCCCCAGGTGACGTAGTAGACGAAGGTCGCGACCATCGGCAGCAGGGCGGCGCGGTTCCACACGTTCTTGAGCTCGATGCCGCGCGGGGCGGCCAGCGCGGCTGCCTCCTCCTGCTGGGCCGTCTCGGACGGCTCGGCCAGTTCCAGCCGGGCGCGGAGCAGGAAGGTGGCCAGCGCGGCGATGATCAGGTGGCCGGTGATGATCCGCGCCCCGACCATGCCCGTGTCCGACAGGACGTAGCCGAGGAAAATCACGACGACGATGCCCGCCACCCACATGACCTGGGTGAACGACACGAGGCGCGCCCGGCCGTCGGGGGGTGCCGCGTCCGAGACGACGGCGAGGGACGTCGGCAGGTCGGCGCCGGCGGCGAGGCCGGCGACGAGCACACCGATGAACAGGACGATGTCGTTCGGGGCGAGGGTGATGACGATGGCGCCGATCGCGTAGCAGAGGATGTCCAGGTTGTAGACGCGGCGGCGCCCGAACATGTCGGCGAGCCGGCCGCCGACGAGCGAGCCGACGGCGATGCAGCCGGTGACGATCGCGCTGATCGCCCCGGCCATCCACACGCCCATGTCGTAGTGGTCGCGGTAGATCGCCAGGTTCACGGCGATGCTGACGATGAGCGCGGCGTCGAGGTAGGACGCCATGCCCGACAGGGCCGCGACCTTCCACAAGTGCCTGGGGATGGGCGGCTGTTCCGCGTGTTCCGGTGGGGACGGGAATCGGATCATGATGCGGCTCCTCGCGGCTCTGGGCCGGGGTCGCAGTGAATATAGGGTTCAAAAAACGTTCCAACAACCCCTCTTGCGTGTATCCGAGGGAATCCGGGTCAAGGAGAGCGGGCCTCCTTCCCGGGCTTCGGATCCGGTGCCAACATCGCAGGTGACGGACAGCAGAGCCGACGTAAAACGTTTTTTGATCCGTGAGGGTGACCGAGCCGCACCCGGAAGGACCAACACCGTGATCTCACCCGCGCTCCAGCAGCTCTTCGACGCCCCGCCCCGGGACTTCGGTCCCACCCCGCTGTGGTGGTGGTCCGGCGCCAAAGTCACCCGTGAGCAACTCGCCTGGCAGCTGCGCCGGTTCGCGGACGGCGGCGTCCACAACCTCGTCGTCATCAACCTGGCCCCGGCCGGCCCGGCTTTCGGCGCCCGGACCGACGACCCGCCGTGGTTCGGCGAGGAGTGGTGGGCCCGCTTCACCGACACCTGCCGGATCGCCCGGGACATCGGCACCCGCCTGTGGTTCTACGACCAGATCGGCTTCTCCGGCGCCAACATCCAGGGCGCGATCACCCGCCGCCACCCGGAGGCCACCGGCCGCGCCCTGCGCTCCCGGGCAGCCACCGTCACGGGCGGCACGATCGCACTGCGCGGAGCCGAAACCCTTCTCGCCGCCTACGACTTGGAGGGCCGCCGCCTGCCCATGGCGCCCGGCGTCCCGGCCGCCGAGGGGACGGTGGTACGGCTCGTCGTCGCCGTCCCCACCGCCTTCGACTACCTGGACCCGGACGCCGTACGACTGCTGCTGGACGCCGTCCACCACGAGTACGACCGGCGCGTCCCCGAGTACCTGGGCAACGTCATCGCGGGCAGCTTCCAGGACGAGCTGCCCGGCACGAACTCCTGGAGCCACCGCTTCCCCGACGAGTTCCGTACGCGTCGCGGCTACGACCTCCTCGACCATCTCCCCGCCCTGTTCGGCCCGGTGACCGCCCGCGCGGCGAAGATCCGCGCCGACTACTACGCGGTCCGCGCCGAACTCACCGAAGAGGCCCTGTTCAAGCCCCTCGCCGCCTGGCACGACGAACGCGGCATGCTCATCGGCGCCGACCAGAGCCACCCCGCGAGGGCAGGCTTCCCGGCCCAGTCGACGCAGATCTACACCGACTACTTCCGCACCCACCGCTGGTACGGCGCCGCCGGCAGCGACCACCACGGCGACTCCAAGGTCCACTCCTCGATGGCCCACCTCTACGGCCACGAGCGGGTCTGGATCGAGGCGTTCCACTCCTCAGGCTGGGGCGGCACCCTGGCGGACACCTACGACTGGCTCCTGCCGTTCCTGCGCAGCGGCGCCAACTTGTACAACCCGCACGCGAGTTACTTCGGCACTGCGGGCGGCTGGTTCGAGTGGGCGCCCCCGTCCACCGACTGGCGCCAGCCCTACTGGCAGCAGTACCCGGCGTTCTCCCGCGCGGTCGCCCGGATCTGCTCGATCATGTCCTGGGGCACCTACAGCGCCGACGTCGCGGTCCTGCACCCCACCGCCACCATGCAGGCCCTCATCCCGTTGGACGCCCCCGTTCAGCACTTCGGCGACGGCCGCCTCGGCGACGACCACGCCGACGTCGACGAGACACAGCGCCACTACCTGGACCTGTGCGGCACGAACAACTGGCTTGCCCCGCACGCCGGTTCACTGGACCGCCACCGCATCGCCTTCGACATCATCGACGACGCCTCCGTGCAGCGCGCCACGACCGCCGAAGGAGCCCTGCGCGTCGCGGAGTTGACGTACCGCGCGGTGCTGCTTCCTTCGACGAGCGTCCTGGAGGAGGAGACGGCACGCCGACTGACCCAACTCCTCGACGCGGGCGGCCGGGTGGTGGTCGTGGGCCGTCCGCCCGCTACGGCGGCCGGGCAGGCCGGTGACGACTCCGCCGTGGCGGCACTGCTGAAGCACCCGCGACTGGAGCGGGCGAGCGACGCCGAGGCCGGGGCGGCGGCGGTGGCCGACACCGCCGGTCACGCGACCGGCGAGGTGCCACTGCTCGTCAGGAGAAAGGGAGTTGAGGCGGTCGCCCTCGTGACGGGCACCTTCCCCGACGCCCGCACGCTGCCCGGAGACGCCAACCACGAGGCGGACCCCGCGCGTTACGCCCACCACTCGACCGTCACCGTGCACGCCACGGTCACCGAGGCCGAGATCTGGAACCCGGCGACCGGCACCCGCCACCCGGCCCAAGTCACCGTCGCCGACGGCCGATCGACCATCGAGGTGCCACTGGAGGGTGCCCCCGCCGTCCTCGTCGTATGGCGCGAGGGGAGCCCGCAGACGCACCGGACAGCCATGACAACACCCGGGCCGGAACGGACGATTGACCTCTCGCACGGCTGGCAGGGCCGCCTGGTCCCCACTATGGACATCACCTGGGGCGACCTCGCCCTGCCCGCCGGTTCATCCATCGCCGAACCTCAGATCTGGACCATGCGGTGGACCGAGGCCGAGGGTCCCGCCGCCAACTGGCAGCAGACACGGGTGACTTATGGCAACCGGGTCCGAGTCCTCCCTCCGGTACCGTCCGACGAGGCGCCCGGTCCACTCGACGCGCCCTCCGTCGAACAGGTCCTCTCCGGAGACCTGCCCCTCACCCCCGCAGGCTGGAGCGTCTCGGTGTACTCGTCCAGCCGGGGCATCCCGGACCCGGACGGTCTTCTCGGCAACAAGGGCCTGGTGACAGAGGAGTTCGTACGTGTCCCCGTGCCCGGGCCCGGTACGGTCGCCCGGGTCCGCGCGATCGTTGAGACGGACCACCGTGGCCCCGCCGACCTGCACATCGGCGCCGCGGCCACCAAGCGGGTGTGGTGGAACGGCGAGCGCCTGGACACCGGTACCGGCTATCTCGCCACCGCCCGCGTGCGGATCGGCGGGACCCGCAACGTCCTCGAATACGAGCTGGGGGACGCCCAGGACAGGCCGCTCCTGATCTCCGGCACGGCGGGCACACCGTTGGGCAGCTACTTCTGCCTGACCCGTCCGGACGGGTTCGGTTCGCGCCCGCAGTTCATGTGCCTCCCCGAGGGCGTACGGCCGTCCGGCGGCGTGACCTATCGGGGGCGGCTCAACGGCCCTGGACAGGCGGTACTTGTCGTGGGCGCGGCGGTGGGCGTCACCGTGCTGCTCGACGGGGCGGTTGTCGCGCGCCAGGAGAAGGTGGAGTACTACGAGTCCGACTGGGGCGCGGTGCCGATGTTCTTCCAGCACCAACTCGCCCTCGGGGACGGCGAACACGTGCTGGAGGTGGTGGCCGACGCCGTTCATCCACGCGACGCGGTGTTCGTCGACTGCGTGGCCCGCGCGGAGTCCGCCGTGAACTCCCTGGTGAGCGGCGCCGGTTGGGAGGCCGAGACGGGGGAGTGGCGTGGCGGCACCCTCGAACACGAGGGCCGTTGGGGAGAGTTGCAGCACTGCTACGCGGCCGTGCGACCGCACCCGTTGCCGGACACCGAGTGGCTCACCGGCTCACCCGTGCTCGGCACCGCCGTACTTCCGCTGCGGTCCACGGACACCGTCCGCGAACGCGCCCAGCGTTTCCGCTTCACCGTGCCGCCGGGCACCGAATCGCTGGAGCTGCCAGTGGAGTTGCCCGCGATGGTGCGGGTCGGCGATGGAGTCGAGACGTGGCTGGACGGCCAGTTCCTGACGCTGGAGCAGCCGCTCACTGAGCCGACGGAGGTGGAGGTCGTCACCGCACCCACCGCAGTACTTCGGGGCGGCTCCGCCTGGCGGGGACCGGTGCGCGTCCGCACGGTACCGGCGAAACTTCCCCTGGGCGACTGGCAGTTGCTCGGGTTGGGTGGCTGGAGCGGTGGTGTGACGTACTCGCGGGAGGTGGAGGTGCCGGCCGGGCCGGATCCGGTGCTGGACCTCGGGCGGGTGCGCGGCAGTGTGTCGGTCGTCGTCGACGGGGAGTGTGTCGGCGAGGGGTTCTGTCCTCCGTACCGCTTCCAACTCCCTGGTACCGCAGGGAGGTTGGTGCGTCTGGAGGTGACCGTGAACAACACCCTGGCCCCCTATCTCGCCGAGGCCACCCCCACCGCCTGGGCCTTCCCGTCCCAGCTTTCGTCGGGGCTGCTGGGGCCGGTGACGTTACGGGTTCGGGACTGACCGGGGTCGAGTGGAGTCCCGTAGGACGAGGTCGGGCGCGAACACCCGTGTCTCGTGGGCGTGTTCGGCGCGCGCCTCCACCTCGTCCAGCAGCATTCCCACGGCCGCTCTGCCGAGTTCCTCGACGGGTTGCCGGACGGTCGTCAGGGTCGTACCGACGAAGCTCGCGATGTCGAGGTCGCCGTAGCCGACCACCTGGACCTCCTCGGGTATGCGTACGCCCCGTTCGCCGAGTCCTCGGCACAGGCCGGCGGCGAGGAAGTCGTTGGTGCAGAAGACGCCGTCGGGCAGGTCGTCGAGTGTGCGGGCGATCTCCAGGCCGTAGGCCACGGTCATCTCGTCGGCGACGACCTGGCGGACCCGTGCCTCGCGGCGGGTGCGGACGGCCTGGCGGGCGCCCTGGTAGCGCTCGGCACACTGCACGATGCCGCGCTCGCCGTTGACGACGAGGATGTCGCGCGCCCCGCAGTCCAGGAGGTGCTGCACGGCGACCCGGCCGCCGGCGATGTCGTCGACGGAGACGGAACAGCCGTCCTGGGCCGGCAGCGCGCGGTCCGCGAGGACCAGGGGGATGCCGCGTTCGCGCAGTCGGGTCAGGCGGGTGGGGTCGGCGCCGAGCGGGACGACGACTGCTCCCACGGCCCGTTGCTCGATCAGCATCGTGAAGTAGCCCTGCTCACGCTCGGGGGCGTCGCCGCTGTCGCAGAGCACGAGGGAGTAGCCGTGGTCGTAGGCCGCGTCGGCGGCACCGCGGGCGATGCGTGAGTAGAAGGAGTTCGCCACGTCGGGCAGGACCAGGCCGATCGAGGACGAGTGCCCGGTGCGCAGGCCCGCGGCTCCCGGATGCGGCACGTAGTCGAGTGCGGCGACCGCGTCGCGGACCCGTTCGGCGGTGCGGGCGTTGACGCGCTCGGGCCGGTTCAGGACGTTCGACACCGTGGAGACCGAGACTCCCGCGGCGGCCGCGACATCCTGAATGCGGGCGGGGCGAACCTGAATGGCGTCCACCCCCTCGCTGTGACAGCCGTGCGACCAGGCACGACGCGGTTCTCATGGGCGGCGTCAGTCTACCCCGATGGTGGTTGCAACGTTTTCTGCCGGGTGCCTTGGAGAGGCAGGTGCGATGGCCGAACCTGCCTGTGATCAACAGGGTTAACATGGGGTTATGGCTGAGGGTTCCGGGGTTGATGCTCCGATGGAGGGTGACCGCCCGCTGAGGCGCGACGCCGCCCTCAACCGGGAGAAGATTCTGCGTGCCGCGCGGGAGGTCTTCGGCCAGCACGGGCTGCGGGTCACGCTCGACGACGTGGCCCGGCACGCGGGGGTCGGCGTCGGGACCGTATATCGGCGATTCCCGGACAAAGAGACCCTGGTGCGGGCCCTGTTCGAGCAGGATCTCGGGATACGGCAGGCGTCGGCGGAGCGGGCGCTCGCTCATCCCGATCCCTGGGAAGGGTTCGTGGACTTCCTGATGGAGATGGGGGCCGATCTCGCCGAGAACCGCGGCCTGCAAGAAGTGATCATGTTGGGCAGCCACAGTTCCGAGCCCATCGAGACGATGCGCGGCGGGATGCTCCCCTTCCTGGAGGCCCTGATCCAGCGGGCGCAGGAGAGCGGGGACCTGCGTTCGGAGATCACTCCCTCCGACATCCCCGTCATCGTCCAAATGCTCAGTGCGGCAAGCCAGTTCACCCAGGGCAAGCGGCCCGAGGTGTGGCGCCGCTACTTCGAGATCATCCTGAACGGCGTCCGGCAGCGGTCCGACAACCTTCCGCTGACGACACCGAGCTTGAGCAACGAGACGGTGGAGCAGGTGATGGGTCTGGTCAGGCCCGCCTCGACGAAGGAGTAGCAGGCCTGCCGTACGCGCAGACCTGCTACCCGTCGTTCAGGAGGACGGTCCCCAGTCGGTGTCGCTGGGTGTGGCCGAACTCGGCGTCGTCAGAGGCAGGTTGACGAAGGACGCCGCCTGCGGGGAGTGCTCGACGGTGTAGACGCCGCCGGCCAGGTTCGCCAGTTCCTGCGGGGTCGGGGCGACGGGGAAGTGGAAGTCGGCCGGGGGTTGGCTGTTGATGCTGATCTGGATCCGGTAACCGGCCGGGATCCTGGTGAAGTTGGAGAGCAGGGAGATGTCGTAGCGTGTGGTCCGGCCGGGTGTCACCGGGTGCTGCGATGCCTGGGTGAAGGGGTGACTGGGCTTGAGCAGGGTGCCGTTGTCGCCGTACCAGCTCTCCTGGGTGTCCAGGGCGCGCTGGCTGCCCAGGAGGATTCCGTCGGCCTGCTTGGTCACCGTGCCGTCCGGGGCGACGATGCTCAGCTTGGCCGACAGTTCGGTCTCCGGTGTCGTCGATCTGGCGTAGAGGGTGACGTCGGTCGGGCCGTTGAGCAGCGCCGCCTTGGTGAGCGGGGCGGTGGTGTAGGTCAGCGTGTTGGCCGCGGTCGCCGCGCTCCAGGAGAGCGTGTCGCTGCCCTCGTCCGTCGGTTTGCCGGGGGTGAGGGAGCCGTTGCCGAGGTAGTAGGTGCGGGCGTCGGAGGACAGGGGCCAGGCGGCGCTGTCGACCCAGGTGTTCGCGCCGTTCTCGAACAGGTGCAAGGGAGTTGACGTGTTCGCCATACCCGTGGGCGCGTTCTTGAGCCAGGTGTCGAACCACTCCAGGCGGATGCCTTGTAGCGTCGCCTCGTTGACGTGCTCGCCGTGGGTCCAAGGGCCGACGATCGCCTGGTAGCGGCCGGTGACGGGTTCGTTCGAGGTGATCGGATCGGTCAACGGCCGGTGGTAGTAGGCGTTTTGGGCGGACACGTAAGCGCCGAGGTTGCCGCCGGGGAAGAGGTCGTTCCAGCCGGCCTCGGTCAGTGCCGGAATGCCGTTGCCCACGATCTTCGGGACGAGCTTCTTCTGGACGTTCAGGGACTGCCAGTAGGCGTCGTCGTACGAGCGTGAACCTCCCGAGGCCTGCTGGGCGATGGTCACCGACTGCGGGTCGGTGGCGGGGTCGTCCTCGGGGCCGCGCGGCTCGGCCTGGGCGATGCCGGCCACGAAGGGGGTCGGGATACCGCCGTTGCCGGTGAGGTCGTTGTAGAAGTCCGAGTCGGTGCAGAACGGTGTGATGGCCTTGAGGGCGGAGTTCTTGCCCACGGCCGCCGCGGTGAACCACTGGTCGACCCCGAGGTAGGAGCAACCGTCCAGCCCCACCTTGCCGTTGGAGCCCGACAGCGTGTGGGCCGCCCAGTCGACGAGGTCGGCTCCGTCCTTGCCCTGCCGGTCCCCGAACCAGTCGACCTGCCCGCCCGAGTCACCGGTGCCGCGCACCGCGGAGGCCACGTAGATGTAGCCCCGCTGCACGAAGTAGATGCCGCTGTCCGTGGGGTCGGAGCGCTGGGCGCCGTAGGGATTCTGGGTCAGGAGCACGGGGAACGGGCCCGACGCGCGGGCGCTGGTGCTCGGGTCGGTCGGATAGACGACCTCGACGGCGATCTTCACGCCGTCGTCCATGGTGACGGTGGTGTGGACGGGCGCGCTCACCGCGTAACTCGCCGCAGGTGGCGTCCAGTTGACCGCGTGCGCGGGGAGTGCGGTGGCTGTCGTCTGGCCTGCGGCCACGAGGAGGAGCACCGCGGAGGCGCTGCTCAGTACGGTGACTCTGTGCGGCAGCTTGATCCGGTGGTCTGCTGCCTTGGGCGTTTTCATGCGGCTCCTTGAGACGGGTGGGGGGTTCGTCGTCATGCCGTCTGCGTCACGCCGCCTGCGCGGCGGCCTGCGGGTTGCGGTTCAGGGCGAAGAGCGGGAGCACGGCACGCCCGCGGATGTCGTTGGTCAGCTCGGCCAGGACCAGGTAGAAGGCGACGGCGGCCAGCACGATCTCGACGTAGCCGGCGGTCTGCAGTACCGAATCGCTCGGCACCCCCGCGCTCGAAGCGCCCAGGTAGGCGGTCACCAGCAGCACGATCGTCAGCGTCAGCAGGGAGAACGCGCTCACGATCACCGCGTTCGTGCCCAGACTCGCGATGCCGAAGACCAGGGTGACGACCAGCCAGCCGATGAGGAACAGCCCCAGCGACTGCATCACCGCGTGTCCGCCCGCGGCCGCCGAGGCCTCCGCCGACGCCCCGCCTGCCTTCGCCGCGGCCGCCGCCGCTCCCGCGATGTGGGGTGCCGCCCAGAACTCGATGACGGTGTAGCCGAGCCAGAACGCCCCGTACGCCGTCAGGAACGCGGCCGCGAAGGTCGCGCCGGACGCCAACGCGAAGAATCCCGCGACGAGTTGGACGATGCCGCCGTAGAAGAAGGTCCCCGCCAGCACGATCGTGCCGTCGGCCGCGTCGATGATGCCGGCGGTGTGCAGGCCCAGGATGAGCGAGCACCACGCGAATCCGGCCGCCCCCACGGCTGTCGCGTGACCGATGTGTGAGGTGGTGACTGTCGGGGCCGGCGGGCTCTGGGCATCGTGAAGCGACACTTCGGTCATGGTGATCAACCCTTCTGGAATGTCGACAGCGGGGGCGCTCGGCCCGTGCCGTCAACCGAATGGTCGGTAGTTTGGGAACGGCCGGTTGGGGCTGTCAAGGGATCGAACCGAAGTGGAAAACGCCCTCGATGGCGTCTCGGCGGCGACTGCCGACGGGGTGAAGGCGGCACGGGGGTGGCTTCAGGGGCGCGTCGTCAGCTCGCAAATCCCGGGAATCGTCGCTGGTGGGAAGGGGTGCCCGTCGTTTCGCCCGGAGCGGCTGGGTGGGCGGTGAGTGATCGTCCGGGACGGTCCTGCCGCAGGGCTTTTCGGGCCGAAGAAAGTGGAGATATATTCTCCGAAACGAGGGTGGGGGTGCCCTCGGGGAGATGGCGGGGGTGGAGAAGAGCCGGGGGTGTCGCCCTCGAGTTCGGCCCGGACCTGGGTGTCGGACCCCCGTCCGGGTCAGGGTCTGTCTGGACACCCCGTGGAGATCGGCGAGTTGGCCACCGGTGCGCGCGCGGGAGATCGGAACCTCGGTCGTGCCATGGGCTGCGTCGCTTGGCCGGGTGGGCACCCCAATCACCCTGGGTATAAAGGACTGTGACGCGACGTCATCTCTGTACGGGGGTATGGGATGGAACGGCTCAAGGCCTTGGAGCCACAGCGGATCGCGGCTGTCTTCCGGCCGTCCGCACCTGTCGGCATCCGGTGGGCGATGCGCCTGCTGCGCACGGTGCCGCGGTCGCGCAGAGGGGCGGCTCGCCTGCTGATCCGCCTGCTGTACTCGCCGCTGACGGCCAAGACCAAGATTCTGCTGATCAGCCTGGTCTCCTCCATCACACTGCTGGGACTGGCCGAGGCGGGCGACGCGCTGGTGTCGTCGGCCGGCATGGATGATCGGTGGGCGCTGGGCTATCTGTTCTCCGGCAACGCCGAGCCGAGCGGCGTGACCCTGTTCCTCCTCCAGGACCCGGCGGGCCTGATCGTGCTGGCGGTCGTCTTCGTGACACCCATCTTCTGCTGCCAACAGGTGCAGGCCATCGCCGACTTCGTGCGGATGAACGAGCGCAACGGAGGTGCGGAGGGACTGTCCGCCGAACAGATCGGCCGGCTCAATCGGCTGGTCGACCGGACCAACAAGTGGTTCGGCGCGCTGGGCCGCCGGGCTGTCTCCGCGGCCATCATGGCGACCATGGCGATCGGCACGACCTCGCTGTACGTCTTCGTCAACACGCATGGCCTCATGCAGACGTGGAACCCGACCAGGCTCTCCGACTCGGTCTGGCGCTCCGAGGTCTACACCGGCTGGTGGGCCAACCGGCACACCCACCCCGAGCTGGCCCTGGCCTTGTGCGCGGCGGGCACGTACGCCTTCTACTTCCTGGCCAAGCAACTGGTCATGGGCGTCGTCTTCACCGTGTACCTGTACCGGTCCGAAGCGATCGGTTTCGGGGTGACCCCGAACATGAAATTCGACAGCGACGGGTTCCAAGGACTGCGCCCCCTGCGTCAGTTCATGCTCTGGACCTACGGCTCCGCCCTGGCCCACTTGATCGGCCTGCTGGTCCTCTTCATGGTCTGGTTGCCGGCGGCGTCATGGATGGTGTTCATCGTGCTGGGGGTGATGGTGGTGGACATGCTGGTGATCGTCTACCCGTCCTCGATCGGCTACCACTCCGCGCTGGCCGTCAAGCAGGCCCACGTCAAACTGCTGTACCAGACTCTTTCCGGTGAGGAGTGCGGCGCGGCGATAGCCCAGGTCTGGGCCGGTCCGGTGCTTCCGGTCACGACCCGCAAGGCCATGACCGGAATCGTCGCCTACCTGCTGGTTCCCGCGGTGCCTGCCCTGATTCCGGTGCTGTTCCAGCGGCTCTGACGCCACGGCCCGGGCGGGGAGTTGCCCGTCTACTGTGCCGGGTCCGCGGCTTCCGCCGCAGGCTCGGGCAGGGCGTTCTTCCCCGACGGAACGAAGAACGCGAGGACCAACGGCACCGCACCCAGGCCGAAGATCCACCAGAACGTGCCTGAGAACGCCGCGAGTTGGGCCGTCGCCGTGGGCGTGCCGTCGAGCAGGCTCTGCAGGATCATGGCGACGACCGCGACCCCGAAGGGCGCGCCCACGCGTTGGACGACGCTGAACGCCGCGCTGCCCCGGGGAGTCTCGGCGTGGCTCAGGCCAGCGAGGGCGAGCGTCATCACCGGGAACGTGGTGGCCGCGAAGCCGAGCCCCTGGGCGAACTGCGCGGTCAGCAGCACCGCCGTACCACCGTGTGCGTCCGCGAGGGCGAACGGCACCGTTCCGATCATGGTCAGCGCCGCTCCGGCGGCGATGACGAACCGGCTGTCGAACCGTGCCGCGAAGGGGCGCACGGCCACGACGAAGAACATCGTGCCGAGCCCCTGCGTGATGAGCAGCAGGCCCGTGTGCAGGACCGTCTCGCCGCGAACCTGCTGGTAGAAGAGGGGGAGCAGGAACGACAGGGCGTACGTCGAGAAGCCGCCCGCGAAGGTGATGACGCTGCCCAGGCCGAAGCCGCGGCGCGCGAACACGCGCACGTCGATGAGAGCGGGACGGCGGGCGCGCAGCGCGTGGACCGTGAAGGCGGCGAGCAGTGCGGCGCCGATGACGAGCGGGAGCCAGGCGCCGACGGCGGCGAAGCCGTCCTCGCCGGATATCCCGCTGATGCCGTAGGCGAGGGCGACGACGGCGGGTGTGAGCAGCAGGAGGCCGGGGACGTCGAGCCGGTGGCCGCGCTCACCGGCGGTCGCGGGCAGCAGGATCCGGCCGAGGGCGAGTGCCGCCAGGCAGACCGGCACGTTCACGAGGAACAGCCAGTGCCAGCTCAGCGACTGGATGATGGCGCCGCCGAGCACCGAGCCGAGGACCGGTCCAAGCAGGCCGGGAAGCGCGACGGCCGCCGTGGCTTTGTGGATGCGCTCCGGTCCGGCCGCCCGCGTGACGATGGAGAGCGTGATCGGCATGACCAGGCCGCCGCCGATTCCCTGGAGCACCCGGAAGGCGACGAGCGCGGGCAGTGAACCCGCCAGCCCGCACAGGAGTGAGCCGCCGAGGAAGGCGCCCACGGCGAACAGCCAGGCGTTGCGCGCGCCGAACCGTTCGGACAGCCACCCACTCACCGGGATCACCGACACGAAGGCCAGCAGATAGCCCGTCGCGACCCATTGCGTCCGGGCGACCGAGGAGTGGAACACCACCTGCAGGTGGTCGAGGGCGATGTTGACGATCGTCGTGTCCAGAAGGGTCGTGAACACGCCGAGGGCGAGGACCAGGCTGATGAGGTTCAGCCGGCGATCGGTCACCGGTGTCGTGGCCTGCGAGGCCGTCACTGTCGGAGTCATGGCGGGGACACTACACCGTGCAGTGTAGTTGCTACACCGGTCGGTGTAGGGTTTGCCCCGGAGGTGCGGATGAGCGCGGTGGGCACGGAGAAGACGGTGCGCGAGGGGTCCCTGGAGAAGCGGACGGCGATCCTCGTCGCCGCGCGCGAACTGTTCGTGCGTCAGGGAGTGGACCGCGTCAGCATGGACGCCATCGCGGCCCGGGCGGCGGTCTCCAAGCGCACGGTGTACGACTACTTCGGCGACAAGCGGCGCCTCTTCCTGGCCATTCTCGCCGATGTGTCCCAGTCCATGACGGACACGGTGCGGCGTGCGCTCGACGAGCACCTTCCGGAGGATGCGGGAATCAGGACGGTGCCCCAACTGGAGCAGTCACTCGCGGAGTTGGCGATCGACCTCGGCACGTCGATCGTGGGCTCGGCCGACTACGCCGCCGGGTTCGCCCTCGTCGCCCAGGAACGCCTGCGGACTCCGACGACCCGGGACGACATCGCGACGGGTGCGGTGGAGGAGGTGTTCGCGGATCGGCTGGCCCACTTCGCCGACGCCGGACTCCTGGACACGGACGACCCGCGACTGGCCGCCGACCACTTCTTCGCGCTGACCGTCCTGTTGGCCTACGACCGTCAGCCGGTGCCGGCCAACCCCGACCCGGAACGGGTCCGTCAGACCATGGTCGACGGGGTCCACGCGTTCATCCGGGCGTATGCCGTGCGCGAGTAGTGCGCGAGGGCGTGGACAAAAGGTGTTCCTGAGTCACCGGAAGGACCTGCGGCACCTCAACGCCCCGTGTGTGCCTGACCGTTGGCGTCGTCGGCGCTCGATGTGTCCGCGTCCGACGGCCCGGTGGGGCCCGCGATGTCGGGACCCTTGGTGTGCGCCGTACGGAGCTGCTCCGCCGCCCAGTGGGCCCACTCCTGCTCCAACACCCGCTGCCGGATGCCGTGTTCGAGGACGAGCCGGCCGCACACGGTGAGCATGTCCTTGTCCCACTCCTCCGTGTCGCGCAGGGCGACCAGGGTGTCGTGCTCCTTGGCCGAGGCCTCCGCGTGGTCGAGGAGCCGCTGGACCGCTTCCTCGCGCGGCAGGAGTCCCAGGAAGAAGGTCTGCAGGAGCATCGGGTTGCGCAGCGGCCGGCTCTCCCGGTTCTCGGACAGCCAGCGCACCGTCTCCGCGTGCCCCTCGGGCGTGAGCGAGTACTGCTTGCGTCCCCGGGGGCCTTCCTCCGTGACCTTGATCAGACCCGTCGCGTCCAGCTTGGTCAGCTCGCCGTAGATCTGGCTCTGTTTGGCGGGCCAGACGTAACCGAGCGAGGTGTCGAACATCTTCAGCAGGTCGTAGCCGCTGCCGGGGCGGAAGACGAGGAGGCCCAGGAGGGCGTTGCGGAGGCTCATGCGGACCAGCCTAACGCCTGTCACTCCAATAGTGACAGGTCGAAAACTACCCATGCGGATTGTGTGCGTCCGGGAGGGGGGTCGCGTGGAGGCCGGGCTCGGTCGAAACGGTTTGCGCAGGTGGGGCCGGTGCGGGTCCGTGGGGGCGGTGGCGCGGCAGACTTTCGTTCAATATTCCATTCTTGACATGTCGATTGCGCAGCATCTAGCTTCCACCTGTCAAAGTTGGAACGTCGAGTTGTGAGGAAGTTCAACGTGGGCATCATGGGCTATTTGCGCGGTTTCTACCCATGGATCGCGGCAGGATTCGTCTCCGCCGTCGACTGGCGCTGGGGTGCGGTGGCCGGCGTCGTCGTCGGCGTCCTGCTGCTTCTCCAGGACCGGCGCAGGGGAGTGGCGATGGACGCGATGGTGCTGGAGATCAGCACCATCATCTACTTCGTCATCATCGGGGCGATCGCCTTCAGTTCGCCCGACTCGTCGATCCAGGACCACAGCGACGTCATCTCGTTCGTCTGGCTCGCCGGGACGGCCTGGGGCAGCATGGCGCTCCGCAGCCCGTTCACGCTCGGGATCGCCCGCCGGCAGGCACCCGAGGAGTACTGGGACACCCCGGGCTTCCTCGCCGTCAACAACCACATCACGGCCGCCTGGGGTTCCGGCTTCACGTTCATCGCCGTCGTCCTGGCCATCAGCAACGCGACCGACGCCCCCGCCTGGGTCGGCATCACCGCCCATGTCGTAGGCCTGGTCGCCCCCGCGGTCTTCACCTCCGTCTATCCCAAGCGTGTCCAGGCGCGCCTCGAAGCCATGCAAGCAGCGCAAGCCTGACCAGCCGAACCCGAGGACTTCCCCATGAGTACGGACAAGACCCCACCGCCTCCGCACCTGGCCGGCAACTTCGCCCCGGTCCCCGATGAGATCACCGTCACCGAACTCGCGGTCACCGGAGCCATCCCGCCGGAACTCACCGGCTGGTACCTGCGCAACGGCCCCAACCCGCACGAGGCCGCCTCGGCCCACTGGTTCACCGGCGACGGGATGGTGCACGGCGTCCGCCTGGACGCAGGCAAGGCCATCTCCTACCGCAACCGCTGGGTCCGCACCCCCACCCTCGAGACGGGCGCCCAGGTCTACGGCCCGGACGGCGGGATGAACCTCGCCGCGGGCGTCGCCAACACCCACGTCATACGGCACGCGGGGCGCACCCTCGCCCTCGTCGAGACGTCCTTCCCGCAGGAGTTGAGCTGCGAGGCGGGCCGCGAACTCGACACGGTCGGCCCCTACGACTTCGACGGCCGCCTGCGCACCCCGATGACCGCCCACCCCAAGACCTGCCCGGTCACAGGGGAGTTGCACTTCTACGGCTACGGCGGGCTCGCGGCGCCGTACCTCACCTACCACCGTGCCGACGCCGGCGGCGAGTTGACGGTCAGCCGGCCGATCGACGTGCCGGCGCACACGATGATGCACGACTTCCACCTCACCAGGAACCATGTCGTGTTCATGGACCTGCCCGCCGTGTTCAGCATCGAGCGGGCCATGGATCCGAACGGCGGCATGCCCTACGTCTGGTCCGACACCTACGGAGCCAGGCTCGGCGTCCTGCGCAGGGACGACCCGTACGGCGACATCCGCTGGTTCGACATCGACCCCTGCTACGTCTTCCACACCCTCAACTCCTATGAGGAGAACGAGGGTCGGAGCCTCGTCCTGCTCGGCATGCGGTACCCGTCCCTGCGGGACGGCGTCACCGTGGCGACGGCGGCGCACCTGTGGCGGTGGACCATCGACCTCACCACCGGCGCGATCAGCGAGGAGCAACTGGACGACCACCCGGGGGAGTTCCCCCGCATCGACGACCGACTCGCGGGCCTGCCCGCCGACTTCGGCCACGCCACCGCGGCACCCGTACCGGAACTCCCGCAGTACGACCCGGACGAGTCCCGCGCGGCGATCCACCGGTACGACCTCCGCAAGTCGAGCGTCGCCAGCCACTACTTCGCACCCGGACGCTTCCCGGGCGAGGCGGCCTTCGCCCCCGCCGACGATCGACCCGGCGGCCCCGGCTGGCTGATGACCTACGTCTACGACGCCTCGACCGACCGCAGCGACCTGGTCGTCCTCGACGCCGACAACCTCACCCAGGAGCCGGTGGCCACCATCCACCTGCCCCGCCGGGTACCCGCCGGATTCCACGGCAGTTGGCTCGCGGACGCCTGACCCACCGCACCCTGCCGACGTCATGAACGCTGAGCCGTCCTCCGGGCCCGAACGCCCGGGTTGCCCGGAGGACGGCTCTCGCCGGGGTGCCCTGAACAGTCGTAAACAGGTGCCGAAAGGGACGCATGATGGGGGACGTCGCGGGGGCGGCACGCACGGAGGACGCGAAGCTGACGCGTGCGGCCCAGGCGGGTGAAGTCGCCGCGCTGGGGCTGCTGTTGGAGCGACACCGGCGGGGGATGCGCGCGGTGGCGGTGAGCATATTGGGCCCGGGCGCGGACGCCGACGACGTGATGCAGGACGCCGCGCTGACGGCGCTGCTGCGGATCGGGGACGTACGGGACCCGGAGGCCGTGGGCGCGTGGCTGCGGACGATCGTGCGCAACGCCGGTCGGCAGGTAGTGCGGGAGGCGGCCGTGGTCCGGCCGGTGGGCGAACTGCCCCTGCGGTCAACGCATGTGGGACCGGAACAGTGGCTGGAGCGGAACGCGCTGCGCGACTGGGTCTGGGAGGCCCTGGAAGAACTCTCCCCGGTGTTGCGCATGCCGCTGGTGCTGCGGTACTTCGCCACCGGGGCCACCTCGTACGAACGGATCGCGGAGGTGTGCGGGGTGCCGGTCGGCACGGTACGCAGCAGGCTGAGCCAGGGCCGGACCAAGCTTGCGGCAGCCCTCGCCGCCACGGCGGACGCTCCGCACGGAGATGCCCGACAACGCGTCCAGGCCAGCCGATTTGAGGCTCACGAGCTGCTGGCCGCCGTAGGACGCGAGGGACTTGGACCGGGTGCCGGCCTCGATCCGGACCGGATCAGTGTGCTGCGCTGAACTCCCCGAAGTAGTGGCCCAGTTCGATGTCCGGGACCAGCGCGGGGTGCGTCGGCCGCCATCCCGTGCGCTGCCGGGTCAGAGCGCTCGACGCAGGGCTGTCCAGCGCGACCAGCGGGGCGAGGAAGCCGACGAAGTGCCGGCTCGCTTCCTCGGGAGTGAGACTCACGGCGGGGACTTTCAACTGGCGGCCGATGGCCCCCGCGATGTCCCGGAACAGCACCCCTTCCTCGGCGACCGCGTGGAGCGGCGTACCGGCCGGGGCGGATTCCAGGGCCAGTCGGTACAGGGTCGCCGCGTCGCGGCGGTGCACCGCAGGCCACCGGTTCGAACCGTCGCCGACGAAGGCCGACACACCCGTCGTACGGGCGACGCCGATGAGCGTCGAGATGAAGCCGCGCGCGTCCCCCGGCCCGTGCACGGTCGGGGCCAGCCGTACCGACGACGACCGCACTCCGCGCTCGCCCGCGGCGAGGACGGACGACTCGACCTGGAGCCGCAGGGCCGTGACGGGGGTGGGGACGGTCGGGGTCTCTTCGGTGAGCAGGTGGGCCGGTGTGCGGCCGATGACCCCCGAGGTGACCACGAAGGACTTGCCCGTGCCCTCCAATTCCGTGGTGATCGCCTGGACCGCGTTCAGTTCGGCCTTCGCGCGGGCCGCCGGGTCGGTGGTCTCGGAGATGTGCTGGTTCGCGGCGTAGACGACACCGTCCGCCGCCGCGGCTGCGGCACGCAGGCTGTCGGCGTCGCCGATGTCGCCGCGGTGCACGTCGGCGCCGGATCGCGTCAACGCGTCGGCGGCCGGGTCCGAGCGGGCGAGGCCGAGGACCTGGTGCCCCGCGTCGAGGAGTTCGCGGACGACGGCGGAGCCGATGTAACCGGTCGCGCCCGCAACGAAAACACGCACAGTGGAGATCCCCCAGGTCGGTTCGGGTCGACCCGGCGGCCGGTGGCGACGGGCTCACGGACCACGCTAGGAAGGGCCCGCGCGGGTGTCCAAGTCCTGTGTCGCACAGGGCGATACGCGGCAGGCATGACCTCAGGTGGGTGGGCCGAGGTGGGCGCTTCGGCGGGGAAAAGGCAGCGGCGCCAGGATCCGTACCCCCAGATCCTGGCGCCGCACTGTCCGCCGAGTCGCCTCCCAACCAGGCGGCAGGTCAGGTCAGTTGATGGTGTAGCTGTCCCCGTAGACCTTCCAGTTCAGCGGTGTGTTGAGGTCGAAGTTGCCGTTGCGGAGGAAGACGCGCTGCTCGGTGTCGACACGGGTGGTGTCGCTGTGGGCCTCCTCCTGCTTCATGGCCCACACGCGGGCGTCGAGGAACGCGTTGAGGTACGTCGTCTCGTTGCCGCCCTGGGCCGGCGGCTTGGCCGAACGCAGGGCGCGGGCGCGGATGTTGCGGAAGCTGGTGGGGTCGTCGCCGTCGCCGTGCATGACGATGGCGTCGTAGTACGTGAACTGGCCCAGCACCCGCAGCCCGTCGGTCTTGCCCTGGCTGACGGCGGGGTTGAAGTACACGCGGTCGCGTTCGTCGTTCTGCGCCTGCTGGAACACGGTGTCCTGGGCCGCCGTGCGCCAGTCCTTGGGGAAGTTCGGGTCGAGGCCGGAGTGCGAGTCGGTGCCGTTGACGTTGCGGAGCGCGGGGAGGTACTTGGCGAGGACGTTGCCGGGTTTGCGGGTGGCGTAGAGCTGGACGAGGTCGAGCATGTCGCCGGTGCCGGAGCAGAAGCCGATGATGCCGGCGGTGTAGCCGCGGCCGTCGCCTATGTCCTCGATGTACTTGTACTGCGCCTTCCAGTCGAGCGAGGAGTTCTCCGCGCTCGACACCAGCTTCATGGCGATCTCCTTCTTCGCCGGGTCGTCGAGGCCGATCGCCTTGGCGGCCGTGGGGGCTGCGGAGGCCTGCGGAGCGCGGAGCAGAGGTGCCGCCGCGAGCGATACGCCGATGAGTGTGAGGAGCGTCCGACGCGAGGGGCTCGTCGGCTCGGAGATCGCAGGGTCGTGGAACGGGTGGACCACGGGGACTCCAAAGGGTGGTGGGGGGTGGGGAGTTGGTCGTACCGCCGAACTGATAGGAAAGTTAACTATCAGAGGTTCGGCGCCGAAGGCACCCACCTGGAGCCAAGTTCGTAGTTATGAACGAGAGTCGCGTGTCTGTGCGAGGGTGATGCTTGACGGTTTGCCCTTGCTTGTCGCGTGTGGAGTATCGGTCACCGGGGCGCCGGGAAGCGTGCCCCTGGCAGGGGCAGGCTGTGCGCGGGCGGCGGCTCCAGACTCGGAACCACTCCACCACTCGTAGCACCGACGAAGAGAGAACCACCATGCCCACGCTGTACACCACCGAGGCCCTGTCGACCGGCGACGGCCGCAACGGCGAAGTCCGTTCCGTCGACGGCGTGTTGGACGAACTCCTCGCCGTCCCGAAGGAGATGGGCGGCCCCGGCGGCGACCGGACCAACCCCGAGCAGCTCTTCGCCGCCGGATACGCCGCCTGCTTCCACAACGGACTGCGCCTCATCGCGGGTGAGCAGGGCGTCCAGGTGGGCGCCTCCACCGTCCGGTCGGAGGTCAGCCTGCTCACCCGGGACGCCGGCGGCTTCACCCTCGCCGTGTCGCTCACCGCGCATCTGCCCGGCTTGGAACGGTCCACCGCCGAGCAGCTGGTGAAGGCCACGCATGAGGTGTGCCCGTACTCCAACGCCACCCGCGGCAACATCGAGGTGACCCTCAACACCACGGTGTAGTACGGGACTTCAGGCCCCGCGCTCGGTGAGAGCGCGGGGCCTTCCGGCTGTCCGCCGCGCCCGAACGGGGCGGACCCCGTGCCCTGCCCGGAACTCCCGTATGTCGCGGATGTTGCGCGAAGTCTTGACGCGTCCCGCCTCGTTGCGTAGATATGACTGCGCAGTCATGACAGCGCAGTCATAGACCGGAGTCGGGCTAGGATGCGGCTGCCGGAGATCGGGAGACACCATGACACCAGTGGCAGGACGTGGGGCGGGAGCCGCGCCGCGCAGCGTGGACGTGGCACGCCTCGCGGGTGTGTCGCAGAAGACGGTGTCCCGGGTCATGAACGACGAGCCGTACGTCTCCGAGGACGTGCGCCGTCGTGTCCTCGCGGCGGCCGGGGAACTCGGCTACCGCTCCAACAACGCCGCCCGCGCGCTCGCCTCCGGACGTACCCGGTCCATCGGCGTCGTGACGCTCGGCACCGCGCTGTACGGTCCCGCCTCGCTGCTCATGGGCGTCGAACGGGCCGTACGGGACACCGGTTACGCGCTCCGTGTCGTCAACACGATGGAGGGCGAGGCGGCGGGTATCGCCGGAGCCGTGGACTCGCTCCTGGATCAGGGCGTGGACGGCATCGTCATCTCGGAGCCGATCGACGAGGAGGGCGGGGCGGAGCTGTCCGCCCGGGTCGATGTGCCGGTGCTTGTCCTCGGGGCGCCGCCGCCGTTCGCCGCGCCGCATGTCGTGACCGGTGGGATCGTTTCGGGCCAGATGGCGCGGGCGGCCACCGAACACCTGCTGGAACTGGGCCACACCACGGTCCATCACCTGGCCGGTCCTCAGCGCTGGTACTCGGCGCGGGATCGTCTCGACGGGTGGCGTGCCGCGCTCGCCGCGCACGGGCGGGTGGAGCCTCCGGTTGTCGAGGGGGACTGGTCTGCCGCGTCCGGCTACGCGGCCGGGCGTGAACTCGGCGTCGACTCCACCGTTACCGCGGTGTTCGCCGCCAATGACGACATGGCGATCGGGCTGATTCGGGCGCTTTCGGAGGCGGGGCGGCGGGTTCCGGAGGACGTCAGTGTGGTCGGGTTCGACGACACGCCGGTCGCCGCGTATGTGACTCCGCCGTTGACGACGGTGCGGCAGCCGTTCGACGCGATGGCGCAGGGTGGTCTGAAGTTGCTGGTGCATGCCATTGAGAACCCTGGGTCGGATCCGTTGCCGATGATCGATCCGCCGGTTGAGCTTGTTGTTCGGGCGTCTACGGCGGCGCCGCGCTAGTCGCTCTTGGGTCCGCAGTCTCTTGTCTGCGGGCCGGTGGGGGCTGGTCGCGCCCACGCGGCGGAGCCGCATATCGATACAGTCCCGCGCCCCTGAAGGGGCGCTCACCTCACGCAAGTTTCAGCACGCCGTCGGTCGGTGTGCCGGTCACCCATAGCCTCTCTCGGGAGTTCATCATGTCCGGAGCTTTCTTCAACTCGCCCTCGTCCCTTAGTCGTCGGGGTTTTCTCGTCGGCGCCGGTGCGCTGTCGTTGGCCGCCTGTGGCGGGGGTGGTGGCGGTACGAGTGGCTCGGCCGGCAAGCCGGTCGGTCAGGCCGACATCGACAAGGCGATGAAGACGCCGACCCAACTGACGTTCTGGACCTGGGTTCCGAACATCGACAAGGAGGTCGCGCTCTTCGAGAAGAAGTACCCGGCCGTCAAGGTCAAGGTCGTCAACGCCGGTCAGGGCACGCCCCAGTACACCAAGCTGCGGACCGCGCTGAAGGCGAACAGCGGTGCTCCGGACATGGTGCAGATCGAGTTCCAGGCGATCCCGACGTTCACCATCACCGACAGCCTGCTCGACCTCCGTCCCTACGGCGCCTCCGCGCTCAAGTCGACTTTCGTGGACTGGACTTGGGGGCAGGTCAGCGGCAGCGGTGGGGAGATCTGGGCGATCCCGCAGGACACCGGCCCCATGGGCATGCTGTACCGCAAGGACATCTTCGACCAGCACGGCATCCAAGTGCCCACCACCTGGGACGAGTTCGCCGCCGCCGCGCGCAAGTTGCACAAGGCGGACCCGGACGTCTATCTCACCAACCTCGCGGCCAACCAAGTCGCCGCCTGGCACGGCCTGTTGTGGCAGGCGGGCGGCAAGCCGTACGTCACCTCCGGCAAGAGCGACATCACCGTCAGCGTCGACGACGCGGTCTCCAAGAAGCTCGGCGAGTACTGGGGCACCCTTGCCAAGGACGGGGTGATCGGCGTGGAGCCGGACTTCACCGACGCCTGGTACGCGGCCCTGAACAAGGGCAAGTACGCGACCTGGTTGACGGGTGCCTGGGGGCCGGCCTTCCTCTCCGGTTCGGCGAAGGCCACCTCCGGGAAGTGGCGTGCGGCCCCGCTCCCGCAGTGGGACGCGGCCAAGCCCAGCTCGGGCAACTGGGGCGGCTCCACCACCGCGGTCATCCGCTCCACCAAGAACCCCATCCAGGCAGCGGTGTTCGCCCAGTTCCTCAACAGCGACCCCACCAGCGCCAAGATGTTCGCCACCGAGCAGTTCTTCTTCCCGGCGACCAAACCCCTTCTGTCCGAGGCGAGTTTCCTCGCCGACGCGCCGGCCTTCTACGGCGGCCAGAAGGTCAACCAGGTCTTCGCGGACATCAGCGCCCAGGTCGACCCGGCCTTCCAGTGGCCGCCGTTCCTCGACCGGGTGGCCACGGACTGGACCGAGACCGTCGGCAAGTCCCTCGCCGACAAGACCGACACCGTCCGCGCACTCGGCTCCTGGCAGTCGCGCATCACGACCTTCGCCAAGAGCCAGGGCTTCACGGTCAAGGGAGGCTGACGATGGCCACCACCACTACGGCCGTGGCGCGCAGGCGGCACGGCACAGCAGGCGCCCTGTTCATCGCCCCGTTCATGGTGCTGTTCCTGCTGCTCTTCCTCGCCCCGCTCGGCTACGCCGCCTACCTGAGCCTCTTCCAGGAGAAGCTCATCGGCGGCTCGACGTTCGTCGGCCTCGACAACTACGTCACCGCCCTCAAGGACCCCCAACTCCTCAAGGGCATAGGCCGAGTCGCCCTGTTCTTCGTCATCCAGGTCCCGGTGATGCTGTTGCTCGCCCTGTGCTTCGCCCTCGCTCTGGACAGCGGCCTGCTGCGGCTCGCCCGGGTGATCCGCCTCGGCATCTTCGTCCCGTACGCCGTCCCGAGCGTGATCGCCACCCTGATGTGGGGCTACCTCTACGGCCCCGACTTCGGCCCCTTCGCCCAGATCAGCCACGACCTCCACCTGCCGGCCCCGCACTTCCTCACCGACGGCTGGATGCTCGGCAGCCTCGCGAACATCGTCACCTGGGAGTTCGTCGGCTACAACATGATCATCCTGTACGCCGCGCTGCGCACCATCCCCGCCGAGCTGTACGAGGCCGCCGCCATGGACGGCGCCGGCGCCTGGCGGATCGCCTGGTCCATCAAACTCCCGGCGCTGCGCCCGGCGTTGACCCTCACCGTCCTGTTCTCGGTGATCGGCAGCTTCCAGCTCTTCAACGAACCGAAGCTGCTCATGAGCGTCGCCCCGGACGTCATCGACAGCTCCTACACCGCCAACCTCTACGCCTACTCCGTCGCGTTCATCAGCCAGCAGACCAACTACGCGGCCACGGTGTCCTTCATCCTCGGGCTGGTCATCGTGATCGTGTCGTACGCCTTCCTGCTCACCGCGAACCGCAGGAGGACCGCATGACCACCGTGACGCCCACTGCCTCAACCACCCCGGCGGCGATGCGAGTTGACGCCGAGCACCGCGTGCCGCGCCGGTCGCCGACCCGCCGTCGCAGCACCCCGCTCACCATCGCGATGCTGGCCGTCCTGGCGTACTTCCTGCTGCCCCTGTTCTGGCTGCTGATCGCCTCGACCAAGAGCACCCAGGACCTGTTCAACAGCTTCGGCCTGTGGTTCTCGCACGCGCCGCAGTTGCTGTCGAACGTCAAGGCCACCTTCACCCAGGACGACGGAGTGTTCGGCCGCTGGCTGCTCAACACCGTCCTCTACGCCGGGGCCAGCGCGCTCGGCGCCGCACTGCTCGCGGCGGCGGCCGGCTACGGCTTCGCCAAGTACCGCTTCCGGGGTCACGGCGCCGCGTTCAATCTGGTCCTCGGCGCCATCATGATCCCGACCACCGCGCTCGCGATCCCCACCTACCTGCTCTTCGCCAAGGCGGGCCTGGTGAACACCCCTTGGGCCGTCATCCTGCCCTCCCTCATCAGCCCGTTCGGCCTCTACCTCATGCGGATCTACGCCGAGGACGCCGTCCCCGACAGCCTCATCGAGGCCGCCCGCATGGACGGCGCCGGAGAGTTCCGGATCTTCTGCACCATCGGGCTGAGGCTGCTCGCCCCCGGCCTGGTGACGGTCATCCTCTTCACGCTCGTCGCCACCTGGAACAACTACTTCCTGCCCCTGATCATGCTCAACGACCCGAACCTCTACCCCATCACGGTCGGCCTCTCCTCCTGGGCCGCTCAGGCGCAGAACGGCGGCGCCGGAGCCAGCAGCGACATGCTCGCCCTCGTCGTGACCGGCTCCCTGATCTCGATCATCCCGCTCGTCCTGGCCTTCCTGCTGCTCCAGCGGTACTGGCAGAGCGGCCTGGCGACCGGCGGCGTCAAGCAGTAACCCCCCACAGCAACACCCCCCAACACCCCCTTCGTTCCGGAGGTTTGTCCATGGCGGATCTGCCCGCCCGCGTTCTGTTCGGTGCCGCCTACTACCACGAGTACCACCCCGCGTACGGCCCGGACGTACGGCCCGACGAGCAGCTCAAGACCGACCTCGACCTCATGGCCCAGGCGCACTTCACCGTCATCCGGATCGGCGAGTCGGTCTGGTCGACCTGGGAGCCCGAGAACGGCCGCTTCCAACTCGACTGGCTGCGACCGGTGTTGGACGGCGCCCACGAACGCGGCATCTCCGTCATCCTCGGCACCCCCACCTACGCCGTACCGCCGTGGCTGGCCCGCCAGTACCCGGAGATCACCGGCGAGCGGCGCACCGGCGAGCGCATCGGCTGGGGCGCTCGGCAGGAAGTCGACTTCACCCACCCCGCGTTCCGCTTCCACGCCGAGCGGATCATCCGGAAGGTCGTCGCCCGGTACGCCGACCACCCGGCGGTCATCGGCTTCCAGGTCGACAACGAACCGGGCCTGGAGCTGTTCCACAACCACGGCGTCTTCCAGCGCTTCACCGACCACCTGCGCGAGAAGTACGGCGACGTCGAGACCCTCAACCGCGAGTGGGGCCTGGTCTATTGGTCCCACCGGCTGTCCACATGGGCCGACCTGTGGACCCCGGACGGCAACGTACAGCCCCAATACGACGTCGCCTGGCGGGAGTTCCAGGCCCGCCAGTGCACCGAGTTCATCGGCTGGCAGGCCGACATCGTCCGCGAGTACGCGCGCCCCGAGCACTTCGTCACGACCTGTATCTCCTACACCCGCCCGGCAGTCGAGGACGACGAGCTCACCGACCGCCTCGACATCGCCACGGGCAATCCGTACTACGACATGCAGGACGGCCTGCTCCTGCCCGACCCGACCCCGGACACCCACGAGCAGAAGTGGAAGACCACCGGCGTCTGGTCGCTCTACCAGACCGCCGACTGGATGTTCTCCTCCCGCCAGGAACCGTTCCTGGTCACCGAGACCAACGCCAACTCCATCGGCATGGCCTGGGACAACCGCCCCGCCTACGACGGCCAGTGGCGCCAGGCCGCCTGGGCCCTCGTCGGCCGCGGGGCCCGCATGATCGAGTACTGGCAGTGGCAGACCCTGCGCTTCGGCGCCGAGACCTACTGGGGCGGCGTCCTCCCGCACAGCGGCCGACCGGGTCGTACCTACGCCGAACTCGCCCGGCTGGGCGAGGAGTTCAAGGCGGTAGGACCGCTCGTCGCCGGTCTCGAACCGGACGCCGACATCACGATCGTCTACTCCACCCCCAGCAAGTGGCTGATGCAGAAGCACCCGCCCCTGGCGACCCCGGACGGCGAACCGGACCCCGCCGCCTACCACCGCATCCTGGACCCGTTCTACCGCGGTGCCTTCGACGCCGGGCGCCAGGTCCGTGTCATCCACGCGCGCCAACTCCACGACCCGCGCGGCGAACGCGAAGGCACGGCCCCCGAGGAGGCCGTCCGCCGCCACCCCGTGCTCGTGGTTCCCGCCCTGTACCTGGCCGACGACACCACGCTCGACTGGTTCGCCGCCTACGCGCAGGCCGGCGGCCACCTGGTCCTCGGCCCCCGCACCGGCTACGCCGACCACGAGGCACGCGCCCGGCACGAACCGGCCCCCGCCCGCCTCACCGACGCGGCGGGTGTGTCGTACGACGAGTTCAGCAACCTCGCGCAGGCCGTGCCCGTGCGACCCGTGCCCGGCAGCCCGCTCGCGCTGCCGGAGACCGCGACGGCGACGCACTGGGCCGACGGCCTGACCGTCGCCGACGCCGAGGTCCTCGCGACGTACGAGCACCCGCACTTCGGGCGTTGGCCCGCCGTGACCACCCGCCGTCACGGGGAGGGGCAGGTCACGTACGTCGGCACCGTGCCCGGCCGTGATCTCGCCCGCGCGCTGGCCGAGTGGCTGGCACCGGTCGCCGGGAGCGGGTGGGGCGATCTGCCCGCGTCCGTCACGGCGACGACCGGGACCTCGCCCGACGGCCGTCGCGTGCACGTCGTCCACAACTGGAGCTGGGAGCCCGCCCGTTCGGCGGTCCCGGTCGATCTCGCCGACGCCCTGGACGGCACGGCCTTCCCCGCGGGCGCGGAGCTGGAGCTGGGCCCGTGGGACGTACGCGTACTCGTTTCCCCGATCGACGCGAAGGAGTAGCTGTGCGAAGAAGCAGAGCGGTGAAGGCGCTGGGTACGTTCGTCGGGGCCGCGGCGATGCTGGCGGTGCCCATGGCCACCGGTGCGCAGGCGTACAACCCGACGGGCGGAATCCTCTATCAACTCGGCAGCGAGCCGTGCTTGAAGGGGCGGGGCAACTGCGCCGTCTACCCGAAGTCGGCCCAGCTGCCCGGCGGGCGGCTGGTCGCGTCGTTCGAGAAGTCCACAGTCGTGTCGGGTACGGGCAGTGCCGACGGGCAGACGCTCCCGGTCTACAAGAGCGACGACCACGGGACGAGCTGGCAGCCGCTGTCGGAGGTCAAGGCGCCCGCGTATCTCTCCAAGGACCCCAAGTACGCGAAGTACACGAGCAATTGGACCAACCCCTACCTCTACACGCTTCCGCAGAACGTCGGAAAGCTGAAGCGGGGCACGCTGCTCCTGGCGAGTGTCGTGTCGGGGGACGACGCGTACTACAAGGAGCACAAGGCGGCCGACCCCAACTGGACGCCCTCCAACGACGGTGACCGCAGCGACCTCGCCATCGCGCTGTACTCCAGCACCGACGGCGGCGCGTCCTGGAAGGTCGTCAACGTGATCGCGACCGGCGGCTGGCAGGGCGGCAGCGCGGGCGCGATCGGACAGAACGTCGCCACGGCCAACACGCACCAGCAGGTCGACCCCGTCTGGGAGCCGTACTTGATGGTCTACAAGGGCCAACTCGTCTGCTACTACTCCGACGAGAACGACTACACCGGTTTCGACGCGACGACCGGCGTCCCGACACTCGACCCCGCCAACGACACCGCCCCGGACTCACACGGACAGATCCTCGCCCACCGCACCTGGAACGGCCGCGGCGCCCAGTGGAGCGGACCCGTCGTCGACGTCGCGGGACTGACCCAGAGCATGGGCGACGGCAAGACCGAGATCGGCGGCGGGCGGCCGGGCATGACGAACGTCGTGCGGACCACGGACGGCAAGTGGCTGCTCACGTACGAGTACTGGGGCGGCGGAGCCAACACCCGGTACCTGCTTGCCGACAACCCCCTTGCTTTCTACCGGAGTTCGGCGACCGGCGGTGCCGTCACCTCGCTGCCGGTCGACACCGGCTCCCGTCCGCTCGCGACGGGCGGCAGTCCGGTCGTCATCAGGCTGCCCGGGGGAGGCCTGGTCTACAACGCGGCCGGCAGCGGCAACGTCTGGGTCAACAAGAGCGGTCGTAGCGACGGGGTTTGGAAGGAGTACCAGACGACGTCGCGGGCCGGATACAGCCGCGACCTCCAGTTCGTCGACGGCACCGGACGGATCGCGATCCTCAACAACCAGGGCACCTCGACGATCGCCTACGCCGAGGTCGACCTCGGCCGGTCGAAGGGCGCCTACTACCGGTTGGTGAACCGGAAGACCGGTCAGGTGATCGGCACCGGCGGGAAGTCGAACGACGCGAACATCGGCAACGGGGACGTCCCCGATGTCGTCCTGGAGGCCCGAGGTTCCGCTGCGGACCGGGACACCCAGTACTGGCACGCGGTGACCGAACCCAACGGCGGGGTAACGCTGTTGAACAAGGCGGGCGGCCGGGCGGCGGCGATCTGGACCGGCAACGCGACGGTCGGCCAGCGGATCGGACAGTGGGTCGACAACAGTGCCACCGGCAGCTGGAACCTGGTGAAGACCGGGGACGGGTTCTATCGCTTGCAGTCGGTCAAGAACACGAGCCTGTACCTGACCGGTGCGTCCGACGGGGCGCCGCTGACCCTGCAGAACACGGCGGCGGACGGTTCGCAGGAGTGGAAGCTCGTGCGGTAGGGCGGTGGACGGGTCGGCCGGCTTCCGGGGTGAACTGCCGGTCGGCCCAGTACCGTTGGGGACATGATGGTTCGTCACAAGGCGCGGGTCGTGCTGCTCGACGACGGTCATCTGGTGTTCCTGAAGCGGGGCTGGCCCGGCGGCGACCCGTACTGCACGACCGTCGGGGGGAGTGTCGAGCCCGAGGACGCGGACCTCGAAGCGGCCCTGCGCCGCGAGGCGTTGGAGGAGATCGGGGCCACGATCGGTCCCGCCACCGAGTTCCTGACCCTGACCGAACCGCGTGGCACGAGCACCGTCGTCCAGCACTACTTCCTCGCCGATCTGGTGGACATGGACCTGGACCTCCGCCATGGCCCCGAACTCGACGACCCCGACACGGGCCTCTTCGAACCGGTCCGGGTCGCGTTGAACCGTTCGGCCGTGGCGGCGCTCAACCTCCAGCCCGCCGAGTTGGCCGACTTCGTGCTCGCGCATGTCGAGACCTGGGGCGCCTGACACCCGCATGGTGGTCACAACACCTTGAGCTGGGTGAGGAGTTGCAGGGTGTCGGTGTTGACCCAGTACTCCACGAACCTGCCGTCCCGCATCCGGAGTGTGTCGGTGCCGGTGAACGTGACCACGGTCCCGGGCTCGGCCTTGGCGCCGGGGAAACCGCCGGCGTAGGTGCCGGTGGCGGTCCACCGTATGGACGCGTAACGACCGTCGACCAGTGGGGTGACCTGCTCGGTGAAGCGAAGGTCCGGGAACGCGGCGCGGGTCTGCTTGATCCACGCGACCAGCCCGTCGGCGCCCCGGATCGAGCTGCCGTCACCGCCGTCGAGGAGTGCGGCGTGGACGCGGAAGGCGGGGGAGATGATGCCTGGCGCCCGGTCGTAGGCGCCGTTCCAGAGGAGGAGCCAGTCGTCGAGCATCGCCTTCGGCCGCTGTGCGCCCTCGTGGTGGCTCTGGACGGTCGTGATCGCCGTCGTCGAGGGGGACTTGGGTGACGCGTCCGATGCGGTGGCGGTCATGGCGGTACAGGCCAGGGCGGCGAGCGCCGCCGGGACGAGGAGCCGGGCGCGGGGACGGCGGGTGGTGCGGGCGGGCGGGACGGTGGTCATGGCAGGTCCTTCCGATCGGGGTGGGGGAGAGAGGGGAGGGCGGGGCGCGTCACGGCGTCAGGACGACCTTGCCGGTGACCGTGCCGGATTCGGCCAGGCGCAGGGCGTCCGAGACGCGGGCGAGCGGGAGTCGGGCGGCGATCTGCGCGTTGACCTCACCGCGCTGGAGGGCCGCGAAGACCTGGGTGAGGTCGGCGCTGAGCTGGGCGCGGAACTTGTTCTTGCTCAGGGCGCGGCCGGCCCAGACGTTGAAGAAGTAGGCGTGACGGCCGTTCGGCAGCGCGTTCCACGTCCAGACCCGGCCCAGGATCTTGAGCACGGGCAGCTGCTTGGAGCCCTCGTCGTCGCGGGTGGAGGCGCTGCCGTAGGAGACGAGCGTGCCGCCGGGGGCGAGGAGGTGCCAGGACCGGACGACGCTGGGGCCGCCGACGTGGTCGAAGACGGCGTCCACACCGCGCGAGGAGAGCTCGCGGACGCGGGCCGCGAGGTCCGGGGTGCGGTAGTCGATGGGCTCGACACCCTGCTCGCGGAGCGCGTCGTGGTGGCGCGGGGATGCGGTGCCGATCACGTGCACCCCTGCTGCGTGGGCGAGTTGGACCAGGACGGTGCCGACCCCGCCGTTCGCACCGTGCACCAGGATCGTCTGGCCGGCGCGGACCCGGGCCTTGCGGTGGAGCATCTGCCAGGCGGTGATGCCGTTCACGACCACCGTCTCCGCCTCGGCCGCGCCGATCCCCTCGGGCACCGGCACCACGTCGGCCGCGTCGACCAGCACATGGCTGGCCCAGCCGCCGACCTTGACCAGTGCGGCCACCCGGGTGCCGGCCAGGCCCGGCTCAACGCCCGCGCCGGTGCTCTGGACGGTGCCGACCAGGTCGTAGCCGGGGACGAAGGGGAACGGGGGCTGGTCGTAGTACTTGCCGCGGCGCATCTGCTGCTCGGCGAAGGAGACCCCGGTCGCCTCCATCCGGATCACGACCTGGCCGGGCCCCGCGACGGGAACGGCCCCGTGCCTGACCTCCAGGCCCTCCGGCTCCACCTTGCCCGGCAGGACGACCTCGACGAGTGCGTCGGTGGTGTTGTCCACGTGGTTCGTGTTGTCCGTGCTGTTCATGGTGACCTCCACTGCGATCCGCTGTGAGCTAGGTGCTTTCGTGTTCGTTATAAGTTGTAACTCACGCGAGAAGGGGTCGTCAATAGCAATCGTGATAGCTTCTAACTGAAGCGTGAACATGTAGTCGAGTGGGAGTGGAAGGCGGCCGGTCATGGCGGAAACGGGCACGAAGACCCCGCGCGAGCGCTATCGCGACCAGGTGCGCGCGGAGGTCAAGGAACATGCGCGGGAACAGATCGCCACGGCGGGCGCCTCCGCGCTCTCCCTCAACGCGATCGCCAAGCGGATGGGCATGAGCGGCCCCGCCCTCTACCGCTACTTCGCCAGCCGCGACGACCTGATCACCGAACTCATCCGGGACGCCTACCGCAGCCTCGCCGACACCTTCCGCGCGGCCGCCGCCTCCGGCACCGACCTGCCCGGCCTGGCCCACGCCCTGCGCGACTGGGCCCACGCCGACCCGCAGCGCTACTTCCTCATCTACGGCACACCCGTCCCCGGCTACCACGCGCCCGACGACATCACCGGCATCGCGTCCGAGATCATGGCGGCCCTGCTGGACGCGAGCACGGAGCTGCCCGCGGACGGTCCCACGACCCCGTTCGAGGTCGACCTGCAGGCCCATCGGCACTGGGCGGGCGACCACCCCGCCCCACCCGCGGCCCTCCACCGCGCCCTGACCTTCTGGACCCGCCTGCACGGCGTCCTGTCCCTGGAACTGGCGGGCCACTTCACGGGCATGGGGTTCGACCCGGCGAAGTTCTTCGACTCGGAACTGGCCGCGCTGTCGGCGCCGTAGGGCCGGCGAGGCGCGGCGGGCGTGATTCCCGTACGCTTCCGCGTCTTCGGTTGGCCTGGCGCCGCTGGGGTATTTCCGTCGTGCGACGGTGAGGGCGGGCCGAAGGCGGCCCGATGCCCGTTCCGGTTGGCGGGGGCGCGATGTCGAGGATGAGCCAGGAGACACGTGACGCGGCGGTGCGTGCCGCCGGGAAGGCCGGGCTCGGTGAGCTGAAGGCCGTCTACGACCGCTCCCGGTTCGGCGCGTGGGTCCTCGCGGTGTCCGGCTGCGTATTCGTGGCCTTCCTGTTGCCCGTCGTCGTGATCGACACCGTTGACGACGGCGTGTCCGGCAAGACGTACGCGGGGGTCGTCAGCTGCCTGGGGGTGATCGTCGGAATGTCGCTCGCCGCCCGCGTCGTGTCGCGGAACTCCGAGGGCGGCATCGTCCACTTCGAGGGCGGCATGGTCGAGACCTACGGCGCTGGCAGCGAAACGGTCTGGGCCTGGCGCGCCGTCACCGAGGTCCGACGCCTGTCCAGGAACCCGATCATTCCCACGACGTACGCCATCACCGCCGGGGGACGCCAACTCACGGTCGGCCGCGACGAGTTCTTCCGCTGCCGACCACTGTTGAAGGACATGGCCAAGCTGACGGCCCCGGCACCGAGCGACTGAGCATCGTTCCAGTCGCACCCACGGCTTCGTCCACCACATCCGACCCGCCTCCCCGACTGGCCTGCCACACACCGGAATTGAGGCCCCCAGGGGCGCCCGGAACGGGGCCTTACGCGGCTTCGGCAGGCCCTCGGACACGCTCCGGGTGCGGCGCGCGACGGCTGCGCCGCCCGCTTCCCGGCACGTCGTCACCGGCCCGTCTGCGGCCTTGGCGTAGTGGCTCTGACCTGGTGTTTTCCTCGATTCCGCCTACGCTGGGGTGATCAACCGAACGCCATGGGAGGGGTCTTCGTGGGTGCGGAAGGCATGGAGTACGACGTTTCTCACATCAAGGTGCTGGAGGGCTGGGAAGCCGTGCGGAAGCGGCCCGGGATGTACGTCGGCTCGACCGGTGAACGCGGGCTGTACAACCTCGTGTTGGGCGTCGTCGACCGGGCCGTGGTCGAGGTCCTGGCGGGCCGCGCCGGCTGCGTCGACGTGACGCTCACGGCGGACGGCGGTGTGCGGGTCGCCGACGACGGGGCGGGAGGTGGTGGGCCCCATGGCCCGGACCTCGAAGCGGAGTTGACCAGTTTCCAACTCTCTTCCGGCCCCATCGGCCGGCGCACCGCGGTGGTTGCCCCCTTCGGTGTGGGGCTCGTCGTTTCCAACGTCCTGTCGAGTCGGCTGACGGCCGAGGTGCGGGGCGAGGGGACCCGATGGGCCAAGGAGTACGCGCGCGGTGTCGAGGTCGAACAGGCCGACGCCGAGGGGCCGTTGACCGGGAAGGGGACGACCATCTCCTTCTGGCCCGACACCGAGATCTTCGAGACGACATGGCTCTCCTTCCCCGTGCTGGCGGAGCGGTTCCGTGAACTGGCCTTCCTCAACCGGGGCTTGGCCGTCTCGCTGACCGACGAACGCCCGGCGAACGGGGTTCGGAGGGTGCTGTACCAATTCCCGGACGGAGTACGGGACTTCGTGGCCGCCCTCGACGCGGAAGCGGGGGCGTGCCCCCATGCGGACGTCTTCGGCTTCGAGCGGGAGGACACGAGGATGGCGGGGACGATGGAGGTGGCCCTGCTGTGGGGGTACTCCCACAGCGCGCGGACACGCGGTTTCGCCAACAGCCTGGCCACTCACGAGGGCGGCACGCATCTGGACGGCTTCCGCGAGGGAGTGGTGGACGCGGTCACCGCGTTCGCACGGGAACGGGAGCTGCCGGGCGCGTCCGCCCTCGATGCCCGCGCCGACCGTATCGTCGAGGGGCTCACCGCGGTCGTGTCGGTGAAGCTGGACCAACCCGAATACCTCGGCGCCACCCGCACGTTGCTGGGTAACACCGACGTGCGGGTGTGCGTGGCGGAGGCCGTCCGGGAACACCTCGGCACCTGGTTCGAGGAGCGGCCGGAGCGGGCCGCGCGCGTCGTCGCCGGGATCGTACGAGACATCGGCCAGGACTGACACCCGCGGGCGGTCCGTCCGGAACAACTCGGCTGCCGGTGCGGGAGACCAGTCCCCGCACCGGCTCAACTCACCGCCTCCAACAGGGCGATGACGTAGGCGTCCGGCCGTTCCTCCACAGCCCGCGTCGTCAGCTCGGCCCGCCCCGCCTCCCGCCACGGCCGAGCCACCGGCCCCACACCGGACCCGAACGCCAGCGCGTCCAGCAGCCGCCAGTACAACCGCTCACCCGCGGCCGCGGCCAGAACCCCGCCGGACTCCTCGTACGCCTCGGCGAACCGCAGACCCCAGGCCGGGCGGTGCGGCAGCGCGAGGTTGGTGGAGCAGTGCGCCACATCCAGGTCCGCCGGTCCCCAGGAGGTCTGCACCCAGTCGACGACGCCGCTGATACGCAGGCCTGCCCCGTTGCGGGACGGCTCGTCGGACAACACGTTGCCGGGGTGGAAGTCCCGGTGCAGGAACCGTCCCTCGTACCGGGGCGCGGGCTTGCGGATGGCGTCGGTCGCCGCGGCCCAGGCCACCGCGTCGGCGCCGCGGGGAGGGACGACGGCGTCGGCCTCGCGGTGCAGCATGTCCTCGGCGTGCTCCACGAAGTACGGGTCGACGAAGGTCCGCACCACCAGGTGCCGGGTACCTCCGTCCCGCGTACCGATGGTCAGCCGCCGCATCTCGGCGGTGATGCCGCACCACGCATGTCACTGGGCCACCCCTTCGTCCGGTTCCTAGGGCAGCGGCAACGACCGCAGGATGTGGTGGACCATCGTTTCGATGACGACGTAGTCCGGGTCGCCTCCCGGCAGGACGAACGCAGGGTACGCGCTGCCCACGGTCTCCGGGTAGGCCGGTGACATGCGGGGTGCGGCAGCACCTTTCGCGTGCGGTCCGGCATGCAGGTCGATGCTGATCATGTGTCCACGGACGGCGCGGTCGTTGCGGGGGGTGAAGGTCAGGAACCGCCCGCCGACCAGGCCGGCCTGGTCCGTGGTCGTGGAGTAACTCCACAGCTTCTTCGGGTGGTTGAGGTCGTAGGCGTTCCAGTCCCCGACGCTGGAATCCTCCGGACTGACCTCGAAGAGCATCAGCACACCGTCGGCCGAGATCAGAGCGCGTTCGGGTTTCTCGTCGGTGGCCTTGGCGGTAGCGAGTGGTCGGAGGTCGCCCGGGTCGAGCCGCCGGAGGGGCGGAAAGGTGTCCTCGGCCGTGTACGCGCTTCCCGAGCAGACGAGGTAGCCGCCGCCGGCGATGAGGTGCGGGCACTTGGTGCCCGAGGTGGTGGTCGCGAGCGCGTCGCCGGTACGGGCGTCGCGCGCCGTGACCTTCGAGGAATCGGTCGTGTAGACGCGCCCGCCGAACGCGGCCGGGCTCTCGGAGCGCTTGGCGTCCACCGTCCTGTGCCACAGCGTCTTGCCGTCGGACTCCCGGTAGGCGCCGAGCGCAACGCTCGGCTCGCGGTCGAAACTGCTCCACGCGTCGAGGGCGTAGACGATTCCCTCCGCCGTGACGAACTGGGTGTACACGCGGTCGACGGGCAGCGGGTGGGACCAGGCCGCCTTGCCGGTGCGGAGGTTCGCGGCGCGCAGGGTGCGGCCGCCGCTGGTCACCGCGCGTTCGGCGGCCTTGTCCACGACGAGTCCGAGGTTCTTGCCGGAGGTGGTGGTGGGCACGGTCCAGGTGATCCCGCCGTCGGTCCGGGACCGCCCGACGAAACCGTCCGCGCCGGTGGCGCACACGACCTGGTGGGCCGTGGCACCGCAGACCTGTACCCCCTCCGAGCCGGAGAGGTCCTTGGTCCAGGCACGCCACGGGCCCTGGCCGCCGCCGGAGCTCTGCGTCGCGGCGGAGGCCGACGCGGAGGCGGGCGGGGACGCGGTCGTCGTCTCCGCGGACCGCGCGTCCCCGGAGCCCGAACAGCCGGTCGCCATCACCCCGAACAGGACCGCGCCCATCACCCCGTGCGTCATCCGAACCCGTCGCATCAGCCACCCCCGTCGTGTGAGGCGCCCATGTTTCCAGACGCCGCGTCGCACGTACCACGTCAGCGCACGCCCTGTCGGCGACCGCGACGGACGGCGGAGTGATGACCCGACCGGCTGGTCCTCGGACCCGGACGGTGTGGCGGCACGGCGGGTGGGGCCGGGTTGGGGACACTCGCGGTCCGGCGCCGCGCGGGCGGCGGATCCCCTGTCTGGCTGGAGAAACGTGGTGCGACTTCCCCTGCTTCGGGCCGCTCTGGCGGCCTCGGTGCTCGTGGCGTCCGGAGCGGCCGCCGCGCCGGTCCGGGCCGACGGGACGTCCCGGCCCCGGGCCGTCGACGATCTCGCGCGGTACGTCAACCCCTTCGTCGGCACCGCCCCCGGCGGCCCCGACTTCGGCCACGGCGGTGGCGCGGGCAACACCTTCCCGGGCGCCTCGGCCCCGCTCGGCGGGATGCAGTGGAGCCCCGACACGGTGACGTACCAGCACGGCGGCTACTCCTACGGCGACAACCGCATCCGCGGCTTCAGCCTCGCGCACATCTCCGGAGCGGGCTGCGCGGCCTACGGCAACGTCCCCTTCATGCCCACGCAGGAGACCGCACCGCCGGCGTACGCCACGTTCTCGCACACCAACGAGCAGGCGGCGCCCGGCAGTTACCACGTCACCTTCGACAACGGCATCGGCACCGACCTCACCACCACCCAGCGCTCGGGCATCGCCCGCTTCACCTACCCGGCGAACGACAACCGGCCCGCCGCCGTGAGCATCGAGGCGGCCAAGGCGTTCACCGCGGCCACCGGATCCGTCGACATCGGGACCAACACGCTCTCCGGGTACAGCGACAGCGGCGCCTTCTGCAAGTCCAAGAACCGCTACCGGCTCTACTTCCACGCCACCTTCGACCAGCCCTTCGACCAGGCCACCCACCCCGACGGCAAGGCGGGCTCGGCCATGGTCACCTTCGCCCCCGGCGTGCGCACGGTGACCGCCCGGGTCGGCGTCTCCTTCGTCGACGTCGAGGGCGCCCGCCGCAACGCGCTCAACGAGCAGAAGGCGCAGTCGTACGACACGATCCGGCAGGCCGTGCGCGACGACTGGAACGGGTGGCTCAACCGCGTCACCGTCGGCGGCGGCACGGACGCACAGCGCCGGGTCTTCTACACCGCGCTCTACCACGCCCTCCTGCACCCCAGCGTCTTCAGCGACACCGACGGCCGCTACACCGGCATGGACGGCGCCGTCCACCGCACCCAGGCCGGGCACGTCCAGTACGCGAACTTCTCCGGCTGGGACGTCTACCGCTGCCAGGTCCAGCTGCTGGCGCTACTCGCCCCGCGAGAGGCCTCCGACATCGCGCAGTCCGTCCTCAACCAGGGCCTGCAGGCAGGGTACTTCGACCGCTGGACCCTCGCGAACGGCGGCAGCGGCGTCATGGTCGGCGACCCGCTGCCCGCCATCGCGTCCGCGATCCACGCCTTCGGCGGCACCGACTTCGACGCGACCACCCTGCTGCGTACGGCCCTTGCGGACCGCCAGGACAACCGCCAGCGCCCCGGACACGAGCAGTACGACTCTTTCGGCTACGTTCCCGCCGGCACCAAGGGCGTCTGGGGCTCGGTCTCCACCACCCTCGAGTACGCCGTCGCCGACTACGCGCTCGCCCAACTCGCGCACCGGCTGGGTGACTTGACGTCGTACGACACCCTGCTGCGAGCCTCCGGGAACTGGCGCAACCTCTTCAACCCCGCCACCGGCTACATCCAGCCCCGCAACGCCGACGGCACCTGGCCGGCCTTCACCCCGGCCCAGAAGACGGAGTACGTGGAGGGCAACGCGGCGCAGTACACGTGGATGGTGCCGCAGGACCTGCCAGGGCTGTTCGCCGCGATGGGCGGGGACGCCGCCGTCACCGGACGCCTCGACACCTTCTTCAGCAACCTCAACGCGGGCGCCGACCAGCCCTACGCCTACCTCGGCAACGAGCCCTCGTTCGGGACTCCTTGGGCCTACGCCTCCGTCGGCCACGCCGACCGCGCCGGGGCCGTCACCCACCGCGCGCTGTCCACGCTGTTCACCGACGCCCCCGGCGGACTCGTCGGCAACGACGACCTCGGTGCCATGTCGTCCTGGGCGGTGTGGGCGAGCCTCGGCCTGTACCCGGAGGTCCCCGGCACCGCCCAACTCGCCCGCTCGGAGCCCCTGTTCAGCACCGCCACCGTCCACCGGGGCGACGGCACCTCGCTCACGGTCGGCGCCGGGGCGCGCGGGCACTCACTTCGATAGCGGAGTCCGTACGGGACGGGCCGCGGGTCCGGGCGCGGCCGTCACCTCGGTCGGCTTGAGCGCGCCGTGCGGCCCGTCGCACTCCACCACCACCCGCACCGGCGCGCCGCACTCGGTGTGCCGTACGTCGAGAACCGGCCCCTCGGGGTCCGCGGCGTACGTCTCGCCCCACTGCCGCAGCGCCATCAGCACCGGCCAGAGATCGCGGCCCTTGGTCGTCAGCCGGTACTCGTGCCGGGTCCGGCTCCCCGCCTGCTGGTAGGGCACCGTCGTCAGGATGCCGGCCGCCACCAGCTTGCGGAGCCGGTCGGCGAGCACCGCGTCAGAGAGCCCGATATGACGCCGGAAGTCGTCGAAGCGCCGGACCCTGATGAACGCGTCCCGCAGGATCAGCAGGGTCCACTTCTCGCCGACGAGATCGAGCGTGCTCTGGACCGGGCAGTTCTCCGTGCTCACGTCGAGCCATTCCATGCGGCCAGCGTAGCCACCTGGCTCTGTCATTGACAGTCAGCTGCGGGCACATCTAGCTTCTTTTCAGGAAGCCAGCTGGGAGGTAGCGCCGTATGGGACGGTCACGCACGTACGAGTGGGAGGACCCGGGGGTCTCGGCAGCCGCCGTAGGACAGTCCACGGGGCTGGAATTCCTGCGGGAACTGATCGGCGGGCGGCTGCCCGCGCCGCCCATCGGGGCCACCCTGAACTTCACGCTCGACGAGGTGGAGCACGGGCGCGCGGTGTTCTCGCTGATACCGGGGGAGGAGCACTACAACCCCATCGGCAGCGTGCACGGCGGGGTCTACGCCACGCTGCTCGACTCCGCGGCCGGGTGCGCGGTGCAGTCCACGTTGCCGCAGGGCATGGGGTACACGTCGCTCGACCTGACCGTGAAGTTCCTGCGCCCGATCACGGCCGACACCGGGCGCGTCCGTGCCGTGGGGACCGTACTGAACGGCGGACGGCGTACCGCGCTCGCCCAGGCCGAACTGTTCGACGAGAAGGACCGGTTGCTCGCGCACGCCACGAGCAGCTGCCTGCTGTTCCCCGTCCCGGGTGCTTGACCCCGGAACGGCGGAAATCCGCCTGTCCCCCGCGCAGGCGGATCCGTACCGTCAACTCCCTTGATCCATACGGTCGCAGGCGCTGGCGGAATGTTGTGCAGTTTGCCGGGTGGCGGGACCGTGGTGGTATGGGGAGAAGTACGTACGTGCGGATGCGGACGTGACACACGCGGGATCGTGAGGGCGGATGACGGGCGGGCCTGCCGGGGCGTACGAACGCATGCTGGCGGTCGCGGTGGCGGCGCTGCACGAACGGGAACCCGATCGGCTGTGGCCGTTGGTGGCCGCGGCCCTGCCGGGGCTGTGCGGGGGCGAGGCGCTGATCTACAAACTCGGTGAGTGGACGGACCGGAGTGGCTCGATGGGTCTGTCGCCTGCCGCCGCGGCGTACCTCGGGCGGATCGACGACGACGCGATGGCGGTGCTGCGGCGGGGGTATCCCTTCGCGGATCACTACGCCGGTGCCGGTGCCGGTGCCGTCCGGCGGCCCGGGACCGCGCATCGGATGGCGGGGAAGGGGTGGGCGCGGAGCCGGACCGCGGGGACGATCAGCCGGTTGATGGACGCCGACCACGTCCTGGCGATACCCCTGCCTGGCACGGCTACCCCGGTCACTGGTTGCCTCGTGTACCGCGCGGGCGCGGACTTCACCGAGGACCATGTGCGGGCCGCCGAGGAGTTGCAGCCCCTGTTGGCCGGTGTGGAGCAGCAGCGGCAACTTCTTGAACGCTGGCGGGCGACGACGGCTTCGCCGGAGACGCGGGAGGAGATGCCGGCGGACTCTCGGCTCACGCCTCGGCAGGTCGCCGTTCTGCTGCTGCTCGCCGATGCGATGACGGCCTCGGCGATCGCTCGTCGGCTGGGGATCTCCGTGCGTACGGTGCACAAGCATGTGGAGGGGCTGTATCGGAAGCTGGGGACGCGGGATCGGGTGAGTACGGTGTTGCGGGCGCAGGAGATGGGGTTGCTGCCTCGGCGGGTGGGGCGTTGAGGGGGGGGATTTGGGTTGTCCAGTGGGTGCGGGGCGGTGGGGGCTGGTCGCGCAGTTCCCCGCGCCCCTGTAGGACCTGGCTTCGCCGGTCCTTGAGGGGTGTGCCTCAGCGTGTGCAGCCCGCCCCGCCCACTGCCCCGAACGCCCTCGATGTCAGATGATCGTTGTGGATACCCGGGGCCCCGAGGCCCGCTCATGGCATCGACAGGAGCTCACTTCCGTGGTTTACGACATCTCTGCTCTGCGAGCCCTGTTCCCTGCCCTGCGTGGTGGGCCCGCTCATTTCGACGGTCCCGGTGGTACGCAGACGCCGCGGCCGGTCATCGAGGCCATTACCGAGGCGTTGGCGAACCCGCTCTCGAACCGGGGCCAGGTGACGGCGGGGGAGCGGAACGCCGATGCCATCGTCACCGGGGCGCGTGAGGCCATGGCGGATCTCCTGGGGGCTCAGGCCTCGGGGGTCGTGTTCGGCCGTAGCGCCACGCAGCTCACCTACGACTTCTCCCGTACCCTCGCCGCGAGCTGGTCGCCCGGGGACGAGGTCGTCGTCACCCGTCTCGATCACGACGCCAACATCCGGCCCTGGATCCAGGCGGCCGAGCGGGTCGGCGCCACGGTGCGCTGGGCGGACTTCGATCCCGCGACCGGCGAGCTGACCCTGGACCACCTCCGCGCCGTCCTGTCCGACCGCACCCGGCTGGTCGCCGTCACCGCCGCCTCCAACCTGATCGGCACCCGGCCCGCGATCACCGAGATGGCTCGGCTGGCTCATGAGGTGGGGGCGCTGGTCCACGTCGACGGCGTCCACTACACCGCGCACGCCCTGGTCGACATCGGCGAACTCGGCGCGGACTTCTTCGTGTGCTCGCCCTACAAGTTCCTCGGCCCTCATCACGGCGTCCTCACCGCCCGGCCCGAACTGCTCGAAACCCTGCGGCCGGACAAGCTGCTGCCGTCCTCCGACGTGGTACCCGAGCGTTTCGAACTCGGCACCCTGCCCTACGAGTTGCTCGCCGGGACGAGGACCGCGGTCGATGTCCTCGCCGGGCTCGACACGGACGCCCGCGGCAGTCGTCGCGAGCGCCTGGCCGCGAGTCTCGCCGCGCTGCACCGGCACGAGGAGACCCTGCGTACGCGCATCGACCAGGGGCTCGCCGCCCTGGACGGGATCACCGTCCACTCGAAGGCCGCCGACCGGACGCCCACGGTGCTCCTGACCCTGGACGAAGCCTTCGGCGCCCAGGCCACGCAGGACGCGTCCCGCTTTCTGGCGGAACGGGACGTCTACGCGCCCGCAGGTTCCTTCTACGCCATCGAGGCCTCCCGTCGGCTCGGCCTCGGCGACTCCGGCGGGCTGCGGATCGGCCTCGCGCCCTACACCAGCGTCGAGGACGTCGAACGGCTCCTCGCCGGACTGGAACTGTTCCTGAAGCGAGCGCAGCAGTGAGACTCTGGTTCATGACGGTAGTGGGAGAGGGGTGCCTGTGAACTGCCCGGGTTCGCAGGGCAGTTGGCCGTCAGTCGGCTCCGGACGTCGAGTCCCGCCGCGGGAAGTCCGCGCCGACGGTGACCTCACGCCAGCTCTCGAAGGTGGTCCTGAGGGAGTCGAGTTTCGCCGTGGCGATGTCGTACGCGGCCCGGCCCAACAGGAGCCGTGACGGGGGCACTTCGGCCGTGACCGCGTCGATGACTGCCTGAGCCGCTCGGGCCGGGTCGCCGGGCTGGTTGCCGTAGGTGGCCAGGGTGCTGGTGCGGCGGGTGCCCGCGGTGGGGGCGTAGTCGTCGATGGCCGTGGCGGACTGGCGCATGGAAGGCCCCGACCAGTTGGTGCGGAACGCGGCGGGTTCGACGATCGTCACCTTGACGCCCAGCGGGGCGAGTTCGGCGGCCAGCGACTCGGAGAGGCCCTCCACGGCGAACTTGGAGGCGTGGTAGTAGCCGGTGGCGCCGAACCCGACCAGGCCGCCGAGCGAGGAGACGTTCACGATGTGACCGGACCGTCGGGCGCGCATGCCCGGCAGTACGGCCTTCGTGGTGTCGACCAGGCCGAACACGTTGGTGTCGAACAGGGCGCGTACCTCGGCGTCCTCGCCCTCCTCCACGGCGCCGAGATAGCCGTAGCCCGCGTTGTTGACCAGCACGTCGATCCGCCCGAAGACGGACTGCGCCCGTGCGACCGCCGCGCCGATCTGCCCGGGGTCGGTGACGTCCAGGGCCAGCGGCAGGGCGCGTTCACCGTGCCCCGCGACCACGTCGGCGACGGCGCGCGGGTCCCGGGCGGTGACCACCGCCCGCCAACCGCGCTCCAGTACCGCGCCGGCCAGTGCCCGGCCCAGGCCGGAGGAGCAGCCGGTGATGAACCAGACGGGGGAATCAGCGCACGCCATAGGGGAGTTGTCCGTTCTCTTCGACGGCGGTTCGAGGGGTTTGTCGGAAGTCATGTCTGAGGTCATGTCTGAGGTCCTGGGATTCGGTGGGGGAGAAGTCGCCGAGCAGGGCCAGCGACTGTGCTTCGGCGCTGCCCGGTGCGGCCCGGTACACGACGAGATGCTGGCCGGGGGCGCTGTTCACGGAGAAGGTCTCGAAGGTCAGCGTGAGATCGCCGGCCAGCGGGTGATGGAAGCGTTTGGCCGAGGCCGACTTGGCCCGTACCTCGTGGCGCGCCCACATCCGGGCGAAGTCCCGGTCGGCCATGGACAGTTCACCCACCAGAGCCCGCAACTCCCGGTCGTCCGGGCCGGGGTTGGACGCCCGCAGCGCGGCCACGCATCCCTGCGCGACCACGGCCCAGTCACGGTAGAAGTCCCGGGCGGCCGGGTTCAGGAACATCGCTCTGATCAGGCTCGTCTCGTCACCGAGCCACGAGAACAGCGCCTCGCCGAGGGAGTTGACGGCCAGCAGGTCGAGACGGCGGCCGTAGACGAGGGCCGGTGTGTCCGGCCAGGCGTCCAGCAGGGACACCAGCTGCGGGCCCGCGTACTCCCTGGTGGTCGGGGGTCCGCCGTACCGCGGTGGATCGACGAGGGCGCGCAGATAGGCGGTCTCCTCGTCCTTCAGCAGCAGGGCGGCCGCCAGGGCCCGCAGCACCTGGGAGGAGGGACGGTGCTCGCGTCCCTGTTCCAGCCGTACGTAGTAGTCGGTGCTCACTCCGGCCAGGACCGCGATCTCCTCACGGCGCAGACCGGGGGTACGGCGCACCCCCGCGGGCATGCCGTGGTCCTCGGGCCGCACCAGCGCGCGCCGGGCCCGCAGGAACTCGCTCAGCCGGTTCTTGTCCATGCCGACCACCGTAGGAGCGAAGCGCGGAGGGAGGGTGGCCCTGGTGCACCCACCTTGGCGGGGCGGGTCTCAGGGGCGGCGGGCGGCGATCACCGCCGAGGTGGACGGGGTGGTGAGTACCTCGGTCGCGTCGAGGGACGGGTGCGTGAGGTAGAACAGGCGCAGTTCGTCGACCTCGTCGCCGTGACGTGGTGGCCAGTGCGGTGACGGGGTGAAGTCGTCCAGGACGAGGAGGCCACCGGGGGCGAGGAGATCGACGACCCGCTCGGGGTCCTCGCGCTTTCCGCCGCCGTCGCAGAAGAAGACGTCGAAGGGGGCGTGCCGCTCCAGCAGACGCCAGTCCCCGGTGAGGACGCTGACGCGGTCGTCGTCCGCGAAGACACCGGCCGCCCGCCGGGCCAGCTCCTCGTCACGCTCCACGGTGACCAGACGGGCACCCGCGCCGAGCCCGCTGTGCAGCCAGGCGGCCCCCACGCCCGTGCCGGTGCCGCTCTCCGCGACGACGCCGTGCGGTTTCGAGGCGGCGGCCAGCTTGAGCAGCCTGCCGACCTCGGGGATACAGCTCCACGTGAAGCCCAGCTCGGAGGCGGCACGCTCCGCGGCCACCACACGGGACGGAACGGCCCGCTCTGCCATGAGCACGGACTCCCTTCAGTACGGACTCGCCTCGGCGCGCACGTGAAGCTATCCGCGGGCAGCCGCCGCCCGTCAAGTCCGGATGAGGGAAAAAAGACGTGCCCGATGAAGGATTAATGATGGTTTTGACCTCTTCAACAATGCCCCGCGCCGCACCTACCGTTACGCCCATGTGAACGGCCCGGCGACCGACTGATCAGCGTGCTCGTGGTCGGCCGTGACGGGTTTCTGGAGGGAGAGGGCGATGGAGCCTGCGGCGGCCCCGGCGGTGGCCGGCCTCGTCATGCCCGCGCACCTCACCACGTTCCCGCCCCTCGCCCCACCCCGACCGGAATCTCAGAAAGGCCACAGCATGACCACCTCCCCCCAAAACAGGATCGCCGGTGCCCCCATCTCCTGGGGCGTGTGCGAAGTCCCCGGCTGGGGCTACCAGTTGACGCCCGAGCGGGTACTGAACGAGATGCGCGAGGTCGGCCTGGCCGCCACCGAGTTCGGTCCCGAGGGCTTCCTGCCCAGCGCGCCGGACGCCATGGCCCGCACCCTCGCCGACCACGACCTGCACGCCGTCGGCGGCTTCACCCCGCTGCTGCTGCACGTGCCCGGCCACGACCCGCTGCCCGAGGCCGAACAGCTCCTGGCGGGCTACGACGCCTCGAAGGCGGAGGTGCTGGTGCTGTCCGCCGTCACCGGCCAGGACGGCTACGACTCGCGCCCCGAACTCGACGCCGACGGCTGGAAGTTGCTGCTGTCGAACCTCGACCGGCTCGCCTCGCTGGCCGCCGAACGCGGTGTCCGCGCCGTCCTGCACCCGCACGTCGGCACGATGATCGAGAACGGCGACGAGGTCCGGCGCGTCCTGGAGCACTCGGCGATCTCCCTCTGCCTCGACACCGGCCACCTCCTCATCGGCGGCACCGACCCCGCCGAGCTCACCCGCCAGGCCCCCGAGCGCATCGCCCACACCCACATGAAGGACGTGGACGCCTCCCTCGCCGCCAAGGTCCAGGACGGACAGCTCAGTTACACCGACGCCGTGCGCAAGGGCATGTACCGCCCGCTCGGCGCCGGGGACGTGGACGTCCAGGCCATCGTCACCCACCTCAGCGCCCGCGGCTACGACGGCTGGTACGTCCTCGAACAGGACACCATCCTCACCGAGGAGCCCACGGCGAAGGGCCCGGTCGAGGACGTGTGGGCCAGTGCCGAGCACCTGCGCTCGGTGCTGCGCGGTGTCGCGTAGCCGTATGCGGGCCTGATGTGCTTTTGATGTGTTCCGAGGGATTGACCGATACGCGAGGTCCATTTCAGAATGCCGGAGCGATCGGGTGCCTTTTCTCTGTGAACTCCAGGAATCGGACCACGAGGGATCCAGGAAACGGAAATGACCGCTGACCAATTTCTGGCCACCTGCTGGACCACGGCGGGCGACGCGGCTCCCGACGAGGCAGATCAACGCAGTCCGTTGAATCTCCGGGACCGGGTGGAGGCGGCGCGCGACGCCGGATTCACCGCCTTCGGACTGCTTTACGCGGACTTGTTGGAGGCCGAGCATGCATACGGGATCGCCGGGATCCGGTCCCTCTTCGAGGACAACGGGATCAGCCATGTCGAACTGGAGCTGCTGACCGACTGGTGGGCCGACGGACCCCGGCGGGCCGCGTCGGACACCGTCCGGGTCGGCATGCTGAGAGCCATCGAGGCGCTCGGCGCCCGCACCTTCAAGATCGGCCCCGACGTGGCGGACGAACCCTGGGAACTCGACGTCTGGGCCAAGGAGTTCGCCGTACTCGCCGCACAGGCCGACGGGGTGGGCGCCCGGCTCGGAGTCGAACCGCTGCCCTGGTCCAACCTCAGGACGGTGCACGACGGCCTACGGCTCGTGGAGGCCGCCGGCCACCCGGCGGGAGGCCTCATCATCGACGTCTGGCACACCGAGCGCGCCCACACGCCGCCGGCCGAGCTGGCGGACGTACCGGGTGCGCGGATCGTGGGCGTGGAGCTCAACGACGCCGACAGCCAGGTCGTCGGCACGCTCTTCGAGGACACCGTCCACCGCCGTCTCCTGTGCGGAGAGGGCTCGTTCGACCTGCCGGGCATCATCGCCGCGCTCCGTACGGCCGGTTTCCGGGGCCCTTGGGGCGTGGAGATCCTCTCCGACGCGCACCGCGCGCTGCCGGTGCGGGAGGCCGCCGCGGCGGCATATCGGAGTGCCGCGGCACTCGTGAACTAAAAAGGGCCACAGGGGTGGCGGGAGCGAAACCACGGTCGTTCCCGCCGCCCCTGTTTCCATTTCCATTTCGGTGTACGGGGCATGTTTTAGCGGCGGTCGAGAAATTGTTCAGACATCTTGTCGTGATGGATAAATGATGTCATTACAAGCGTTGACCCCGGGGTGGCATGACGGTTCTATCTCGTCATAAGCAACAGCCGTGTTAACGGCATGTGATCCGCAGCCTTCGCTCGGTCAGCCGCTTCTCCGTTTCCCCCGCAGCACAGTGAGGTGCCGGAAAGATGGACCGTACATCCCACCCCCGCTCCCGCAGAATCGTCCCCGTCGTCGCGGCGGCCGCAGCCGCCGCACTGCTTGTGGCCGGCTGCTCCAGCAGTTCCGGAGGCAAGCAGTCCTCGGAGGACACCTCCGGTGTCTCGGCCGGCAAGGCCACCACTCCCCGTATGACGGTCGCGATGATCACGCACGCGGCGCCCGGTGACACCTTCTGGGACACGATCCGCAAGGGCGCCCAGGCCGCCGCCGCCAAGGACAACGTCAAGCTGGTCTACTCGTCCGACCCCAACGGCCCCAACCAGTCGAACCTGGTGCAGAACGCGATCGACCAGAAGGTCGACGGCATCGCGGTCACCCTCGCCAAGCCCGACGCCATGAGGTCGGTGATGGCTACCGCCGAGAAGGCCGGCATCCCCGTGGTCGGCTTCAACACCGGTGTGCAGGACTGGAAGAAGCAGGGTCTGCTCGAGTACTTCGGCCAGGACGAGAGCATCGCCGGCGAGGCATTCGGCCGTAAGCTCAACGCGGCCGGCGCCAAGCACACCATCTGCGTGATCATGGAACAGGGGCAGGTGGCCCTGGAGGCCCGCTGTGCCGGCGTGAAGAAGACCTTCACCGGCAAGACCGAGATCCTCAACGTCAACGGCACGGACATGCCGTCGGTGAAGTCGACGATCACGGCCAAGCTCCAGCAGGACAAGACCATCGACTACGTGACGACGCTCGGCGCCCCGTTCGCGATGACCGCCATCCAGTCCATCGCCGACGCGGGCAGCAAGGCCAAGCTCGCCACGTTCGACCTCAACAAGGACGCGGTCGGCGCCATCAAGGCCGGCAAGATCCAGTGGGCCATCGACCAACAGCCCTACCTCCAGGGCTACTTGGCCGTCGACTCGCTGTGGCTCTACAAGACGAACGGCAACTACAGCGGCGGCGGCCAGGCCCCCGTACTGACCGGCCCGGCCTTCGTCGACAAGACGAACGTCGCCAAGGTCGCCGAGTTCGCCGCCAAGGGAACGCGGTGACGCCCATGACCCAGCTCACGGCACCGGCGACGGACTCCCCGTCGCCGGCTCCGCCGGTCCCGCAGACGGACGGGCGGACCTCTGAACGACCTTTGCCGATACGGCTGTTGGCGCGTCCCGAGATAGGTGTCTTCCTCGGTGCGGCCGCGGTGTACGTGTTCTTCCTGATCGCGGCTCCGCCGGTGCGCGAGGGCGCCGCGATGGCGAACATCCTCTACAGCTCGTCGACGATCGGCATCATGGCGCTGCCGGTGGCCCTGTTGATGATCGGCGGGGAGTTCGACCTCTCCGCCGGTGTCGCGGTGATCGCCTCGTCATTGACCGCGAGCATGCTCAGCTACCAACTCACCATGAATGTATGGGTGGGTGTGGTCGTCGCGCTGCTGGTGTCGCTGGGGATCGGGTTCCTCAACGGGTGGATGGTGGTCAAGACCGGGCTGCCGAGCTTCCTGGTCACGCTGGGCAGCTTCCTGATTTTGCAGGGCGTGAACCTTGCGGTGACGAAGCTGGTCACCGGGAATGTCGCGACCGATGACATCAGCAACATGGACGGCTTCAGCCAGGCCAAGAAGGTCTTCGCGGCGTCGTTCGACATCGGTGGTGTCGACGTGAAGATCACGATCTTCTACTGGCTGGTGTTCGCGGCGATCGCGACGTGGGTGCTGCTGCGCACGAAGTACGGCAACTGGATCTTCGCGGTGGGCGGGAACAAGGACTCCGCGCGGGCTGTGGGTGTGCCGGTGGCGTTCACGAAGATCTCGCTGTTCATGCTGGTCGGTCTCGGTGCCTGGTTCGTCGGCATGCACCAGCTGTTCACGTTCAACACCGTGCAGTCCGGTGAGGGTGTGGGCCAGGAGCTGATCTACATCTCGGCTGCTGTGATCGGTGGCTGTCTGCTGACCGGTGGTGCTGGTTCGGCGATCGGCCCGGTCTTCGGGGCGTTCATGTTCGGCATGGTGCAGCAGGGCATTGTCTACGCCGGCTGGAACCCCGACTGGTTCAAGGCGTTCCTCGGCGTGATGCTGCTGGGCGCCGTCCTCATCAATCTGTGGGTCCAGCGCACCGCGACCCGGAGGTGACCTTCATGACGAGCAGTCAATCCATCGTCCAACTCCGGGGCACGGGCAAGTCCTACGGCAACGTCCGCGCTCTGCACGGCGTGGACCTCGCGGTCCGCCCCGGCCAGGTCACCTGTGTGCTGGGTGACAACGGCGCGGGCAAGTCCACGCTGATCAAAATCATCTCCGGCCTGCACCAGCACACCGAGGGCGAGTTCCTCGTCGACGGCGAGCCCGTCCATTTCACCACCCCGCGCCAGGCACTCGACAAGGGCATCGCGACGGTCTACCAGGACCTGGCGACCGTGCCGCTGATGCCGGTGTGGCGCAACTTCTTCCTCGGCTCCGAGATGACCAGCGGCCCCTGGCCGTTCCGCCGTCTCGACATCGAGCGGATGAAGAAGACCGCGGACGAGGAACTCCGCAACATGGGCATCGTCCTGGACAACCTGGACCAGCCCATCGGCACCCTCTCCGGCGGCCAGCGTCAGTGTGTGGCGATCGCCCGCGCCGTCTACTTCGGGGCGCGTGTCCTGATCCTGGACGAGCCGACCGCAGCCCTGGGCGTCAAGCAGTCCGGTGTGGTGCTGAAGTACGTGGCCGCGGCTCGTGAACGCGGTCTCGGCGTCATCTTCATCACCCACAACCCGCACCACGCCTACATGGTCGGCGACCACTTCAGCGTCCTGCGGCTCGGCACGATGGAACTCTCCGCCGAACGCAGCGAGATCACCCTGGAGGAGCTCACCAACCACATGGCAGGCGGCACCGAACTCGCCGCGCTCAAGCACGAGTTGTCGCAAGTCCGGGGCCTCGACGTCGAGAAGCTCCCCGAGGAGGACGCGCTCAAAGTCGGCTGACCTGCACAGCGGTTGGGGGCGGTACCGGTCCGGTACCGCCCCCAACCGCTGTCTCTCCTCAGGCCTCGGGAAGCACCGTGCTCGGCCGGGCCGGGAACCCCGCCGCCCGATAGCAGTCGTCGATGAGCCGCATCGTGGTCAGCGCGTCATCGGCGTCCAGCACCAGCGGCTCACCGTGCCTCAAGTGGGCGGCGAAGGCCTCCAGTTGGTAGGTGTACGACGAACGGCGGCCCATTTCCTCCGTGCGCTCACCGGCCGCCGTACGCACGACGACACGGTCGTCCAGATGGGGCTGCACGAAGTTCATCACCGTGGCCTCGCCGTGTGAGCCCACGACGCGGCAGCTCATCTGCCAGGTGTCGTGGGCCATGTGGCAGCGGGCGTTGCCCGTGGCGCCGCCCGGGAACTCCAGGTCCGCGTCCAGCCACGCGTCGATCCCCGGTGCGCCGGTCTTCTCGCCACCGCGTGCGGCGACCAGCCGTGGTGCTCCGCCCGCCCAGGGGGCGAGCATGCGCTGTGCGTGCAGGCTGTAGCACCCGAGGTCCATCAGCGCGCCGCCCGCCAGCGGGAGCGACCACCGTACGTCGCTGTCCGGGGGCGCGGGCATCGCGACCATGGTGTCGACGTGCCGGAGATCGCCCAACTCCCCGCTGTCCAGCAGCTCGTGGAGACGCACGACGACCGGGTGGAACAGGTAGTGGAAGCCCTCCATGAACACCGTGCCCGCCTCGGCCACGGCCTTGTGGACCTCGGCCGCCTCCGTCGCGTTGCTCGCGGACGGCTTCTCGGTGAGGACGTGCTTGCCGGCCCGGAGGGCGGCCAGGTTCCACGGGCCGTGCAGGCTGTTGGCCAACGGGTTGTATACGACCTCGACCTCCGGGTCGGCGACGAGGTCGGCGTAGGAACCGGCCACCCGCTCCACACCGTGCTCGGCGGCGAAGGCCTCGGCGCGGGCGCGGTCGCGGGCGGCCACCGCGACGAGGCGGTGACCGGTCGCCCGCGCCGGCCCCACGATCGACAGTTCGGCGATCCGTGCGGCGCCCAGGACACCGATCCGCAGGGGTTCGTCCGTCGTCACTTGCGCACCTCTTCGAGTCGTACGGGACGGTGTTCGTGCAGGGACAGGGTGCACGCCTCGGCGATCCAGCTCGCCTCGACGGCGTCGGCGACCGTGCACGGGGAGGTACGGGTGCCGGCCACCACCTCGGTGAACGCGGTGAGTTCGGCGCGGTAGGCGTCGGCGAACCGGTCCATGAAGAAGGTGTGCGGAGTGCCGGCCGGGAAGGTCGCGCCCGGCTCCACGGACCGTAGCGGCAGCTTGTCCTCCAGGCCGACCGCGACGCTGTCCTTCATGCCGTGCACTTCGAGGCGTACGTCGTGACCGCGGGCGTTGTGGCGGGAGTTGGAGACGACGGCGATGGTGCCGTCGTCCAGGGTGAGCAGGCTGGACGCGGTGTCGACGTCACCCGCGGCACGGATGTGGTCCGCGCCGCGGTTGCCGCCCGTCGCGTAGACCTCGACCACCTCGCGGCCGGTCACCCAGCGCACGATGTCGAAGTCGTGCACGGCGCAGTCGCGGAAGATGCCGCCGGAGACGGCCACATAGGCGGCCGGCGGCGGGGCGGGGTCGAGGGTGGTGCACCGTACGGTGTGCAGGTCGCCGAGTTCACCGCTCGCCACGGCCCGGCGCGCGGCGACGCAGCCCGCGTCGAAGCGCCGGTTGTAGCCGATGTGCACCTCGACACCGCTGCCCTCCACCGCGCGCAGGACCTCCAGACTCTCCTCGACACCGCGGGCCACGGGCTTCTCGCAGAACACGGGGATGCCCGCCCGCACGGCGGCGCGGATCAGTTCGGGGTGTGCGTCGGTCGCGGCGGCGATCACCACACCGTCGACTCCCGCCGCGAGCAGCGCCTCGGGGGAGTCGGCGGGGACAGCCCCGAAGCGCTCGGCGGCTGCGGCGACGGCGGTGGCCACCGGGTCGGTGACCACCAGGGAGTCCACGGCGTCGAGCCCGGCGAGGGTCTCGGTGTGGAAGGCGCCGATGCGGCCCAGTCCCATGATGCCCATGCGCATGAGAGGCGTGCTCCTTCTGCCGGCGCGCGGCTCAGTCCTGGCCGCCGAAGACGTTCTGGTCCCAGTCGACTACCGAGCCGGTCACCACGCCGCTGCGGTCGGAGAGCAGGAACACCACGAAGTCGGCGATCTCGTCGACCTGCCCGAGCTTGCCCATCGGCTGCGACCGGGCGGCCCGCTCGCGCCAGTCGTCGCCCGCGCCGTGGAAGGCGCGCTGGATGGCGTCCTCGCCCTCGGTCGCGGTCCAGCCGATGTTGACGGTGTTGATCCGGATCCGGTCGAAGCGGTGCGCGTGTGCGGCGTTGCGGGTCAGGCCCGCGAGGCCGGCCTTGGCCGTGGAGTACGGGGCGAGGTGAGGGGGCCCGCCGTGGGCGCAGTTGGAGCCGATGTTGACGATCGTGCCGGGTGCGGAGCGGGAGGTCATGTCGGCGACCGCGGCCTGCATCGCGAAGAACGGTGCCTTCAGGTTGATCGCCATGTGCTGGTCGAACAGTTCCGGCGTGGTGTCCAGCAGCGAGCCGCGTGACGTCAGCCCCGCCGCGTTGACGAGGCAGTCGATACGACCGTAGGCCTCGGCGGTCTGTACGACGCTGTCGTGTGCCTGCGCCGGATCGGAGAGGTCGGCCCGCACGAAGCGGGCGCCGGTGTCCGCGGTGAGCTTCCCGCCCAGCTCCGGGCGGCGGCCGGTGAAGACGACGGTCGCGCCCTCACCTACGGCCGCCCGTACGACACCGGCGCCGACGCCCTGGCTGCCTCCGTTGACGAGGACGACCCTGTCCTCAAGCAGTCCCATGAGTGTGATGTGTCCTTTTCGGCTTCGGTTCAGCTCTGGCGGCGCTTGGTGGCGGCCTGCAGTTCGTGGCGCAGCCGCTCCGCCTCCCACTCCTCCGTGACGGCCTGGCGGAGCGTGTCCGCCTGCGAGGGCGGGGCGAGACCCTCGACCGGCGGGTCGAGGTCGAGGTTGGTGGGGAAGGGGTAGCCCTCGGCGGTCGCGGCGATCACCCGGCGCAGCCAGTCCTCGGAGACGCCCTCGGCCTTGCGGCTCAGCAGTACCGGGAACAGGGCGTTCGACATCGCCTCGCGGTCCACCGTCTCCATCGCCCGGCCGAAGGCGGAGGAGATCTGCAGCAGATTGGCCATGCGCTTGATGTCGGCCGAGCGGTTGTGCCCGGCGGCGTGGAAGAGCGCCGGGTTGAAGAAGACCGCGTCGCCCTTCTCCAGCGGCAGCTGCACGTGGTGCGTCTCGAAGTACTCGACGAACCGCGGGAGCCGCCAGGCGAGATAGCCGGGCTCGAACTTCTGCGAGTGCGGCAGATAGAGCGTCGGGCCGGACTCGACGGGCATGTCGACGTGGGCCACCGCGCCCTGCAGGGTCAGCACCGGCGAGAGCCGGTGGACGTGCGCCGGGTAGGCCGCGGCCCGTTCCTGGGAGAGGAAACCGAGGTGGTAGTCCCGGTGCACGCTCTGCGCCGCGCCGCCCGGGTTGACCACGTTGAGCTGCGAGGTGACCTGGTAGGCGGGGCCGAGCCAGGCCTCCGAGATCAGCTCCAGGATGTCGTTGGCGTAGTAGTCGGCGAACGCCTCGGGCGCCCGTACGGCGATCTTGTCCAGGGCGTTCCACACACGGTCGTTCGCGCCGGGCTTGGCGAAGTGGTCGCCGCGGGCCGCGCCGCTCGCGCGCTCCTCCTCGATCAGCGCGCGGAAGGCTTCGGACGCCCGGTCCACGACGGCCTCGTCCGGGAAGGCGCCCTTGAGGACCACGATGCCGGGCCCGTCGAGCAGCGCCCCCACCAGCTCGCTCTGCACGTCCCGGCGGCCCTCGGCGGTGGCCGCGAGAGCACGGAGCCGGGCGCTGTCGTAGAGCGGGACGTTCTGCTCGACGCGCTCGGCCGAGGGATGGTCGGCGATGTCGGTGCGCTGCTCCACGAGTGCGCGGAACGCGTCGAGATCGCAGTCCGCCTCGGTCAGCCAAGTCCGCGTCCTTGCGGTGATGGGAGACATCCGGGTCCCTTTCGCTGTCAGTGCGTTTCTGCCAGTCTTGATAAAACAAACCCATCATTCAATGCCTCTCGCCACATCAAAAGTGCATCATCGGTCTGGGGGATCACTCATGCGACACCGGTACCCGATCAGGGAAATCGCCCGTCAGGCCGGGCTGAGCACGGCCACTGTCGACCGTGTCCTCAACCAGCGGGGCAATGTCACGGAGAGCACCATCAGGGAGGTGCAGGAAGCCATCAAGGACCTGGACCGCCAGCAGAGCCAGGTCCGGCTCGGCGGCCGCACTTTCATGATCGACATCGTGATGCAGACACCGGAGCGGTTCTCCACCGCCGTACGGGACGCGCTCGAAGCCGAACTGCCCTCCCTGCACCCCGCCCTCGTACGCTCACGCTTCCACTTCCGTGAGACCTGCCCGCCCGCCGAACTGACCGCGACGCTGGACGGGATCGCGAGGCGCGGCTCGCAGGGGGTGATCCTCAAGGCCCCCGACGAACCGGAGATCGCCGCCGCCGTCGGGCGGCTGATCGCGGCCGGAATCCCCGTCGTCACCCTGGTGACCGACCTGCCCCACAGCGCACGCCTGGCCTACGTGGGCATCGACAACCGCGCGGCCGGCGCCACCGCCGCCTACCTCCTCGGACAGTGGCTGGGCAGGCGGCCCGGCAACGTGCTCACCACCATCAGCCGGGGCTCCTTCCGGGGCGAGGAGGAGCGTGAGATGGGCTTCCGCAGCGCGATGCGCCTCGCCGACCCCAGGCGGTCCCTGGTGGAGGTCACCGACAGCGACGGCCTGGACGCCACCCAGCACGAACTGGTCCTGGAGGCGCTGAAACGGGACGAGGAGATCATCGCCGTGTACTCGGCGGGCGGCGGGAACCTCGCCACCCTTGACGCCTTCGACGCGCTGGGCCGGGAGTGCGCGGTGTTCATCGCCCACGACCTGGACCACGACAACACCCGGCTGCTGCGCGAGCGCCGTCTGTCCGCGGTTCTCCACCACGACCTGCGCCAGGACATGCGGCGCGCCTGCCAGATCGTCATGCGCGCGCACAAGGCCCTCCCCGACGACGGCCCGACGCTGCCCTCGGCGATCCAGGTGGTCACTCCGTTCAACATGCCGCCGGGGGCACCGTCCGTACCGGTCGTCGACTGAACTCGGCGCACACGGAGGGGTGTTGGGGTCAGCGCTCGTATACGCCGGTCAGCCTGCCCCGGCCGAGGACGGGTGCGGTGATCGTGGGCAGGAGGGCGCGGGGGCGTGCCCGGTCCACCGGCGTCGTGCCGGAGGCGCTGTCCACGGCGGCCGAGAGGGCGAACAGCTGGAAGACGTAGCGGTGCGGGCCGTGGCCCTTGATGGGCGCGGGACCGTGGTAGCCGCGTCCGATGGTGGAGCGGAGCACCCGCACACCGGGGCCTGGCTGTCGGTACGACAGGGCGCCGGGCTCCAGGTGTCCGGCCGCCGGGTCGATCAACGCGAGGCAGTGCACCGCCGGTCTGGCGATCGGGACGTCGATGTCCTCGACGACCAGGAGGAGTTGCGCGGTGCCGGACGGGAGCGGGGTCCAGGCCAGCCGGGGTGAGAGGTCGGCGCCGCCGATCTGCTTCGCGCACTGCTTCAGCGGCAGGGTGTCGCCGTCGCCGAAGTCCTCGCTGGTGAGCGTCAGTTGCTCGGGGCCTTCGAGGTTGGGCAGGTTCCACGCCGTGTGGGTCTCGCCCGCTCGGCGGTTCTTCAGAAGTCGGCCGAGCAGGGTCATCGCGTCGCCTCCACCATGTCGACGACCTCGGCGGTGGTCGCGGTCTCGCCGAGCTTGGGGAAGACACGCTCGACGCTGTGGCGATGGGCCTCGGGGTCGGGATCGCCCATGGCGTCGGTGACCAGGACGACGTGGTAGCCGTGGTCGGAGGCCGAGCGCGCCGTCGACTCGACGCCCGAGCTGGTCGCGATGCCGGTGAGCACGACCTGCGTGACGCCCAGGTCCTGTAGGAGTGTGTCGAGTCCGGTGTCGTGGAACGCGCTGCGCCGCCGCTTGGTGATCAGATGGTCGGTCGGCCGTACGTCGAGTTCGTCGATGAGGTCGGCCCAACCGGCGGGCGGGGCCGCGCTGTTGGCGGACCGTCCGGTGTCGGTACGGCCCGGGGCGCGGCCGGTGACGTTGACCAGGATCACGGGCAGACCGTGGCGCCGGAACTCGGTGGCCAGGTGGGTCGCCTGTTTGACGGAGGCGGTGACCTGGGCGTCGGTGAGGGCCGGGACGATGCCCTTCTGCAGGTCGACCACGACGAGCGCGGCGGTGGGGTCGATCGTTGTGAGTGGCATGGGAGTTGGATCTCCTGCGGATGTCGTGGTGCCTTGGATGCCTTGGATGTCACTTGTCGGGTCGTGCGAGGGCATTGCCGGTGGCGGCCTTGCGCGGTCCCGGTGTCTTGGCCGTGGGGCGGGTGCCGGTGCCGCGCAGCAGGGAGGCGATCGCGGCGAGGAACGCGAGGGTGGCGCCGAAGGCGAACACGATGACCAGGCCCGAGTGGAAGGGCCCGGATATCAGGCTCGGGAAGAACTCGCTGCCGGTCAGGGTGTGTTGCTGGGCCGCCGTCAGATGCGGCAGCACTCCGCTGGGCTGGAGCAGATGCTGGATCGGGTTGACGCCCAGCTGCGCCGCGAACAGGGACGAGACCGGGGGCAGCCCGCCGACCTGCGCCGCCAAGTGGGCCGGTACACCCTGCTGTTGAAGCCCCGCCGTGAGGGTGCCCGGGAGGCTCCTGGCCAGCCCGGCGATCATCAGGGAGAAGAAGACGCCGATGGAGACGGCGGTGCCGGAGTTCTGGAAGGTGGCCCGCATGCCGGAGGCGACACCGCGCAGACCCGCGGGCACACTGCCCATGATCGAGGAGGAGTTGGGGGAGGCGAACATCCCGCTGGCTATCCCGTTGAGCGCGATCAGCAGCGCGAAGATCCAGTAACTGAAGTCGATCGGCAGGCACATCAGGCCCAGGAAGCTCGCGCCGAACAGCGCCGCGCCGCCGGTGGCCAGCCCCCGTGAACCGAGCCGGTCCGACAGATACCCGGAGACGGGTCCCGCGGCTAGGAAGCCCGCGGTCAGCGGGAGCATGAAGATGCCGGCCCACAGCGGGGTGTCGCCGTAGTCGTAGCCGTGCAGCGGGAGCCAGATGCCCTGCAGCCAGATGATCAGCACGAACTGCATCCCGCCCCGGCCCATCGAGATGGCAAGGCCCGCCAAGTTGCCGAAGGTGAAGGCCCGTTGGCGGAAGAGGCTCAGCTGGATCATCGGCGCGGAGACGCGTTTCTCGATGACGACGAACGCCGCCAGGAGGAGCAGCCCGCCGGCGATCAGGGCGTCGACCAGGGGGTTGGTCCAGCCCATGGTGTGCCCGTCGTAGGGCTGGAGGCCGGCGGTGACCGCTATCAGGGTGGCGCTGAGGCCCACGGCGAAGGTGATGTTGCCCCACCAGTCGATGCGGCCGCCGTCGCGCTTGGCGGTCTCGCGCAGGGTGCGGTAGGCCCACACGGTGAAGAACACCCCGATGGGCACGTTGACCCAGAACACCGCCCGCCAGTCCCAGGCCGACAGCAGACCGCCGGCGACCAGACCGATGAACATGCCGCCCAGGGCGGCGACTTGGTTGATGCCCAGGGCGAAGCCGCGCTGTTCCTCGGGGAACGCGTCGGTCAGGATCGCGGCCGAGTTCGCGGTCAGCATCGAGCCGCCGACGGCCTGCAGCAGACGCCAGCCGATCAGCCACATCGCGCCGTGGCCGCCGTCGAAGGGGTCGAAGGACAGCAGGACCGAGGCGACGGTGAAGACCGCGAACCCGGAGTTGTAGATCCGGACCCGGCCGTACATGTCGCCGAGCCGTCCCACCGTGACCACCAACACGGCCTGGACCAGCCGGTATCCCATGATCATCCACAGCAGATACGCGATGTTGCCCGGTGCGAGCGGGTCGAGATGGATGCCCCGGAAGATCGCCGGCAGGGCGATCAGCACGATGGAGCCGTCGAGCGCGGACATGAAGACCGCGGCGGTCGTGTTCGTCAGCGCGGTCCACTTGTACCGGTCGTCGGCGGTCGTGCGGCGCGGGGCACGCGTCGTGGGAGGGTCTGTCATCAGCCTGCTTCCTCGTGGCTCCGTCGCCGTCAGATGTTCTGGGCCAGCCGCTCCAACAGCGGTGCGGCCGCGGCGAGTTGCTCCAGCTCCGTCGGGGTGAACGCACCGCTGGTCAGGGCCCGCGCGAGGAGTTCGGCCCGCGCGTTGCGCTTGTTCCGCAGCGCCTGCCGGCCCGCGTCCGTCACCGTCAGCACCGCGCGCCGGCCGTCGTCGGGATCCGGACGGCGTTCGACCAGGCCACGGGTCCGCAGCGCGTTGAGCGTCGCTCCCATGGCCTGCGCGGTGATCTGCGCCTCCCGGGCCAGCGCCGAGGAGGTCGTGGGGCCCGCCCGGTCCAACTGGGCCAGGGCGGTCCTCTCGGGCATCGTGAGCCCTCCCTCGACCGGCTGCCGGCGGGCCCGTCGCACCAGCACGCCGATGCTCGCCAGCAGGGCCGAGGCGACCGTGTTCGGGTCCAAGTCGTCGCTCATATACTAAGGCTACTTTATAAAGCAGGCTTAGTACATTGGCGGGGGGAGCGCGCGCAGGGCGTTCCATGCCACCGCCGTGCACAGTGCGGCGAGCGGGAGTTCGAGGCAGACGGCCATCAGCAGTGCCGTGAGGACCGCTCCGGGGCCGGCGGTCAGTACGTCGAACCACGCGTCGACCGTCAGGAGGACAGCGGTGGCCGGAGCCACGGCGACCCGCCGCCGGTCGCGGCGGGCCAGTAACAGGCCCGTACCGACAAGGCCTATCGCCTCCATGGTGTCCAGGCCGACCCACGCCACGGGGTAGGAGCCCGCCACTCGCGCCAGCACGAAGATCCACGGAATCAGCGCCACTCCGGCGGCGGTGAGCACCCGGGCGGACCAGTTCCAGCACGTTGTCGTCGTCATGAGGACAAGGCTTCTCGGGATGAACTCCCAGGTCAGTAACGTGGATTTCCGACCTGGGGGTGGTGCTGGGTACAGCATGAAGCGGGCACCCTCTGCATGGTCCGGCGATCCATCCGCGTTCTACGGTGTGCGTATGCCCCTTCTCACCGCGCTGCGCGGCGTGTTCGCACGCGTGGGCCGCGCGACGGTCTTCAACCTCGCCGGCGTACTGCTGCAGTTGCTTCCGCTTCTGCTGCTCGTGGAACCGTGGCTGATCTTCGCCACCGGCGCACTGACCGCCCTCCAGCGCCGCAGGTTCGCCTCGCTCGCGGGTGTCGACATACCGTTGCTCCCGGTCGCCCAGCGCAGGCCCACACTCCGTGGAGCGGTGAACTGGCTCCGGTCCGGAGGGACTTGGCGACAGCTCGCCTATCACCTGCTGCTGGGGCCATTGGTGTCGTGCGGGACGGTCGTCACCGTCGCGTTGTGGAGCTGGGGCGGGTTCGCGGGAACCGCCCTGGTGTGGATGTGGGGTGTGCCCCTTGGACAGCGGCTGAAGTTCCTGGAGACCTCCACGGAGGCCTTCTACATCAACGCGTCCGGTATCGCTGCCCTGTTGCTCGCCGGGTGGCTGACTCTCGTCCTCGTCCGCCTCGACACCCGCGCCGCCCTGGCCCTGCTGGGCCCCAGCCGCACCGAACAGCTCGCGCGCCGGGTCGATGACCTCACCGAGAGCCGGGCCGGAGCGGTGGACGCCGCCGACGCCGAACGCAGGCGCATAGAACGGGACTTGCACGACGGAGCACAGCAACGCCTGGTCTCCCTCGCCATGAACCTCGGTATCGCCCGGGCGACACTCACCGACCTCCCCGACGAGGCCCGGCAGGTCATCGACCAGGCCCACCGGGAGGCGAAGGAGGCGATCGACGAGCTGAACAACCTGGTGCGCGGCCTGCACCCGGCCGTCCTGGACGACCGGGGACTGGACGCCGCCCTGTCCGGCATCGCCGCACGCGGCCCGCTGCCGGTGCGGCTGCGCGTCGACGTGCCCCGACGGCTCGCCCCGACCGTCGAGGCGGTCGCCTACTTCACCGTCTCCGAAGCCCTGGCCAACATCACCAAGCACGCCCCCGAGGCCTCCCGGGCGGACGTCACCGTCGGGATCCGCGACGGTAGGCTCCGGGTCACCGTCGCCGACGACGGTCCCGGCGGTGCCGACCCCGCCCACGGCTCCGGCCTGGCCGGACTCGCCCGCCGGGCGGCCTCCGTGGACGGCGCGTTCTCGATCAGCAGCCCGGCCGGAGGCCCGACCGTCATCACCGTGGAGTTGCCGTGCGCCGTCTCGCCGTGATCGCCGAGGACTCGGTCCTGCTCAGGATCGGCCTGGTCAAGGTGGTGGAGATGGCCGGTTACGAGGTCGCCGCCGAAGCCGGTGACGCCGACGCCCTCCTCGCCGCCGTCGCCGAACACCGCCCCGCCATCGCCGTCGTGGACGTCCGCATGCCGCCCGCACAGTCCGACGAGGGGGTGCGCGCGGCCCTGGTCATCCGCCGCGAGTGGCCGGCGACAGCGGTCCTGCTGCTCTCCCAGTACGTCGAAGAGCGGTACGCCGCCGACCTGTTGACGGCGAACACGGGTTGCGTCGGCTATCTGCTCAAGCAACGCGTCGCCGACGTCGAGGACTTCATCGACGCCCTGCGCCGTGTCGAGGCGGGCGGCACCGTCCTGGACCCCGAGGTCGTGGCCCAGCTTCTCCTGCGGCGGTCCAGTGACCCACTGGACCGACTGACCCCACGCGAGCACGAGGTGCTGGCCCTGATGGCCGAGGGACGGTCCAACTCCGGCATCGCCCGCCAACTCGTCGTCAGCGACAGCGCGGTGGCCAAGCACATCAACAGCATCTTCACGAAGCTGGATCTGCCGTCGGTCGACAGCGACCATCGCCGGGTCCTGGCGGTACTGCGGTTCCTGAGCGCCGGGTAGGCGGACGTGCTCCGCGGAGGGCCGTAATCGGCTTTCGCGCGAGGCCGCCAGGAACTACTGTCCCAACCGCCAGTGACCGCCCAGAAGTTGGAGCCCAGAGATGCCCGGTCGTCCGGGCGCGCGTTGACGGCATAGGCCGAGATCGGCCCGTCATCGCGTGCCGCCCTTGATGTCGCTGCGGCACAGCGAGCCTTTCCCTCCCCGCTCGAACCGTGGGCGCGTCCTTCGCGCGTGCCGGGTCGCGGGTCTCGTTGTCGGCAACTCAAAGGGTTCCCGTGCCGTCCACTTCGAACAATGACTTCCGCCGGCTCTGGTTGGGACAGACAGTCTCCCAACTCGGCGAACAGACAAGCCTGGTGGTCCTACCGCTCTTCGCCGTCCTCACGCTCGACATCGGTGCCGGACAGCTGGGCGTCCTGCGCGCGGTGGAGCAGGCGCCGATCCTGCTGCTCTCGCTCCTCGTCGGCGCCTGGGTGGACCGATGGCGGACACGCACGGTGATGGTGGTGGCCGACGTCGGGCGGACCCTGGTGCTGGGCGCGGCCGCCGTGGCCGGATTGCTCGACCGGCTCGGTCTGCCTGCCCTGTTCGTGCTGGTCTTCGTCGCCGGGGTCCTGTCCGTGTTCTTCGACGTGGCCTACCAGGCCTCGCTCGTACGGCTGGTGACACAGGATCAGCTGGTGCGGGGCAACAGCGCGTTGGAGAGCAGCCGGTCCGCCGCGCAGATCGGTGGGCCCGCCCTTGGCGGCGCGCTGGTCACCCTGCTGTCGGCGCCGATCGCTGTCGCCTCCAGCGCGTTGTTCTTCGCGCTGTCGTTCCTGTCGGTCCGGCGGATCCGCCGGACCGAGTCCGTCCCGGCGCGCTCGGAACATCCCCCTCGCGTATGGCGGCTGATCCATGACGGGCTGCGTTTCGTCGTCGGCGATTCCTTGCTGCGGACCGTGTGCCTCGCCGCGGCCGCCTTCCAGTTCTTCTTCGCCGCGACGATGACCGTCTATCTGGTCTTCCTCCCACGGGAACTGCGTCTGTCGGGCACCGCCGTGGGCCTGGCGCTCGCGGCGACCGGTCCCGGCGCGCTCGTCGGCGCGCTGCTGGCCGCCCGGCTGCCGGGCCGGTTCGGATACGGCCGGGTGATCGTGGTCGCGGCGGCACTCGGTGACGGCGCGTTCGTGTGCGTGCCCGCGCTGCACGGTTCGTCCGCGACGACGATGGCCGTACTTCTCGCGGTCAACCTCGTGTTCGGGATCAGCGGACAGCTGGTGAGCGTCGCGGTCATCGCCGTTCGACAGGCCGTGACGCCGCACGGGATGCAGGGGCGCGCGGCCGCGACGATCACGTTCGCCGGCATGGGGTTGTCACCCCTGGGCTCACTGTTCGGCGGGTTCCGCGCGCAGGAGTGGGGGCTGCGCACCAGCCTCCTCGTGATGGCCGGGGGCATGGTGCTGTCGCTGCTGGTGATGGCGTTGTCCCCGCTCGCGCGCCTGGGAACGGATCTTTACGCCCTCCCAAGTGATCGACCTGGTGCCGAGTAGGGAAGCGGTGGCGGGACCTTGGTTAATCTGCACGGGTGACTGTTGACCTGACCCTGCTGCCGCGTGTCGCCCATCGAAGACAGGAGGTCACCGCGCCCCGTCTCCGCGGTCTCCTCGCGTTGCTCGCGGGCGACCTGCGCACCGGCTGCAGCACCGAGCGACTGGTGGAAGGGCTGTGGCCGGACGAGCTGCCGGAGCGGCCGGGGAAGGCGCTCCAGGTCCTCGTGTCCAGGGCGCGGGCGCAGCTCGGCGCGGACCTCATCGTCAGCACGCCTACCGGATACCGGCTCGCCCTCGCCGAGGACCAGGTCGACAGCTCCGCCCTGCTGCTGCACGCGGCTGCCTGCGCGGACCGGGCCAGGGCCGGGGATCACGCGGGATCGCTGGCCGAGGCCGAGGCCGGGCTCGCGCTGTGGGAAGGCACCCCCGACCAGGGCATCGACAGCGACGACCCCGTCGCCGCGCTGCGCGCCGAGCGTGCCCCCGTCCGCGACACGCTCGTCCGCGCGCAGGCGCTGGCGCTCGCCCGCCTAGGCCGGCACGCGGAGGCCGCCGGACCGCTGGCCGCGGCCGCCGTGGTGCGTCCGCGGGACGAGGAGGTGCTCGGTGAGCTGCTGCGCGGAGAGGCCGCGACGGCCGGCCCGTCCGCCGCGCTGACCCGGTACGAGGCGTACCGCCGTGAGCTGCGCGACGAACTCGGCACCGACCCGGGCGCCGGACTCAAGGCCGTACAACAGGAGTTGCTGCGGGGCGAGGCGCCCGTGGCCCGGCACGGGGTGCCGCACGAGCCGAACCCGTTGCTCGGGCGGGACGAGGACATCGCGGAGGTGGAACGGCTGCTGCGCGGCTCGCGTGCCGTCACCGTCGTAGGGCCCGGTGGCCTCGGCAAGACCCGGCTCGCGCACGCCGTCAGCCGTCGGGCCGAACAGCGTGTGGTGTACTTCGTGCCGCTCGCCGGTGTCACCGAGGACGCGGACGTGGCCGCCGAGGTGGCCTCCGCGCTCGGCGCCGGTGCCATGAACGGGCCCGCCTCGGGCGACCCGGTGTCCGGCATCCTCGGCGTGCTCGGCTCCGGGCCCGCGCTGCTGGTCCTCGACAACTGCGAGCAGATCATCCGGGGCGCCGCCGACCTCGTCCAGGCACTCGTCTCGTCGTCCAAGGAGCTACGGGTGCTCGCCACCAGCCGCTCCCCGCTCGGTCTCACCTCGGAGGCGGTGTACGCGCTGCCGGAACTCGGTCTCGGTGTCTCGGTCGAGCTGTTCACACAGCGGGCCCGGGCCGCCCGGAGCGGGGTGGAACTGCCGCCGGACGCGGTGGCCGAACTGTGCCGGCACCTCGACGGGCTGCCGCTCGCCGTGGAGTTGGCGGCCGCGCGGGTGCGCGTCCTGTCGGTGCCGGACATCGCCCGCCGCCTCGGCGACCGGTTCGCCCTGCTGCGCGGCGGGGCGCGGGACGTGCCGGAGCGTCACCGCACCCTGCACGCGGTCGTCGAGTGGAGCTGGAACCTGCTCGCCGAGGACGCCAGGGCCGCGCTGCGCACCCTGTCCGTCTTCCCCGGCGGCTTCTCCGGCGAGGCGGCCGAACACGTGCTGGGCGACGACGCGTTGCCCGTCCTGGAGCAGTTGGCCGACCAGTCGCTGCTCACCGTCGCCGACACCCCGGCCGGTGTGCGCTTCCGGATGCTGGAGACCGTAAGGGAGTTCAGCGCGGCCCGGCGTGGTGAGGCGGGTGAGGACGAGCCCGCCGTAGACCAATTCCTCCTCTGGGCGCGGGAGTTCGGGGTCGCGCATCACGATGTGCTCTTCGGGTCGGACTCGCAGGCCGCGTGGGAGCGGATCAAGGCCGAGCAGGACAACCTCGCGGCGGCGCTGAGGTATGCGCTGGCCCGTGCGGACGACCCCGCGACCGCCGCCGTGACCGCGGTCCTCGCCGGCCTATGGTCCACCGGCACCAGCTACCCCCGCCTCGTCGCCCTCACAGAGGACACCGGACCGGCGCTGTCGCACTACCACCCCGAGCCCGCCTACGTCGAAGTCGCCCGCACCGCCGCGGTGTTGGGCACGGTGACCGTGTTCATGGGCACGGGCCCGCGCGCCGTACGCCAGCTCGTCACCCTCCGGCGGCTGCCGCCGGCCCCGCCGACCTCGTTGATGCGCGCCACCGCGATCGTGCTGAGCGCGATCCCCGAGATACGGCGGCCCGACTACGACGTGCTGCGCAGGCTGTGCGACGGCGAAGGCGGCGAGGGGCCGTTGCTCTCCGGTATCGCCGAGTGTGTCGCCTGCTACGTCTGGGAGTTCGAGCACGACATCGAGCGCGCGCTCGTCTCCGCCCGCCGGACTGTCGTGGGGCTGGCCGGAGTTGACAACCCGTCAGTGCAGCTCATGGTGCACTCGCGGCTGAGCGAGCTGTGCCTGCGGACCGGGCGGGGCGAGGAGGCGTACGAGCATCTCAAGGCGTCCCTCGCGGTGTTGCCGCGGCTCGGTGACGGGCACGACTACGTCGGGATCCGCTCGCTCCTCGTCCTCGCCTGTCTGCAGCGCGGTGACGCGGACGAGGCGGAGTACTGGCTGCGGCAGGCGGAGAGCGACAGCACCCCGCCGGAGGACGACTTCTACCGGCCCGACCTCGGCGGGCGGGCCGAGATCGCGCTCGCCCGCGGACTGACGGAGGTCGGACTCGGCCTGTGGCGCGGCGCGGTGGAGCGCATGCTCGCGGCCGGCGCGCTGCGCGACGACGACGCCTGGCTCGACCCGTGGGCGTTCATGGTGCAGTCGGTGGCGGTGACGGCCCACGCCCGTGCCGGACGGCTCGCGCTGGTGGGGGAGTTGGTCGACCGGCTGCGTCGCCGGCTGCGGACGCTGCTCGCCGAACCGGTCGGCTCACCCTCCGAACTCCCGTTGCTCGGGACGATGTTGCATGCCCTCGGCATGGTCGGGCTCGCGTCCGAGCCGTCTCCGGCCGATGCCGTACGGATGATCGCGTTGGCCGAACGGCTGGGTGTGCTGCGGGAGTTCCAGCCCACGATGTCGCCGGACCTCGCCCGGCAGGAGGCCGAGGACGCCGACAGGGCGGCGTACACCGACGCGGTGTCGGAGTACGCCGCCCTGGGGCGGGACGAGTTGCGGGAGGCGGCCCGCGCTGTCATGGCGGCTACTTCGGGTCGCGGTTGAACGCGGCCGTGGACCAGCGGTAGCCGAGCACGGTCAGGCCGACGCACCAGGCGAGCGCGATCCACCAGTTGTTGCCGATCTCGGTGCCGAGCAGCAGGCCGCGCAGGGTCTCGATGGCCGGGGTGAACGGCTGGTACTCGGCGATCGGCTGGAACCAGCCCGGCATCGTGTCGGCCGGGATGAACGCGCTGGAGATCAGCGGGAGGAGGATCAGCGGCTGGGCGCTGTTGGCGGCCGCCTCGGCGCTCGGGCTGACCATACCCATCCCGACCGCGATCCAGGTGAGCGCCAGGGAGAACAGCGCGAGGAGTCCGAAGGCCGCCAGCCACTCCAGGACCGTGGCGTCCGTGGACCGGAAACCGATGGCCACGGCGACGGCTCCGACGAGGACCACGCTGGCGACGCACTGGATCACACTGCCGACGACGTGCCCGACGAGCACGGACCCGCGGTGGATCGCCATGGTCCGGAAGCGGGCGATGATGCCCTCGTTCATGTCGGTGGCGACAGACACCGCGGTCCCGATCACGGTGCCGCCGATGGTCATCATCAGGATGCCCGGGACGAGGTACGCGACGTAGTCGGAGCGGTCCGCGCCGCCGATGCCCGTGCTCAGCACATCGCCGAAGATGTAGACGAAGAGCAGCAACAGCATGATCGGCGTGAGCAGCAGGTTCAGGGTGAGGGACGGGTAGCGCCGTACGTGCAGCAGGTTGCGGCGCAGCATCGTGGACGAGTCGCGGACGGCGAGGGAGAGGGTGCTCATCGGACGTTCTCCTTGGGCTGGTCGGACACGCTGGGCTGGTGGGCGACCTTGGCGCCGCCGGTCAGGGCGAAGAACACGTCGTCGAGGTCGGGGGTGTGCACGGTCAGCTCGTCCGCCTCGATGTCGGCGGCGTCCAACCAGTCGAGGATGGCGCGCAGTTCGCGCTGGCTGCCGCCGCTGGGGATCTGCAGCGAGAGCGTCTCGTCGAACCGGGTGACCTCGCGCAGGGCCGTCGCGGCGGACTGGTAGGCGTCCGGGTCGGTGAAGCGCAGCCGGACGTGGCCGCCGGGGACGAGCCGCTTCAACTCCTCGGCGCTGCCCTCGGCGACGAGTTTGCCGTCGTTCAACACCGCGATGTGGTCGGCGAGTTCGTCGGCCTCGTCGAGGTACTGAGTGGTGAGGAAGACGGTCGTACCGCCGGAGACCAGCTCCCGGATGATGCCCCACATGTTGTGGCGGCTGCGGGGGTCGAGGCCGGTGGTCGGCTCGTCGAGGAAGATGATCCGCGGGCTGCCGACCAGGGTCATGGCGAGGTCGAGGCGGCGCTTCATACCGCCGGAGTAGGTGGAGGCGGGCTTCTTCGCGGCCTCGGTGAGGTCGAAGCGCTCCAGCAGTTCGGCGGCGACCCGGCGTCCCTCCTGCTTGGACAGGTGGTGCAGGTCCGCCATGAGAAGCATGTTCTCCTCGCCGGTGATCAGGCCGTCGACGGCGGAGAACTGCCCGGTGACACCGATCGCGGCCCGCACGGCCTGTGCGTCGGTGGCCAGGTCGTGACCGCCGACCCGCAGCTCGCCGGCGTCGGCGGTGACGAGCGTGGAGAGGATCTTGACGGCGGTGGTCTTGCCGGCGCCGTTCGGACCGAGCAGGGAGAAGACGGTACCGGCCGGGACGGCCAGGTCGATGCCGTCGAGCACTGTCTTGTCCCCGTAGGCCTTGCGCAGCCCGGTGGCTGAGATCGCGAGTTCGTGGGTCGTTGTCGTCATGCCGCAGAGCTTGCGGGAGGGCGCATTCAGCTCGGTTTCACGGTGGTTTCAGTGCGCTGGAACCGGCGGGATCTCCGACAGGGAGCACGGACGGAGCCGCGCCGATAGGCTGAGGGTGCTCGGCACATCAGCGCGCACCCAGCCAAAACTCCCACCGCAGCACAGGAGGAACCGTGGCCGGACAGTTCGAGGCGACAGCCGAGGTCAACCGCCCCGTCGAGGAAGTCTTCGCCTTCCTCGCCGAGGGCACGAACGACCCCAAGTTCAGCCCGCGGGTCCAGGAGATCACCAAGACTCCCGAGGGCCCGACGGCCGTGGGCACCGTCTTCACCAGCACGGTCAAGGACGCCGGAATGAAGACGGGCCGGAAGTTCCGGATCACCGAATACGACGCCCCTCACCGCATCCGCTGGACGGAGGCCTCCAAGAACGTCGTGACGGCGGTCGAAGGCGGCTACGACCTGGAGTCCACCGGACCCGGCACGACCCGGGTACGGATCTTCAACGTCCTCGAAGGCCACGGCGTCGGCAAGCTCCTGGTGGGCTTCGCCCTGGGCGCGGCCCGCAAGGACGCGCCCGCGTTCGGGCAACGCATCAAGACGGCGGTGGAGGCGTCCTGACGGACCGACGTCTATGAACTCGCCGTCGCGGGGCGGCTGTTGTACGCCTCCACCTCCAGGAGCGGACGGCCTGAGGCCAGGGCCCGGGACGGCCAGGACAGGGTGACGGTCTGGGACTCGTCGGGCAGCAGCCACAGGTAGTTGTGGCTGTACAGCGTCGGCAGCACGCGATGGCCGGTCGTACCGTCCTTCAGCGAGAGGCGGACCATCGCGGCGACGGCGGGCCCGTGATTGCGGACGGTGGCGGTCAGTTCGGTACGGGTCCCGGAACGGGACACGCGCCCGAGCGTCGCGGAGACCTTCGTCCGCGGCGCCTTGCCCAGTCCCTGCATGGCCGCCGGTGTGCGATAGCGCCAGTAGGTGTTGCGCGACAGCACCCGGCCGTCGCCACCGGTCAGCGTCAGACGGAGGAGATGCAGGTCCGGCAGGTCGTCGGTCCAGGCAGTGCTGAACGCCTTCGTGGTCGCGGCCGGCGCCACATCCAGTCGCGCGCTCCTGCTCCCGCCGAGCCGACGCCCCGTCAGATCCATCAACTCGGCTGAGACCACGGCGTTCTTGAGGCCGTCGCGCGTGTGGTTGACCGCAATGACCTGCCCCTCGGGATCGGCCTGGACATGCAGGGGCTCACAGGCCGAACGGGCGCCGTAGTACGTGCCGTTGACGTCGAAGTCGTAGTCGTAGGTCTGCCACACCGTGCTGTGCCACGCGGGATGGGACATCCACAGCATGAGACCGCTGGCGTTGTCCCAGAGGTTCGCGTTCCAGGCCTCGAACATGGCGCGCGTGTTCTCGTAGTTGACGAACTGGGCCTTGCGGGCGAAGTCGTCCAGGCCGGTGGCCGTTCCGAGGCGCGCTTCTACGGCCGCCTTGTACGTCTGCGGTGCCTGGTTCCCGCGCTCGCTCCAGTCGTGGTAGTACCAGGCGCCGCGGATCGGCCACTCGGGCTCGTCGCCCGTCATGTTCCGCATGCTGGCTGCGGTGGAGACGACGGGCATGCCGATCTCCGTGTGGAAGCCGAAGTCCTTGCTGCCGTAGGTCGTCGGGTCGAAGTACTTCTCCGGCTCCACCCAGCCGTACGGGCCGCCACCGGTGATGATCCCGCCGGCCGAGTTGTTCTGGTAGAGGATGCCGGGGGCCTGTCCCTCCACGGCCTCGCGCATGCCCTGGTCGATGGCGGCGGGCGGGTTGCCCTCGTTGGCGCCGCACCAGATGACCACGCTGGGGTGGATGCGGTAGCGCAGGACGGTGTCCCGGGCGATCGAGTTGAAGGCGTCGTGGTCCGGCGGGTCCATGCCCCACGCGTTGGGGAAGTCGTTCCACACCAGGATGCCGTGCTCGTCGCAGGCGGCGAAGAACTCCTCCCGGTCGGACGTGCCCACCCAGTTGCGGATCATCGTGAAGTTCATGTCGCGGTGCATCCGCACGGCCGCGTCCATCCGCTCCGGCGGCATCCGGCGCAACAGCTCGTCCCAGCCCCAGTTGCCGCCCCGGGCAAGGACCCGCACCCCGTTCACGCTGATCTTCAGCGGGTCGGGGGTGTTGGACACCGACTTCACGTCGGTCCAGGTCTCCGCGTCGTCCGACACCTGGATCACATAGGTCTTCGGATAGGCCGACTCCCAGAGGATGGCGACCCGGTCGAAACGTTTCGGGGCGCCGAGGTCGACCTGGATCCACTGGTGGTCCTCGTACTCCGAGGACCAACGCGTGCTCGTATCGCCGTCGGTGGCGTGTGCGGCCGGGTGGTCGGAGTCCTCGGTGGACGCGGTGGTCTTCTGGTGCAGGGCCAGGTCGGTTGCCGGGGCGGTGCTGTCGACGACGCCGAGGGACCACAGGGAGTTGCCCCAACTGGTGTTGCGCAAGCCGCAGTTGATACGGACATAGCGCGCGGTCCGAGCGGCGAAGTCCTCCACCTGCAGGCTCGCGCTGCCGTTGTTGAAGGGCAGCGGAACCGCGCTGTTGTCCACCGACGCGGCATCGGTCCAGGTGGCGTTGTCGGAGGAGACCTGCACCAAGTAGCTCTTCGCGTACGCCTGTTCCCAGACCAGGTCGACCCCGTCGAAGGACTGGACGGACCCCAGATCGACCCGGATCCACTGGTCGTCCTCGTAGGCCGAGGACCAGCGCGTGCCGGGGTCGCCGTCGGTCACGTTGGCGGCGGCGTGGTCGTCCCCGTCCGTGCTAGACGCGTCCGCGTGTGCGTGCAGGGCCAGGTCGGTGGCGGTCCTTGTGCTGTCGCGTACGGCCAGGGTCCACAGGGAGTAGCCCCAACCGGAGGCCCGGGTGAGGCACTTGACGCGCACATACCGGGCCTGTTGACGGTCGAACGTCACGGACTGCGTATACGCGTCACCGGAGTTGGTGAACGGCAGCGGCACCTCGTACGCGTAACCGAACTGCCGGATGCCGAACCGGGTGGTGCGGCGGTCGCTCTCGGAACCGTCGACCGCCGCGCTGATGGTGAGCTCGTGGAGGGCGGGATCACCCAATCCGTTGGGCCACCACAACTCCGGCTTGCGTAGACGTAGTTGACCGAAGGTGTCAGGCGTGAACGTGACGTCGACGCTCTCGCCGGCCGGCACGGTGACGACCTTGCTGACCCGCACGTTGTCGAAGGCCGCCGAGACCGTCGTCCTGTGGTCGGCGGTGTCGGCGTTGCGGACGGGTACGACGATCGTCAGCTCGGCCACCGACACCTGGGGCAGGTTCGGCAGCACGGTGTCGACGCGCGGGTCGCCGATCACGACATGGCCGGTCGTTCTCAGCCGGACGTGGTTCCAGATGCCGGCGGCCCGGTCGCGCACCGCCGGCATCCAGTCCCAACCCGAAGAGGCCAGGTAGGTGGGGGAGTTGAGGTTCATCTGGTTGGCGCCGGCGTCCACCCAGGACTCACCGGCGGGGCCCTTGTCGCCGGGGCTGCCGGGTACCGGCATGGGCGTGATCCTCACGGCGAGCGCGTTCGCCCCGCCCGTCGCGAGGAACTCGGTCACGTCGTGGGACGACCGGGCGAACGGGTAGGTCAGGCCGCCGACTTGGTGACCGTTGAGCCAGATGTCGGCCGTGTGGTTGATGCCGTCGAACTCCAGCCAGGTCCGCCGCCCGGCACCGGCGCGCAGACCGCGCGGCAGCTCGAACTCCCGCCTGTACCACCAAGAATGACGTGACAGGGCCTCGGGGATGTGGAGGTTGTTCAGTCCGGCCACGGGGTCGGGCAGCTTGCCCTGGTCCACGAGCGAGCCGAGTACCGTGCCTGGGACGGTTGCCGGCAGCCAACTGCTGGTGTCGACGGACGCCGTGGACAGTTCTGTGCCGTCGGCGCCCGCCCAGTCGTCGAGCGTCAGCCGCCATCCCGACTCCACCGGAACCGTGCCGTCCTCGGCCACCGCCAGCTTTGGTGCGGGCCCGGAGTGAGTTCCCCAGTCCGTCCAGCCCGTGGCCGACGGCCGGTGTCCCCGGGCGGTGCCGTAGACCTCGAAGCCGTTGAGGCCAAGGGGGTTGGGGTTGGAGCGGCGGGTCGAGGTCAGCCGTACCCAGCGGGCGGTGACCGGGCGCGTGGGCTGGATGTTCACGACGCCGCCCGTGCCCGACGTGGTGCGGTACACGCTGGTCCAGGTCGTGTGGTCGGTCGATGTCTCGACGACGTACTCGACCGAGTAACTGGACTGGATCTCCTTGCCTGTTGTGCCGTCGGCAGGGTTGCCCGTGGTGGGAGGGGTGAACACCGGGTCGCTCACGTCGGCCTCGAAGGTGAGGCGGATCGACGTGACCTCGCATGCGGCTTGCAGGTCGATCGCGATCCACTGCGGGTCGCCCGCCGCCGCCCGCCATCCGCTGCCGCGCACCCCCGGCGAGGCGAGCCGGTCCACCACGAACGAACCCGGGGTGGGCGCGTAGGCCGTCGAGGAGACGGACACGGGGCGGTGGAGCGCGAGTTCGCCGGGTGTGGCGGGGGAGGAGGCCGCGGTGGCCGACGTGGGCAACGAGAGTCCGAGGCCGAACCCCGCCAGCAAGGTCGAACCCGTGGTGACGACGGAGCGGCGCGACAGGCGTGGCGAACCCGATTGATCTGTCATGAGCGTGATGTCCCATCAAACGTCGGCGGCACTGACAACGTTGCCAAAGGCTGTGACGCGAGGGAAGCTGTGTCAACCCCTGATGCGGCGTTCTAATAAATTAGGAATTAATATTGACAGGGTTTCGGTCGCGCGCCACAGTCGTCGCCGTGACGCCGGAAGCCCCTGTCGCAGTGCGGCCCGCGTCACGTCCTCCTGCTTCCCAACCCTCGGGAGAGGCAAGTGACTTCACAACCGCAGGTCCGCACACCCGCGGCTTCGAGACGGACGCGCCGCGCCACCGTCGTCGCCATCGCGACCGTACTGGCGGCCACCGCCGCCCCGGTGGCCACCGCGCAGACAGGCGCCGACCAGGGCGCACCCGACTACTACGACAGCGGTCTCGCGCCGACGCCGTACATGGGCTGGAACACCTACTACGGTCTGGGCGCGCCCACGGAGCAGCAAGTGCGCAGTGTCGCGGACAAGCTGGTCAACAGCGGTCTGCGGGACGCCGGTTACGACATCGTGTGGCTCGACGGCGGCTGGCAGGCCGACAACCCGCGTGATGCGCAAGGGCGGTTGGTCGCCAACCCGGAGCGATTCCCGTCGGGCATCCCCGCGTTGGTCTCCTACCTGCACAAGCGCGGCCTGAAGGCGGGCATCTACACCGACGCCGGCACCTATGACGGCGGCAAGAGCTGCGGGCTCGGCAGCAGGGGCCACTACGACGCGGACGCGCGGCAGTTCGCCGGCTGGAAGATCGACGCGGTCAAGGTCGACTTCCTGTGCGGCATCGGCGCCAAGCTCGATCCGGGCCCGGCGTTCAAGGAGTTCAGCGACGCGGTCGCCAAGTCCGGCCGCAAGATGCTGCTCAACCTCTGCAACCCGCTCACCGACGACTGGGGCCTGCCGCACACCCCCGAGCAGGACGCGCACAACACGTACGTCTACGGCCCGACGATCGCCGACTCCTGGCGCACCGGCACGGACATCGCCTGGGGCACCCCGAGCCCCGGGCAGTGGCCCAACATCCTGCGCAACATGGACGCGAACGCCTGGCACCCCGAGGCGCAGGGACCCGGGCACTACAACGACCCGGACTACCTCATCCCGATGCGTCAAATGACCGACGGAACGCTGGAGTTGACGCAGGAGGAGTCCACCACGCAGTACGTGATGTGGGCCGAGATGGGCTCGCCGCTCGTGCTGGGTTCCGACCCGCGCACCCTGTCGGACTCGATGCTCGCGACCCTGCGCAACCCGGAGATCATCGCCGTCGACCAGGACCCGCTCGCGGTCCAGGGCGTGCGCGTGGCCAGCGACTCCGTCGGCGACGTCTACAGCAAGGTCCTCACCGGTGACGGCCGACGCGCGGTCGTCCTGCTCAACCGGTCCGACCAACCCGCCCCGCGCACCGTGCAGTTCGCGGATGCCGGGCTCGGCGGGCCGGTCAAGGTCCGGGACCTGCGGGCTCGCGCCGACCGGGGCACGCACACGGGGTCGTACACCGTCGAGGTCCCCGCGCACGGCACCGCGCTCCTGAAGCTGACCGGCGCGGACGCCCTGCCCGGTACGAATCTGGGTCAGAAGGCCACGGCAAGTCCGGCTGTCGTACGGGACGGTGACTCGCTGACCACCTTCCTGCGCGGACCGCACGGCTCGCTCGTCCAGCGGACGGACTCTCGGGTGCGGGATCTCGGCGGTCCCACGAAGGGCGAGATCCTCGGCCAGCCCGCCGCGTACGCCTCGGTCGGCGGCCGGATCGACGTCTTCGTGCGTGGCGCTGACTCCCGGGTGTACCGGAGGGTCTACGTCGGCGGCCGCTGGGGTGCGTGGCAGAGCCTGGGCGGCCGGGTGGCCGACGCGCCGTCGGTGGCGTTCACCGATGCCGCGCACTGGGCGCTGTTCGCCACGGGCACGGACGGGCAGGTCGTGCAGCGCGGTCCGTCGACCGGCTGGACCTCGCTCGGCGCACCCGGCGGCAAGGCGGTGTACGGGCGGCCGTCCGCTGCCGTGGACGCTCAAGGGCGGGTGACGATCGCCGTGCGCAGCGCGGCCGACGACGTGTGGACGCGGTCCCGGGACGTGTCGGGGCAGTGGTCGCCGTGGACGTCGGTCGGCGGGACCGTCAGCGGGAGTCCGACGCTGGTCGCCGTAGGGGACGCCGTGGTGCTGTACGCGCGGGCCGCCGACTACACGCTCTGGCAGCAGCGGTACGAGAACGGTGCGTGGCAGGGCTGGACCAAGCAACTCGCCTTCCCCAGTGCGGCGTTCGACGGTGCGCTCGGGGCGGTGGCCGGGCCGGGTGGGGCGGTCGACGCGGTGTTCCGCGGAGTCGACGGCTATGTACACCTGACCCAGTTCAACTAAATTAGTAATTATTCTTGACGTGGTGGGGACGCCACGTGAATCTGGAACCGCGTGCATCCGGATCTGTGTATCCGGATCCGCGCGGGATCCACAGGGAGCCATCCATGACGAACCACCAGCCAGACCGACGCCGCTTCCTCGCGGGACTCGGTGCCGCGGGGACGGCGGCGCTGCTCAGCGGCTGTGTCACCTCGACCTCATCGAGCAAGAGTTCCTCGAAGGGCGCGGTGACCCTCCAGTCCAACCTCTCCGCCCCGCAGGCCAAGGCCGCGATGGAGGACCTCGTCGCCGCCTACGCCAAGAAGGGCTCCGACCGGGCGAGCCTCAACACGGTCGCCGCGGAGACCTTCCGCACCCAGCTGCCGACCTACCTCACCTCGGCCAACCCGCCGGACGTGTACACCTGGTACCCCGGCTCGGTGGCGGACGCGTACGCCAAGAAGAACCTGCTGCTCGACCTCGACGAGGCATGGACCTCCTCGCCCGACCTCAAGCGGTACTCCAAGGCGCTCAACTCGCTCTGCACGTCGACGAGTTCGGGCAAGAAGGTCTTCGTGCCCACCACCTACTACTGGTGGGGGATGTTCTACCGGAAGTCCAACTTCGCCAAGTGGGGCGTCAGCGAGCCGAAGAGCTGGGACGAGTTCCTCGACCTGTGCGACAAGCTCAAGAGCAAGGGCGTCACCCCGATCGGGCTGGGAGCCGGCGGCGGCACCGCCTGGGTGGCCTCGGCGTGGTTCGACTACCTCGACATCCGCATCAACGGCGCCGAGTACCACCGCCAACTCCTGGCCGGGAAGCACCGGTTCGACGACCCCGAGGTGCGCAAGGTCTTCGACCGCTGGCAGGAGGTGCTGCCGTACTTCGACCCGAACGGCGCCGCCGTCTCCTTCCAGGACGCGTCGACCTCACTGCTCAACGGCCGCAGCGCCATGATGCTCATCGGCACCTTCTTCGCCGACGCGACCCCCAAGAGCGCCCTCGCCGACGTCGACTTCTTCCGCTTCCCGATCATCGACCCGAAGGTCCCGCTCGCCGAAGAGGCGCCCACGGACGGCTACTTCGCCAGCGCCCGCACCGGCCGGCACGACCAGGTGATCGACCTGATGAAGTACCTCGCCACCGCCGAGGCCCAGGAGATCTACATCAAGGGCTCCTCCGGCACCGTCCTGCCCTGCAACCCCGCCGCGAAGGACGCCGGCACCGCCCTGGTCACCAAGGGCCGCGAGCACATCGCGGCGGCCACCGAGATCACCCAGTTCTTCAACCGGGACTCCAGCGACGCCCTCCAGCCCACCGCGGACAACGCGCTGACCAAGTTCCTGGCCAAGCCCAAGTCGATCGGGAGCATCCTCACCGACTGGCAGCGCGACGCCGAGAAGATCTGGAACGCCTGACATGGCCGTCCTGACCGCGCCCGACCGGAAGTCCCCGACCCGAACGCCCGCCCCGGGCAAGCGGGTTCGGGGCCCCCGGCGCACACCCCCGCTGGTACTCGCCTTCGTCCTGATCCCGTTGCTCGCCGAGTCGGTGTGGGTGTTCTGGCCCGCCGCGCAGGGCTTCTACCTCGCCCTGACCAAATGGGACGGCGTCTCCCCACCGCAGTTCGTCGGCCTGGGCAACTTCCGGGAGATGGCCCACGACGAGGTCTTCCGCAGCGCGGCCGGCCACACCGTCCTCTGGCTCGTGCTCTTCGGCGGCCTGTCCGCCGTACTCGGCCTCGCCGCCGCACTCCTCCTCCAACAGGAGCGCCGCGGCGTCGGCTTCTACCGCGCGGCCCTGTTCCTGCCGGTCGTCTTCTCACTGGTCGCCACCGCCCTGGTCTGGCAGGCGATCTACCAGCCCGACGGCGTCCTCAACCAACTCCTGCAGTCCGTAGGCCTCGGCAGCCTCCGCCACGCGTGGCTCGCGGACCAGGACACCGCCCTCTACGCCGTGATCGTGCCCGCGCTCTGGCGCCAGATCGGCTACGTCATGGTCCTCTACCTGGCCGGCCTCAAGGGCATCGACCCCGCCCTGTACGAGGCCGCCAAGGTCGACGGAGCCAGCGCCTGGCAGCGCCTCCGGCACGTCACTCTGCCCCAACTCCGCAGTGTCAACGCGGTGGTTCTGTCGGTCATCGTCATCGACTCGCTGCGCTCCTTCGACGTCGTGTGGTCGCTGACCCGCGGCGGCCCCTACCACTCCTCCGAGCTGCTGAGCACCTACATGTACTCAACCGCCTTCCAGTCCCTGCGCCTCGGCTACGGCTCCGCACTCGCCGTCGTCATCTTCGTACTGGCCTTCGGCGTCATCTGCTCCTACCTCGTCCGCGCGTTCCGGGAGGCCGACTGATGTCCGCCAACTCCACGGCCCTGCGCCGCAAGCGCGCCGCGACCGCCGGATTCCACCTGGGCGCGGGCGCGTTGGCGATCCTCTGGCTGCTGCCCATCGCCCTGGTCCTGGTGACCAGCCTGCGCTCCTTCGACGACATCGCCGCGAACGGCCTGGGCAGTTGGCCGCACTCCTTCACCCTCGGCAACTTCCACCAGGCATGGGTCGACGGCGGCCAGCAGCGCGCCCTCATCAACAGCCTGATCGTCACCATCCCCTGCGTCCTGATCACCCTGGCCCTCGCCGCGATGGCCGCCTTCGCCCTCAGCCGCTACGAAGTCCCCTTCCGCCGCTCCCTGTTGCTCCTCATGCTCGGCGGCAACCTCCTCCCACCGCAGATCCTCCTCATCCCGGTGTCCAAGCTCAGCGAGGTGATGGGCGTCTTCGACACCCTGCCCGCGCTCATCGGCGTGCAGATCGGCTTCGGCGTCGGCTTCTACGTCTTCGTCCTGCACGGATTCATGCGATCGATCCCGACGGAGATCCAGCAGGCGGCGGTCGTCGACGGCGCCGGCCCCTGGCAGATCTTCTGGCGCATCATCCTCCCGCTGACCCGCCCCGCCCTCGCCGCGCTCAGCGCCCTGTCCTTCACCTGGATCTTCAACGACCTGCTCTGGGCGATCACCGTGCTGCGCAGCGACACCAAGATGCCGATCACCGCCGCCCTCATCGGACTTCAGGGGCAGTTCGTCTCGATGTGGAACGTCATCGCGGCCGGTTCCGTCATCGCCGCCGCGCCCACGGTCGCCGTCTTCCTCCGCTTCCAGCGGCACTTCGTGGCCGGGCTCAACCTCGGGGCGGTCAAGTGACCTACCAGCGCTGGACCTTGCGCACGGAGAACACCAGCTACACCGTGCGCCTGTCCCCGGACGGCCCCTGGGCCGAACTCGACGCATGGGGCCCGCTCGGCGTCGAGGACGGTCCCTCCGCCCTGGACTGGTCGAGGCGCACACACTTCATCACCCCCGCCGACGCGGCACCGGCCGAGTATCTGCCGTACGGGCTACGGCCGTTCACCGGATCGGAGCTGGTGGCGTCCCGTCCGGACGGCGAAGACCGGGGCGTGTGGTGGCAGTTCGCCGGGGCCGAAGAGGACGAGGGCACGCTACGACTCGCCTTCCACGACGAGCAGTTGGGCCTCCGTACCGTCCTTCACTACGAGACCGTGCCAGGCACGGACGTGATCCTCCGCTGGACGGAGTTCACCGCCACGCGCGAACTACGCCTGGAGCGGCTCGACTCGGCCGCCGTGAACATCCCCGTCACCGGAGTCGCCCGCCTGACCTACCTCACAGGTCAGTGGTCGCAGGAGTTCCAGCGCACCCAACTCGACCTGCCCAGAGGCACGTTCACCATCGGCAGCCTGCAAGGTGCGCCGGGACACGCGTACGCCCCCTGGCTCGCGGTGCAGGACAGCGAGGCGCAGTCGGCGTACGGCATCGCCCTCGCCTGGCCCGGCAACTGGCACATCACCGCCGAGGCCGAACCCGGCGGCGCCCTGCGTGTGCGTGCGGGCCGGGTCCCGCACGAGGGAGCGGTGCTCCTCGCCCCCGGCGAGACCCTCGCCACCCCCCAACTCGCCTGCGCCTTCAGCCCGGAGGGACTCGACGGACTCTCCCGTGTCTGGCACCGATACGAGCGTCACCTCACCGGCGAACGCCTGCACCGCCCCCGGAAGGTCCTCTACAACTCCTGGGAAGCGACCGGCTTCGACGTCGACGCGGCCGGTCAACTGGAGCTGGCGAAGACGGCCGCCGACATCGGGGCCGAGCTGTTCGTCGTGGACGACGGCTGGTTCACCGGGCGCGCCGACGACACCGGGGGACTGGGTGACTGGTGGCCGGACCCGGCCGCCTTCCCACTGGGCTTCGACCAATTCATCGCGGACGTACGGACGTTGGGCCTGGACTTCGGTCTGTGGATAGAGCCCGAGGCCGTCAGCCCTGGCAGTCGTCTGTACGCCGAACACCCCGAGTGGGTCTACCGGATCGAGGGCCGCCCCGGCCGACTCGTCCGCAACCAACTCCTCCTCGACCTCGGCCGCACCGACGTCCAGGACTTCGTGATCGAGACGCTCGACCGGCTGCTCGGCACCTACGACATCAGTTACTTGAAGTGGGACATGAACCGCCCGCCCACCGAGCGCGGCCGTCCCGGTGCCGGCCGCGTCGATCTCGACGCCGAGCATGTGGCCGGCTACCTGCGGGTCCTCGACCACCTCCGTTCCGCCCACCCCGACGTCACCGTCGAGGGCTGCGCGGGCGGCGGCGGGCGGATCGAGCACGCGACGATCGCGCGTACGGACGTGGTGTGGCCCAGCGACAACACCGCACCGCTGGACCGGCTTTCGACCCAGTACGGGTTCCTGCACGCCCATGCGCCGCACGTCATGAGTTCGTGGGTCACCGACGCGCCCGGCGTTTTCGACCCTCGCCCGCGCAGTCTCGCCTTCCGGTTCGTCAACGCCATGTGCGGGGTGCTGGGCATCGGCGCCGACCTGCGCGCGTGGACGCCGGAGCAGCGGGCCGAGGCGGCTTGGTGGATCGGCCGGTACAAGGAGGCGCGGGAGGTGATCCACCATGGCGAGGCACGGCTCCTCGGTTCGCCGGAGGAGCCGAGCTGCGGGGTGCAGTACGACGCCGGGGACCGGACCGTCGTAGCGGCGCTGAGCCCCGGGCGTCTCGCCGGCGCCCCACTCGTACCGGGGCGGATGGACCGGCTTCGGCTGCGGGGACTGGACGCGACGGCGCGCTACCGGGACGCGGCGACCGGGACGTCGTACAGCGGAGCGCATCTGCTGCATTACGGGCTGCCGTTCGCGTGGAGTGCCGATCATGACGCGGACCTGGTCGTGCTGATACGCGAGTGAGCCCCTTATGTTTCCAGCAAGCCCTGACGCGCGAAGGAGTCGAACCCCACGATGGACCAGCCCGTACGACGGCACGGCACCCGCTTCACCGGACGCACGGCCGTCATCACCGGAGCGGCCTCAGGAATCGGCGCCGCCACGGCCGTACGCCTCGCCGAGGAGGGAGCCGCCGTCGTGCTCGCCGATGTCGCCGAGGAGCGGGGTGAGTCGGTGGCGGAGCGGATCGTCAAGGACGGCGGGCGGGCGCGGTTCGTGGCCGCCGATGTCGCGGTCGAGGACGACTGGGCGCGGATCGTCGGCGCCGCGCACACCTTCGGGCCCGTCGACGTCCTCGTCAGTAACGCGTTCACCGTCGACGTCACGCCCGCCCACGAAATGACCCTGCCGTCCTGGCAGCGGCAACTCGACGTCAATCTGACCGGTAGCTTCCTCGGGTTCCGGGCGGTGCTGCCCGATCTGGAGGAGCGGCGGGGTTCGGTGGTGCTGACCTCGTCCGTGCACGCCCACAAAGGAATCCCCGGGCACCCGGCCTACGCCGCCGCCAAAGGTGCGTTGCTCTCCCTCTGTAGCCAACTCGCAGTCGAATACGGGCCAGTTGTGCGCGTCAACGCCGTCCTGCCGGGACCGATACTGACCGCGGCCTGGGACAGGGTGCCGCCCGAGGAACGGGAACGCAGCATCGCCGAGACGGCCGTACGCCGCTTCGGCACGCCCGAGGAAGTGGCCGCGGCCATCGCGTTCCTCAGCGCCGACGAAGCCTCCTACATCACCGGGACGAGTCTCGTGGTGGACGGCGGCTGGAGCGTCGTCAAGGCCTCCGCATGACCACGCTCCCCAACCAGCAGAAAGGCTGTACGACATGACGCCCTATGCCCGTCGAGGCGTCCACGGCCAGACCGTGGAACTCCTCGCCCGCCGCATCCTGGGCGGTGAGATCGCCGAAGGAGCCACGCTCGATCTCGTGGCGCTGCAGAGCGAGTTGGACGTGAGCCTGACCGCGCTGCGCGAGTCGCTGAAGGTGCTCGCGGCCAAGGGGATGGTCGACGCCCGGCAGCGGCGAGGCACCTTCGTGCGCCCCCGTGCCGAGTGGAACCTGCTCGACGCCGATGTCCTGCGCTGGCAGTTCGAGGGCGCCTCCACCTCGGAGTCCGACCGGGCGCTGCTGCACAACCTCGCCGAGGTGCGCGCCATCATCGAACCCGCCGCCGTACGCCTGGCCGCCCAGCGCCGAACCGACGCTGATCTGGCCGCACTTGACGGTGCCCTCGACGCGATGGGGGAACAGGGCGGCGACGCCGCCCATGCCGTCGAGGCCGACCTCGCCTTCCACCGCGCCCTGCTCGCCGCGACCCACAACGAACTCCTCGAACGCATGGAGATGGTGATCGAGTCCGGCCTCGCGCACCGCGACCGGATCGTGCACAGCGCCCCGCACAGCGAGGACCCGGTCCCCGCCCACCGTGCCGTCCTGGACGCCGTACGCGACCGGGACCCGCAGGCCGCCGAGGCCGCGATGCGCGCCCTGCTGGACCAGGCCGGCCGCGACCTGGACCGGCTGGACGACTCCGACGAGGAGGGTTCCCCCGTGGACTCCGCACAGGACTCCGAAGAAACGGAAGGCTCCCGGTCTCAGTGAAGATCACCCGTGTCGAGACCTTCCTCGTCCCGCCCCGCTGGCTGTTCTGCCGTGTCGAGACCGACGAGGGCGTGGTCGGCTGGGGCGAACCGGTCGTCGAAGGGCGCGCCGAGGTCGTCCGCGCCGCCGTCGACGTGCTGGCCGAACACCTCGTCGGCCAGGACCCGTTGCGCGTCCAGGACCACTGGCAGGTCATGTCCAAGGGCGGCTTCTACCGGGGCGGCCCGATCCTCTCCAGCGCAGTCGCCGGCCTCGACCAGGCCCTGTGGGACATCGCCGGGAAGACCTACGGCGCCCCCGTGCACGCCCTGTTGGGCGGCCCCGTGCGCGACCGCGTCCGGGTCTACGCCTGGGTCGGCGGCGACGAACCCGCCCAACTCCGCGAGCAGATAGCCGCCCAGGTCGAGGCCGGTTTCACCGCCGTCAAGATGAACGCCGCCGGAGCCACCTCACCCATCCCCACCCCCGCCGAGACCGCCGCGATCGTCGCCCGCGTGGCCGCCGCCCGCGAGGCACTCGGCCCCGACCGCGACGTCGCCGTCGACTTCCACGGCCGCTTCACCGCCGCCGGAGCCCGCCGCGTCCTCGCCGAACTCGCCCCGCTGCACCCGCTGTTCGTCGAGGAACCCGTCCTGCCCGAGCACGGCCGTCAACTGGCCGGCCTGGTCGCGTCGAGCCCGGTACCGCTCGCCACCGGCGAACGCCTGTACGGACGCGGCGAGTTCCTGCCCGTACTCGCCGCGGGCATCGCCGTCGTCCAGCCCGACCTGTCCCACGCCGGCGGTATCTCGGAGGTCCACCGCATCGCCTCCCTCGCGGAGGCCTACGGCGCTCAGCTCGCCCCGCACTGCCCGCTGGGCCCGATCGCCCTGGCTGCCAGTCTGCAGGTCGCGTTCGCCACCCCCAACTTCCTCATCCAGGAACAGAGTCGGGGCATCCACTACAACAAGGACGCGGACCTGCTGTCCTACCTCGTCGATCCGGCGCCCTTCCGGTTCGTCGACGGCCATGCGGTGCGCGGTGACGCCCCCGGCCTCGGCATCACCATCGACGAGGCCGCCGTACGCGCCGCCGACCGGACCGGTCACGCCTGGCGCAACCCCGTGTGGCGGCACCCCGACGGCTCCTTCGCGGAGTGGTGACCGTGCCGTTGGACATCGTTATCGACCGTGCCCACGGCGGGCGTTGGACCTCGCTGCGGGCAGCGGGGCGTGAGTGGCTGTGGCGGCGCGAGGCTCCGGAGCGCGACAACGTTTCCCCCGGCGACACCTTCGTGGACGCGGGTGGCCTGGAGGAGTGCGTACCGACGGTCCGGGGCGCTCCCGACCACGGTGACGCCTGGTCAAGACCGTGGAGTCGGGAGGGAGTCGCGGATGTCCTGCACTGCGATCGCTTTACGTTGGCGCGGACTGTACGTGCGACCGACGATGGGGCCGAGGTCGACTACGTCCTGACGGCCGACGTGGGCTTCCGCTTCGTATGGGCCGCGCATGCCCTGCTCGACCTCTCCGACCACGCGTCTCTGCACATCCGTGACGGAGCGCGCACGCGGCTGTTCCCTGAGGCGGAGCGGCTGTTGGAGCGGGCGTGGCCGGACGGTGCCTCATGGGTGGAGGGTGACTGGCCCGTACCGTGCGGACTGCGCCTGGACCGGTTGGGTCCGGATGACGGGACCGCCGTAGGGGCGGTTGTGGACGCTTCCCGCTGCTGCGTCCATGACCAGGCCGACCGACTCTCCCTCGCCCTCGATGCCGACGGACAGCCCGTGTCCATCGCGCTGTGGCGCAACCTCGGCGGTTTTCCCCCTCAACACCCTTATCGGAGCACGGGCGTTGAACCGATGCTCGGCCGCGTCTTCGACCTCGCCGAGGCGGGCCCTGATGACGCCGCCCGGGTACCCCCCTCGGGCGAAGTGCGGTGGCGGCTGACGCTGGCCGCGAACTGCCGTTGCGCCTGAACCGACCTGTACAGGAAGGGAATTCGTCACATGGATCTGCGAGCGGCCCTGGCCGCACACCGCCTCGTCGCGATCATCCGCGGCACCGATCCCGAGGCCGCGGTACGCACCGTACTGACCCTCGCCGAGGAGGGCGTCGAACTGATCGAGGTCTCCCTGACCGGTACGGACGCCCTGTCCGTCATCGAGCGGGCCCGCAAGGAACTCGGCCCCGACCGCCCCCTCGGAGCCGGTACGGTCCTGACCGCCGACGACGCCCGCGCCGCCCATCGAGCCGGCGCGAACTTCGCCGTCACCCCCGCACTGGGGGACGGCATCCGCGAGGCGCGGCGGCTCGAACTGCCGCTGATCGCCGGAGTGTTGACCCCCACCGAGATCCTCGCCGCACGCCCCTTCGGTGCCGCCGCGCTGAAGATCTTCCCGGCTGCCGAAGCCGGAGGTCCCGCTTATCTGAAGGCGTTGCGGGGCCCGTTCCCGCACGAGGTGTTCGTGCCGGTGGGCGGTGTCGACGCGGAGGCCGCCCGGGCGTATCTCGACGCCGGGGCGACCGCCGTCGGCGTCGGTTCACCTCTCGTCGGTGACGCGGCCGACGGCGGCAGCCTGACCGCGCTGCGCGCCCGAACTCGCGCTCTGCTGACCGTCGTAGAGGAAGCCTCGTCCGTGCGGGAGGTGTCATGACGAACGGATGGGAGTCGGCCGGAGGTGGGGTCGTCTGTATCGGGGAGACCATGGCGGCCCTTGCACCCGACCCGTCCTCGTCGCTGGAGTGTGCTGACGATCTGCGGGTGTCGGTGGCCGGGGCCGAGTCGAATGTGGCCATGTACTTGGCCGACTTGGGGATTCCCGTCTCGTGGCTCTCGGCCGTGGGCGACGACCCGTTGGGGCGGCGCGTGCTTGCGGAGGTCGCCGCCGCCGGTGTCGATGTGAGTGGTGTGCGGTGCGATCCGGAGCGGCCCACGGGGCTGCTCGTGAAGGAGCCGAACGGTTCGCGGACCCGGGTCCACTACTACCGGGGCAACTCGGCGGCCTCGGCGATGGGCCCGGACGTACTCGACGACGACAAGCTGAGATCGGCCGCTGTCCTCCATCTCACGGGCGTGACACCGGCGTTGTCCCCGTCCTGCCGGAGCCTGGTGACCACCGCGCTCACCGTTCCGGCCGCTGAACGCCCGTACGCCATCAGCTTCGACGTCAACCACCGCCCCGCGCTGTGGCCGCCGGGTACGGCCGCCACCGTGCTGCGCGATCTGGCCGAGCTCGCCGACATCACCTTCGTCGGGCTCGACGAGGCACGGGAGTTGTGGGGCGCGGACCTCGAACCGGCCGACGTACGGGGGCTGTTGCCGCAGCCACGCCTGCTGGTCGTCAAGGACGGTGGCCATTCCGCCATCGCCTTCAGCGACGAAGGCGTACGGATCGTGCCCGCTCTGGACACGGACGTGGTGGAACCCGTCGGCGCGGGCGACGCGTTCGCGGCCGGGGTTCTGACTGGTCTGCTGCGCGGGGACGGCATAGAGCGTGCGCTGCGGTTGGGACACATCACGGCCGCCTCGGCGCTTCAAGTGACCGCCGATCACGGCCCGTTGCCGGACAGCGCGCGGATCGAGTGGCTGCTTGGGCTTCCGGCGAGCGAGTGGGCGACCGGGGCCGGGAGCACTTTCTGTGGGTGAACAGGTGCGTCATCGTGCTTGCTCAACGATTGGGCGACGCGTCGACGTCGCCCGACTCAGGAGGACCAGGTACGGCATCCATGGTGCTGGGGGTGGGTGACACCGAGGGGCGGTTCGCGGGACCGACCGGTGGTTCCCGGACCTCGTGGATCGCCAGGAACAGGACGCCGATCACCGCGGCGGCCACGACGAGCAACGCGACGGCGGTGCGGCGGACGGGGTGCAGGGCCGGGAGCCGGAGCAGCCGGGACCGGCTGGTCGGTGGGGTCGCGGGACGCAACGCGTGCAGGTCGACGGCGTCGGCCCGGGCGCGCAGGGCGTTGCGCAGCCGTTCTTCGAGGGGGTCCGGAGGGAGGCCGGAACCGAGGTCCTGCTCGATCATCGGGACGCCTCCGGGGTCACGCGTGTCGTCATGGGGACGCCTCCAACTCTCGGCGCAGGGCGGCCAGTGCGCGGCTCGCGGTGGATTTGACCGCGCCGCGGGACAGGCTCAGGGTGTCGGCGATCTGGGCCTCGCTGAGATGGGACCAGTACCGCAGGACCAGCACTTCACGTTGCCGCCGGGTCAGCCGGTGCAGGGCGGCGATCACCTCTCCGTGCTCCTCGCGCAGCAGCACGGGTTCCTCGGCGGACGGGGCGTGCCCTTCGCGTTCGGGGACGTGGGCCCGCACGGTACGGCGGCGGCGCAGGACCGAGCGCGAGGTGTTGACCACGCTGGTGCGCAGATACGCGTCGGGGTTGTCCAGGCCGGTGAGGCGCTCGCCGTGGCGGCGGTACAGGGCGGCGAACACGTCCTGCACGACGTCCTCGGCCGTGGGGAGGTCGTCCACGAGGAGCAGGGCCAGGCGGACGAGGGGCAGCCGGCGGTGGGTGTACAGCTCGTCGATGCCGGGTTCGCCGAGGTCGGCGGGGACGGCCGGTGCGTCCGTCGCCACCGGGAGGTCCTCGCGCGGTTGCGACATCCCGCGCACCAGGTGCCGTAGCGCCCGGCGCAGCGCGTCCGACCAGGTGCGCGCCGGGAAACGTAGGGGCCGGTGTCCGCCCGTCGGCATGCCGTAGGCCGGGGTCGTAGCTGCGTTCATGGATCTCCAGGACAGCAAGGTCTTCGTACATGCGCCCGGTTTCGACGGGCGGGCGGTGGGGCCGCCGGGCAGGTACCCGGCGGCTCCACCTCGGCACGGGCCGGATGAACGGCCCGTGCCGATCAGCGGCGGTTCGGCGCGCGTGTCAGCGCTTGGCGGGAGCGGGCTTGGCGTCCCGGGCGGAGTGGTCCGGGGCGGTGTCCTTCCCGCCGGGCACGGCGTCGACCGGGGTGCCCTTGCTCGGGTCCGGGGCGGTGCAGTCGTCGCCGGGCACCGCGTCGACCGGGTCGTCGCCGAGGAGGGTGTACGACACCTGCTTTCCCTTGTAGGGACCGGCGATCCCGTCCGGCACCGCGTCGACCGCGTCGCCGCTGAGGGTGGTGTACGACACCTGGTCTCCCTTGACGGGGACGGCGCCCTCGCCCGGCACCGCCTCGACCGGCTCCGGGCACTGGTCGGCGGGCGTGCTCTTGGCGGGAACCGGCTTCGGGGCGGGCGCGGAGTTGTCGGCGTGGGCGGTGAAGGAGCCGCCGACGGCGAGCGCGGCGGCGGCGCCGGTGACGCCCAGGGCGATCCGTACCCGGCCCGCGCGGAGGCTGCGGCGGGCGGTCTGACCTGCGGACATGTGATTCCTCGAATCGTCGATGCTGACGGGACTGGCGGGCCGCCGCCACGGCTGGCTTCCCGTGGCGAAGGCCCTGGCTCGGAGGCGCCTCCACCCGGACAGACGTTCCGAGGGCATCGAGGTTGCAGGTCGGAAGAATCTTTTCTACGGGGCGTGCGGGACGGAGCTCAGCGGCGTGCCTGACGGCACTCACATGTCCAGGACGATGTCCGTGCCGGGCCGCGCGCAGCAGATCAGGATCTCGCCGTCGGCCGGTGGCTCCAGCGGGTCGGGGGAGTAGGTGATCGTGCCGGACAGCAGGGGTGTGACGCAGGTGTGGCAGACGCCGGTGCGGCAGCTCCAGCGGGTGGGTACGTCGCAGGCGTCGGCGAGTTCGAGCACGGTGCCGTTGGTGTCGGCGTCGAACGGGACGTTGATGCCGCTGCGGGCGAAGGTCACCAGCGGGCCGGTTCCGAGTGTGCCCGGGGGCTGGTGGGGTGCGCGGGCGGGGTGGTCGGTGAGGCCGGGATTGATGGCGCCCAGCGTTCCGAACAACTCGGTGTGGATGCGTTCGGGGTCGATGCCGGCCTCGGTGAGGGCCTGCCGCATGTCGGTCATGAAGGGCGCGGGGCCGCAGATGTACGCGGTCGCGTCGGCCGGGATCGACAGCGCGATGAGCTTGTCCTTGGTCAGGCGTCCCGGTGCTGCGTGGGCGTGCCGCAGTTCCTCGGGTGTGGCCGCGCTGTAGAAGACGTGCTCGTGCGCGTCCGGCAGCCTGGTGAGCAGCTCGTGTGCCTCGGCCGCGAGGGGGTGTTCCCGTGGTCCGCGGGCGCCGTGGATCCACCAGACCTCCCGCTTGCTGCCCTGCGCGGCCAGCTCGTGCAGCATCGACAGCACCGGCGTGAGACCGATGCCGGCGGAGACGAGGAGCACCGGTCCGCTGTCCTCGGCGTAGACGAACTCCCCACGGGGCGCGGCGACTTCGAGTTCGGTTCCGGGCCGTAGCCGCGTGGTGAGGTAGCCGCTCGCGGTGCCGTGGGGCTCGTGTTTGACGCTGATCCGGTAGGTGCCGGCGTCGGGTGCGGCGGAGAGTGAGTAGCTGCGTACCGGGGCGGGGCCGGTCGTGGTGGGGACGCGCAGGGTCAGGTACTGGCCCGCGCGGGCGGCCGGGAGCGGGGAGTCGTCCGGGGCTGCCAGCCGGATCGAGGTGACCGTCGTGCTCTCGGGGACCACCTCCGTCACCCGCAGCGCGCGGAAACCGGCCCAGGCCGGGTGGGCCGCGGTCGTCAAGTCGTCGGCGGCGGCGAGCAGTTCACGGAACGACCCCTGCCAGCCGGGGCTCAGCGCGGGCACGTCCAGCGCGAGGCGCAGCTTGGCGGGGTCGCGGCCGGGGAGGTAGAGCAGCGCGTCGATGTCGGCGACGCTCAGCGCGTTTGGACCGGTCCTGGTCCGTACGATCCGGTCGCCGGCCTGCACCCGCCCCTCCCGCACGACCCGCATGTAGAACCCGGGCCGGTGATGGCTCACCAGCAGCGCGGCCAGTTCGGGTTCGCCGAAGCGCATGCCGACGCGGTAGCAGGTGACGCGCGGCTGGGTGACCTCGAACTCGGCCTCGCCGATGCGGTACCGGTCGCCGACGCAGACCTCGTCGTCGGGCAGGCCGTCCACGGTGAGGTTCTCGCCGAACTGGCCGTAGCCGAGGTCGTCGCGGCCGAAGTGCCGCTGCCAGTGCCGGTACGACTGGATCTGGTAGACGAGGACCGCCCGCTGCTCGCCGCCGTGGCCGGCCGTGTCGCCCTGTCCGTCGCCGTCGATGTTCAGGCGGCGGACCATCGCCGGGCCGACCACCGGGTATTTCCATACGCCCGTATAGACAGTCTTGCCCTGCCAGGGAACGTCCTTCGGCATGCCGACATTCACCGACAGCAGGGTGGGCATCGGAGCGCTCCTTCCCACGGGGACGGCCGGATACGGGCGCGGCCGGGGCAGTCGTCTCCTCCCATACTGAGGGTGCGGCCGTCGCCGTGCGAGACCGCACCCTCAACCTGTCGGCCTACTCCGGTGCCGTGATCCGGAGCCTGATCGTGCGAGCCTCCGGGCGCAGCGCGAACTCGGGCCACACGTCCGGACCGCAGGCCCGTGAGCCGAGCCCGTGCTGGGCGGCGTCGACGAACAGCCGGCTCGTCGTCGAATCCGGCAGCTCGTACGGGTGCCCGGCCTTGGCGATCTCCTGCGGGGTGTGCCGGCTGAGCGTGAAACCGGGACGTCGACCGTGGGTGTCCGCGAGGGCCTCGATGCGCAGCACTTCGGTGTCGCCGCTGGTCAGGGACAGTCGGCGCAGTTCGGAGCGGTGACCGGTCTCCTGGGGGCGCGCGTAGTCGACCGAGAGATCGCCGATGGAGGCGGCGAAGCGCCCGGTGCAGGCCGCGCGCATGCTGTCGGGGTAGGACTCCAGCGGGCCGAGGCCGAACCACTTGGCGCCGTCGACCGGAGCCGTGCCGTCGGGCAGGTCGAAACGCACCCCGATCCGCGGCCACACCGACTGCCAGCCGTGCGAGGGCTGGATCTCCACCCGCAGCTCCACCTCGCCGTCGCTCTCGCGCGACCAGACGGACTCGACCAGCACCGACAGACCGGAGTCGGCGGCCGACACCTTGTCGACCGTCCGCAGCGCGTCCGCGCTCTGCTCCACCGACACCCGTCGCGAGGTCAGCCGGTCGAGCCCGTCGCGAAGCCACAGTTCGGCGTTGGACACCCCGGAGACGCTCGCGTCGCTCTCGTCGACCTCGCCCCACGCGCCCTTGTCGTTGTCCGTCGGCGCGCGGAAGAGCTCCAACCGCGGTCCCGCCACGGCGCGTTCGCCCAGCTTCACGAGCGACCCGCCGACGAACTCGGCGACGCCGAGCGTGAGGGTCCCGTCACCCCGCTGCCAGTCGAACCGGCCACGGCCGGCGGGGACGGGACGGCGAACCGATCGGTCCAGCTGGGCAGTCGCGACGACATGACCCTCGGGCGCCCAAGGGGTCGCCGTCCCCAGCACCGCGTCGATCGTCAGCCAGGTCTCGGCGTCCGGCGACACCGGGACCGACGGCAACGACACCCGGCCCGAGTCGCCCGCCACGACGGACGGGACCTCCAACTCCCCTGATTCCACGGGGACTCCGTCGTGCTCGACCCGCCAGCGGAAGCGCAGGTCGGACGTGTCGGTCGTGTGCCGGAGGTTGGTGATCGCGACCTTGTCGCCGTCGAACGCGAAGTGCACCGGCGCCACGACGGCCTTGAACTCGTGGAGGCTCGGCGTCGGCACGTCGTCGCTCAACACCATGCCGTCCATCACGAAGTTGCCGTCGTGGACGACCTCGCCGAAGTCGCCGCCGTACGCGTAGAACGGCGTCCCGTCCGGGGTCGTGGCCAGGATGCCGTGGTCGCGCCACTCCCACACGAACCCGCCGTGCAGGCGCGGGTGTTGGCGCACCAGCGCCTCGTACTGGTCGAACGCGCCGGGCCCGTTGCCCATCGCGTGCGCGTACTCGCAGAGCAGGAACGGCTTGGTGCGCTGCCGGGCGCCTTGTGCGGGCGTGCAGTTGAGCAGCGGGGCGCGGGAACCGTCGGTGCCGATCTGCTCGGTCTCCAGCACGGACGCGTACATGCGCGAGTAGACGTCGGTGTACTCGCCGGTGTAGTCGCCCTCGTAGTGCACGGGGCGTTCGGCGTCACGGGCGTGCACCCAGGCCGACATGGCGGCGAGGTTGCTGCCGGTGTCCGCCTCGTTGCCGAGGGACCAGATCACGATGCTGGGGTGGTTCTTGTCCCGTTCCACCGTGCGCTCGATGCGGTCGAGGTACGCCTCGCGCCAGGCCGGGTCGTCACTGGGGTTGCCGACCCAGTCGACCTTGCCGAAGCCGTGCGTCTCCAGATCGCATTCCAGGATCACCCAGAACCCGAGCTCGTCGGCGAGGTCGAGCAGCCGGGGGTGCGGCGGGTAGTGGCTGGTGCGGATCGCGTTCACGTTGAACCGCTTCATCAGCGCCAGGTCCTCGCGGGCGTGCGCCTCGTCGAAGACACGGCCGCGCTCCGGGTGGGTCTCGTGCCGGTTCACCCCGTGGAACACGACCCGGCGCCCGTTCACCAGGAACTGGTCCCCGCGGATCTCGACCGTACGGAAACCCACCCGCAGCGAGACGGTCTCCGCGGCCGTCGACACCGTGGCGTCGTACAGCCGGGGCAACTCGGCCGACCAGGGCTCGACTTCGGCGATGGCTACGGCCGCCACGTCGTCCGGCGTCGCCCAGACCTGCTCGACACCGAGTTCGGGAATGCGCAGGGTGACCGGGAACGCCGTCGCGTCGGCGACGACCTCAGCCTCGACCCGCCCGCGCCCGTCGTCGAAACCGGTCCGCAGCCAGACATCCTCGATGCCCCCGGCCGGACGGGCGGTCAGGGTCACATCGCGGAAGATGCCCGGCAGCCACCACTGGTCCTGGTCCTCGACATAACTGGCCGCCGACCACTGGTGCACCCGCACCGCGACGACGTTCTCACCAGGGCGTACGGCGTCCGTCACATCGAATTCGTGGGCGAGCCGGCTGCCGCTCGCGCCGCCGATCTCCACCCCGTTGACCCAGACGCGGAACAGCGACTCGACACCGTCGAAGCGCAGGACGACCCGTTCGGCGTCCGACCAGTCGGCGGGGACGTCGAACGTGCGGCGGTAGTCACCGGTCGGGTTCTCGTCCGGGACGTACGGCGGGTCGATCGGGAACGGGAACTGGATATTCGTGTAGATCGGGCGGCCGTAGGCACCGTCACCCTCCAGCACCCAGTGGGCGGGCACGGGGATGCTGTCCCAGGCGTTGTCGTCGAAGCCCTCGGCCGCGAAGTCCTCCGCCGCCGACGCCGTGGGGGACAGGCGGAAACGCCAGGACCCGTTCAGGGAGAGGGACTTCGCGTCGGAGTGCAGCCACGAGCGCGCCGGACGCAGGGCACCACGCCCGGGAGCGAGGTCGGAAACTTGGGGGGAGAACTCGGGAAGCAAGAGGTCACAACGCTTTCGTGAGGGTGGAACGGGTGCATTGCATTCGATCATGGCCGCCTACCGGAGCACGACGGTGTGGATCTCCCAGGGGCCGAGGGCGAGTTCGAGCTCGTCCTGGACCTGGGTGCGGGAGATCGTCCGGCCCAGCAGATCGACGGTGACGGCCTCGGAGAACGTGCCCGTGAGGCGGACCGTCGACGGGGTGTCGCGCATGGCGGTCAACCGCACCTCGGTGCCGGGCCCGTGCTCGACGTCGGTGACCCGGCGGACGGCCGAGACGAGGACGTCCTCGCCGTCGACGCGCAACCCGGCGGTGTCGGGCGGGAGTTGGCCCCCGGTGGGCGCGGTTCCGCGAGTGACCAGTACGTCGTTGCGGAACTCCTCGGCGAGCGCCACCGCGTTCGCGCCGCGCCAGCCGGTGGCCGACGGGACGACGGCGAACCGGTTCTCGATCCGCATCCCGAGGTCCTGCGCACCGGGTACGGGGATCTCGCTCGCCGCCGGTTCATCGCGCAGGGGGTGGATGTTGACACTGATCGAGCCGATCGCGCGGAGCAGGGTGACGGCGAGTTCGGAGCCGTCGCCGACGAGTTCGTACTCGCTGGAGTGGTCGAGCAGGACGGTTGCGGCCCCGGCCGACACGAACGAACCGGCCGGGAAGGTCGGCAGCGGGAACTCGCCCCAGCCGCCCTCGGCGGTCAACCCGCGCTCGGTGACGGCGAATTGACCGGCCGACGCGGACGTCGTGACCGGCTCGGGCAGCGGTACGTGGAAGCGCAGCCGGTGGTCGGCGGACTGGTTGAGGAAGGACGTGGAGACCCGCACGAAGGGCTCGCCCGCGCGCACCTCCACGAGCGTTTCCACCGGCGTCGGCAGGGTCTGTTCACCGCGCACATCGCGGTCGGCGGAGAGCGCGGCCGGCCACTCGTAGCCGCGGGTGACCCGCAGCCGCGCACGCAGTGGGCCGTTCTCGACGACCTCGACGGCGATCTCCGTCGGCTCCGACACGAGGACGTCGTGGGCCGGGGGAGCGTAGTTGTAGCTGTCGCCCCGGTCACCGCCGTCGACGAGCCGACCCACTCCGTACAGCACGGTGCCGTCCGGCCCGGTCAGGTCCAGGGTGCCGTCGGCGGCGACCGCGACCTCGACCAGGCCGTTGGAGAGCGTGCGGTCCGTCGCCGTAGTAGGCGCGTGCGTCGGTACGGCGACGGAGGCGCGGTCGCTCGGTTCGACCCGGAAGGACGCCAGCCCGGAGGCGGGAACGCGCACAGGCACGAGTGCGGTGGCCCGGGCTTCCTCCAGGGTCAACACCCGCCACTCGCCCGGATGTTGCGCCGCAGCCTCGGCGACCTCGCGGCGCAGGATCAGCAGGTCGAAGGGGCCAGAGGTCGGCACCTCCGCGAGGTGGAACACCAGGGCGCCGGGGGTGAGTTCGTAGTGGTCGATCTGGCGGCCGAAGAGCTCACGGCGGTGGATGCGGCGCAGGACGCGTTCGAGCTGGGAGGCGTCCATGCGCTCGTCGCTGAGGACGGTCGGCGCCTCGGAGATCAGCTGCACGGGGGCCGTCGTACCGTCGGCGGCGGTCGCGACGAGCGGGGTTCCCTCCGGCGGGGCGATGACGTCCACCTCGACCAGTACCGAGCGGTCGAACGGCAGCGGGTTGGCGACCAAGTGGCCGTCGCTGGGCACCAGTTCGGCGGGTTTTGCGAGTGCCGCGTCCCGTACCGCACGCGCTGTCTGTGCGGCTTCGGCGAGGCGGGCGGCGACCTGGTCGCAGGTCTCGTCGGTGCCGGAGCCGACGACCGAGTCGTGCGCGGTCGACTCGATGATCTTGTGCCAGGCGAGGTCGAGGAACGGCGAGTCGTCGCGCCGCGACCACAGGGCGTTCATGCGCTCGGCGTGGTCGATCGTGCGCTCGGCGACGGCCATCCGCTGCTTGAGACCGAGCCGCACCGAGAGCACACCCGGGAGGATGTTGCCGCGCACATGGCTGCGCAGCTCGCCGGTGACGACGGCGGAGACCTCGTCGCGGACGTGCTTGCGGAGGTACTCGTCGAGAGTGGCGATGGTGATCGCGCGGCCCTCGCTGGCGGCTTGCCGTAGCCAGGAGGCGAGTTGGGGGTCGGGCGCGTTGTGGTCGGTGCCGGCCATCGCCAACACCGGGTCGCCGCCCCAGCGTTCGGCCGTCATCTCGGCGTAGTCGCCGAGCGCGCGGCCGATCCGGTCCGGTACCAGCAGGACGTCGAGGCCGTTGTCGTAGCCGTCGAAGAGGAACTCGGTGCGGACCTGGGAGCCGTCCGGCGCCCGCCAGTTGAAGGCGTGACCCTCGACCGAGCCGGGCACTCCGCGCCACAACGCCGCGTGCTCGATACCGGCGCGCGCGAGGATCTGCGGCATCTGCGCGACGTGGCCGAACATGTCCGGGAGATAGCCGATCGGCATCGCCCCGCCCAGTTCGTCCGCCGCCGCCCAGCCCATCTGGAGATTGCGGACGATGGTCTCGCCGGAGCAGAGGAACTCGTCCAGCAGGATCAGCCACGGGCCCACCGCGAGCCGGCCCTCGGCGACCAGGGCGGCGACCCGCTCGCGGTTCTCCGGCCGCATCTCCAAGTAGTCCTCGATCGCGGCCATTTGGCCGTCGACGGTGAACCGGAATTCCGGGTCCGTCTCCGCCGTCTCCAGCACGGTGTCGAGGGCGGCGACGAGCCGGTGCCGGAACACCTGGAAGGGCTCGTACCACTCGCGGTCCCAGTGGAAGTGGGGTACGAACACAGCGGGGTTGGGCATCGCGGGAGGCACCTTCTGTGCGGGGACGGTCACTTGAGGGAACCGGCGGCGAGTCCGGTGCGCCAGAACCGCTGGAGCAGGATGAACACGATGATCACGGGCACGATCGACACCAGCGAGCCGGTGATCACGGACTCCTGGAGCAGCGGGGCGCGGGCCGTCTGGCCGTTCCACTCGTACAGGCCGAGCGTGATCGGGAAGAGGGACTCCTTCTGCAGCATCACCATCGGCAGGAAGAAGTTGTTCCAGATCGCCACGAACTGGAACAGGAAGATCGTCACCAGCGACGGCGTCATCAGCTTGAACGCGACCGAGAAGAACGTGCGGAACTCGCCGGCGCCGTCCAGCCGCGCCGACTCCAACAGCTCCTGCGGGACAGCGGCGTTGGCGAAGATCCGCGCGAGATAGACGCCGAACGGGCTGACGATGCTGGGCAGGAACACCGCGAAATACGTGTTGACGATGCCCGTCGCCGAGAACAGCAGGAACAGCGGGAGCGCCAGCGCGGTGGTCGGGACGAGGACGCCGCCGAGGATCACCGAGAAGAGGAACTCCCGTCCCCGGAAACGGAACTTGGCGAGCGCGTAGCCGCACAGTGCGGAGATCAGTGTTCCCACGAGTGCGCCGAACACCGCGTAGATCACGGTGTTGACGATCCACTTGCCGAAGATGCCGTCGCTGCGGCTGAACAGGACGCGCAGGTTCTCGAACAGGTTGAAGTGCGAGAACGTCAGGCCGTTGGTGGCGGCGAGGTCGCCCTGCGGCTTGGTGGCGGCGACGATCAGGAAGTAGATCGGCAGCAGGAAGTAGATCGCCAGGAGGAGCATCAGGGCCATGGCGGCCGTACGGCTGACCTGGCTCTCGCGGTTCACCGAACGGTTGCCCGTGGAGCGGTTGTTGGCGGATCGGTTGGTCACAGGCCGGCCCTCTTCGACGTCAGTCGCATGAACCCGAAGCTCAGGACGAAGGTGATGACGGCGATGACGACAGAAATCGCCGCGGCCTGCTGGTAGTTGTTCCCGGAGGCCACCGCGTAGGCGAGCATGTTCGGCGTGAACGTGCTGGAGATGTTCGAGGAGATCTGCCGCAGCACGGCCGGCTCGGCGTAGAGCTGGAGGGTGCCGATGATCGAGAACACTGTCGTCAGGATGATCGACGGGGCGATGATCGGGACCTTGATCTGCCACGCGATGGCCCAGTTGCTGGCGCCGTCCAACTTGGCGGCCTCGTACAGCTCCTGGGGGATCGACTGGAGCGCCGAGAACATGATCAGCATGTTGTAGCCGGTCCACAGCCATGTGGAGATGTTCGCCGCCGACCACAGCACGGCACCCGGGCCGAGGAAGTCGGGCTTGAGCCCGATGTCGTTCAACAGGTCGACGACGGGGCTGAGTTGGGGCGAGTAGAGGTACGACCACATGATCGCGGCGATCACGCCGGGCACGGCGTACGGCATGAACGCGGTGATGCGGAAGACCGACTTGAGCTTCAGCAGGGGAGTGTCGAGGAGCAGCGCGATGACCAGCGCGACGAACAGCATCACCGGTACCTGCACGATGCCGAACAGGCCGATGCGGCCGACGCTGGACCAGAACTCGTCGTTCTGGAAGACCTTCGTGTACTGCTCGAAACCGCCGAACGTCGTGTACGAGGTGCCGTACTGGCCGCCGGTGCGGCGGACGACGCGGACGCTCTGCCACAGGGCGTAGCCGACCGGCACCAGGTAGAAGAGCACGAACGGGAGGAAGAACGGGATCACGAACGCGAAGATGGTGCCCGCCCGGGGGCCGCCGCCGCCTGGACGGCGACGGCCCCCGGGTGACTGCACCACGCGCGCCGCGCGCGTTGCGATGTCGGTCATTGCGCGGTCACTTGCCCGCCGCGGCCGGGATCGCCTGGTCCTTCATGGACTTCAGCGCGGCTGCCTGCGCCGTCGTCAGCGCGTCGTAGAGCGTGCCGTCACCGGCCGCCGCCTTGGCCATCGCGTCCTGCAGCGCGAGGTTCACCGTCTTCTGGGTCGGACCCCAGGCGAAGCTGGTGTTGATCTTCTTGGACGAGTCGGCGAAGACGTCGAAGATCTTCTCGTTGTTGTAGTACGGAACTCCCTTGGACAGCGCGGGCAGTTGGAGCCCCGCGTTGGCCGCCGGGTAGAGACCGCCCAGCTGGTTCTCCAGCGCGAGGGCCTCCGGGTCGGTGTTCAGCCAGGTGTTGAACTTGACCGACTCGTAGAGGTGCTTGCCGCCCTTCATGAACGCGACGGTCGAGCCGCCCCAGTCACCGGAGGCGCCGTTCGAACCCCACGTCGGCATCGGGACGATCGTCCACTTCCCGGACTGCTTGGGGAGGTTGTCGCGGAACATGCTGTAGCCCCAGGCGGCGCCGACGTAACTGGCGATCTGGTCCTTCTGGTACGCGGCGTACATCTGCGTCGAACCGTTGGCGAGGTCGGTGCGCACGAGCTTGCCGGAGATCAGCTTCTGCCAGTAGTCGGCGACCTGCTTGCTCTGCTCCGAGGCGACCGTGACCTGCCACTTGTTGTCGGCGTAGCTGTACATCTGCGAGTCGTTCTGCCACAGCAGCCCGTTGAACCACTCTGCGTTGTTCGGGTCGAAGAACGTGATGTCGAGCTTGGGGTCCGCCTTGTGCAGCTTGGCCGCGGCGGCCGCGTACTCGTCCCACGTCTTCGGGATCGCGATGCCGTACTTCTTGAAGATGTCGCTGCGGACGTAGAGGGCCATCGGGCCGGTGTCCTGCGGCAGGGCGAAGACGCCGGTGTTGCCGAAGCTGGTCTGCGACCAGGTCCACGGCACGAACTTCGACTTGGCCGCGGTGGCCGCCGAGCAGGCCGAGGCGTCCACGAACGCACTCTGGGTACGCAGGTTGGGCAACTCGTCGTAGCCGACCTGGGCCAGGTCCGGCGCCTTGCCCGCCTTGAGGGCGTTGCTGAGGATGCCGTACTGGTCGTTGGAGATGTTCTTCGTGGAGACCTGGATGTCCGGGTTCTTCTTGTTCCACAGGGCGACCACCTTGTCCATGCCCGGAACGGTGTTCCAGTACTGGAGGGTGACCTTGCCCTTGGCGGGTGCGCAGGAGGCCGCGGATGTCTTCGTCGACGGCGAGGACGACGAGCATCCGGCGAGTACGGCGACACTGGCGGCCACGGCTACGGCGCCGAGGCGGATGCGCGTGATTGTGCTGCTCATGGTTTCCGTTCCAGACAACGACTAGCGGCGGTGCTAGGCGGCTCGATGCTGATCCCGAGGGCGGGATGCCTTCTGGGTGGAAGGGACGTGGGCACACCATTTTCCCGAGGTCCAAGAGCGTCCCGTGAGCGCTCCCGTGAGCGCTCACGGGACTGCCTGCAGATGGACCTCGACATGCGTTTTGGGATGTTCGGAAGTCTGCGCTTCGGCCCGGGCGAGTGTCAAGACATTCGGACCGGATGCGCACGCGTGGCGGTCAGGCGGAGCCGCTCAGCCGCAGTTCACCCCGTACGACGAGGTCGTCGCCCGCGAGCGCTTCCTCTCCCGAGAGCAGCCGCGCGACCTGCTCGATGGCGAGTGCGCCGAGCCGGCGGGTGTCGAGGGCGACGCTGGTGAGCGGGGGCTCGACGAGCGCCCCGAGCTGCAGACCGTCGAAGCCGATGACCGCCAGCTCCTGCGGGATGCTCCGGCCGAGGCGGCGGCCCTCGCGCAGGGCGCCGATCGCGATGATGTCGTTGAACGTGAGGACCGCGGTGACGTCGGGATGGTCGGCGAGCAGTTCCCTGAGCGCCGATCCGCCGCCGTCGGCCGTCTGGTCCGCGGGGACCATCAGGCCGGCCTCGATCCCGTGGGCCGCCGCGGCGGTCGTGAACCACTCGTGCCGGATGCTCGGTTCGGCCCGGGTGTGGTGGTCGAGCATGCCGATCCGGGTGTGCCCCCGCGCGACGAGGTGGGCGACCGCGGCATGGACCCCTGCCGCGCCGTCGATCTGGATCGCGCTGAACCGGGTGCGCTGCTCCCGGCCGATGAGCACGACCGGCATGCCGCGCGTGAACTTCTCCAGTTCGCTCTCGGGACAGCTGAAGTAGCCGATGACGGCGTCCACTTGGGAGCTGATCACCTGGAGCGTGCCGAGTTCCTCCTCCGCCCGGTCCCCGGTGTCGTACACGACGACCTGCCAGCCACGGGTCCTGGCCGCCTCCAGTGCGGCGGCCGCGACCTCGGTGAAGAACGGATTGAGCAGATCGGGGATCACCAGTCCGATGGTCATCGTGTCCTGGCGGACCAGACCCCGGGCGAACCGGCTCGGCCGATAGCCGAGCGCACGGGCGGCGTCGAGCACCCGTTGTTTCGTGACGCTGTCGATCTCGTCCTTGTCGTTCAGCGCCCGTGACACCGTCTGCCGGGACACCCCGGCCGACTTGGCGACGTCATTGATCGTGATTTTCCGGGGTTCCGTCCCCGTTGCCGACGGCACCACCATCGCCCACCTCCCGCTTCTCGCGAACGCCGGTGCGCGCGCAGAGCCCGAGTATGCATGTACGAGGGCGGCCGAACGAAGCCACGACCGGAAGGTGGGGGACGATTTGTGTGGGCGTCGCGCTATGGGGACGGCACGGGAATCGGGGTCCGGGCGAGCGCCGGAACGCTGGTGGGATCGTCGAGCAGGGCGTCGCGACAGGTCTGAAACGCGCCGCGCAACGTGGCTTCCCCGCCGAGGACGCCGAAGGTGATCACCGGCTGCATGTCGGGCGCCAGGGCACGGCGTCCGGCGAGTCGCTCCTCCAGGCCGGGCGCGAGCCAAGAGGCCCAGGTGGCGAGGTATCCGCCGAGGATGATCTCGCCCGCGTCGGTGACACCGGACACGCCGAGGACGGCGGCTCCGAGCGCGTGCCCGGCCGCCCCGAGCGCGGCGACCGCGGCCGGATCGCCCGCGCGCAGCCGCCGGTCCAGCTCGGCCAGTGCCGCCTCGCCGCCCTCCGACTCGGCCACGGCGTCCAACCCGGCCGCGTGGATGAGGGGTTCGGGTCCGATGTACATCGCCAGGCAACCACGCGTCCCACAGCGGCAGTCGGGACCGTCGAGGGCGATCGGCAGATGCCCGATCTCACCCGCCATGCCGTGACTCCCGCTGTGCACACGGCCGTTGACGAGCAGCCCGCCGCCCACGCCGGTGTCGGCCTTGATGTAGGCGACCGTGTCGGGGTGTTCCACGCCGTCGGCCGCGAGCGCGTGGTACTCGGCCAGCGCGGCCATGTTCGCGTCGTTCACCACGTCAACAGGGCATTCCAGCAAGGGGAGTTCGGCGACGACGAGGGCACGCAGGTCGGTACTGTGCCAGCCGAAGTCGATGGCGGCGGCCACCAGTTGGGAGGTACCGACGACCGGTCCGGCCATGGCCACGGCGAGTTGAAGGAGATGGGCGTGCGGTGTCGCGTCCCGTACTGCCGCCTCGGCCGATCGCACCACGCAGCCGATGACCGCGGCCAGGGCGCGCGGATCGCCGTACGGCGCGCGGTGGGGTGCCGACTCGCGGTGCAGGACGCGGCCCCGGAAGTCCGCCGCCAGCACGTGCACGGACTCCAGACTCACCTGGGCGGCGAGGATGACCACGCGCTCGGGGACCAGCCGCAGCAGACGCCGGGGGCGGCCCCGCCCGGCGGACGGCACGGAACCCGCCTCGGCGACCAGGCCGCGGTCGATGAGCTCCGCCACCAGCGCGGTGACCGTGGCGTGCACCAGTCCGGTGCCGGCCGCGACCTCGGTGCGCGCGCACGGGCCGTGGGCGTCGAGGTACCGCAGCACGAGGGCCAGATTGCGGCGTCGTACGTCGGCGGAGTCGGCGGGGGCGTTCACGCAGACGATTGTGCCTCCGCGAGAAGGGATCGGGTCAAGGTGGCCGAGATATTATTTTTCGAGCCTTGAAATAAATAAATCCACGTGGCCATACTCCCGGCACCGGCAACGGTGCCGGTCCGTCCCCGTGGAGGCGTCCTTGTCCGCTTCGACCTCTTCCGCCCCCGCCACCTCCCGAACGGACGACACCCTGGGCAGCTCCCAGGTGAACGTCCTGATGTGGTCGATGGGCGCGGGATTCGCCGCTCTCTACACCGCGTACGCCGGCCTCGTCGTGGTTCTGCTCCCCGCTCAGATCCAGAACCTCGACGCCGCCGCGAAGGAATCGAACCTCGCCCTGGTGACGATGACCTCCTCCATCGTCACGCTCTTCGCCCAGCCGATCATCGGCGCCATCTCCGACCGCACCCGAGGACGCCTCGGCCGCCGCACCCCGTGGATGCTGTTCGGCGCCGTCGGCTCGACCCTCGCCCTGCTGGCCATCTCGCACGCCACCACCCTGCTCTGGCTCACGCTGATGTGGGTCGCCGTCCAGGTGCTGCTCAACGTCGTCCAGGCCCCGCTCACCGCCGTCATGGCCGACCGCGTAGCCCCGCGCCGGTTCGGCATCGTCTCCGCCTTCGTCGGCCTCGGCTCCAACCTCGGCGCCACGCTCGGCGTGATCGTCGCCGCCCGCTACGCCGGTCGACTCGGCCTGGGATACGGCGTGATCGCCGCGATCGTCCTGGTGGTGGTGCTCGCGTTCGTCCTGCTCAACCGGGACCGGACCCGCCCCGAGCCGCCGGAGCCCTTCTCCTGGCGGGAGTTCCTCACCGGCTTCTGGGTCTCGTCTCGCAGGCACCCCGACTTCGCCTGGGCGTTCGTGGCCCGCATGACGTTCATCCTCGGCTACTGGGGCGTCGCCACCTACCAGCGCTACGCCCTCCAGGACTACGTCGGCCTGGACGGCGGCGCGGTGGACAGCGCCCAGCAGCTGATGTCCGTGCTCGCCCTCGTCGGCACCCTCGCCGGCGCGATCCCGGCGGCGAAGATCTCCGACCGCACCGGCCGCCGCAAGATCTTCGTGATCGGCGCGTCCGTCCTGCTCGCCCTGTCCATGGCCATCCCGCTGGTCAGCCCCACCCTGCCCGCGATGTACGCGTACGCGCTGGTCAGCGGCATGGGATTCGGTACGTACATGTCGCTGGACATGGCCCTGATGACCGAGGTCCTGCCCAAGGGCTCGGCGGCCGGCAAGGACCTGGGCATCCTCAACATCGCCACCAACGTCCCACAGGCCCTGGGTCCGATCATTGCCTCCGTACTCATCACCTCCTTCGCCGCGGGCTCCGACAAACTCCCGGGCTACCGCGTCCTGTTCGCCTTCGCCGCAGCCGTCGTCCTGATCAGCGCGCTGGCCATCCGCCCGATCAAGAGCGTCAAATAACGGACGAGGTATCGCCCCCTCCGTACCCGACCCCCCGCCTCCACAAGGAAGTTGCTCCGTGCCCCAGTCCGTACTCGCTGCCACGTCCCTGGGCCCCGTCCTCGGGACGTGGCAGCAGACCACCGCCCGTTTCCTCGGCATCCCCTACGCAGAGGCCCCCGTCGGCGACCTCCGCTTCGCCGCCCCCGTACCGACCAAGCCGTGGACCGAACCCCTCGACGCCACCGAGTACGGGCCCACCGCGCAGCGCCGTCCCTTCATCCTCGACGGCCCCACCACCATCCCCGAGCCGTCGATACCGGGCGACGGGGTACTCAACCTCAACGTCTTCACCCCGGACCCGACCCCGGGCGCCGGTCTGCCGGTCCTCGTCTGGATCCACGGCGGCGGCTACGTCGCCGGATCCGCCGCCAGTCCCTGGTACGACGGTTCCGCCTTCGCCCGCGACGGCGTCGTCCTCGTGTCCATCGGCTACCGGCTCGGCATCGAGGGCTTCCTCCACCTCGACGACGCCCCCGACAACCGGGGTGTGCTCGACTGGATCGCCGCGTTGACCTGGGTGCGGGACAACATCGACGCGTTCGGTGGCGACCCCGGGAAGGTCACCGTCGCCGGCCAGTCGGCGGGCGGCGGCGCCGCGCAGACCCTGATGGCGACCCCCTCGGCACACGGCCTCTTCCGCGCCGTGATCGCCCAGTCCGGCGCGGTAAGGTCGCCCCAGCACCGCCGCGACGCCCTCGCCGACTCGGCCCGCCTGACCGAACGCACCGGCGTCCCCGCCCTCGCCTCCGCCCTCCGCGACCTCACCGCCGACGAACTCCTCGCCCTCCAGGACGCGTTGGCCACACCCGAGGCGGGCCTGACACTGGCGCCTTTCGCGGACGGGGAGTTGATCCCGGTCCCGGTGCCGGACGCTTTCGCGAACGGCAGCGCGGCCCCCGTCCCGCTCCTGCTCGGGTTCACCCAGCGCGAGTTCTACCCCCCGTCGGGGACCACGCCAACACCCGCACCTGTGGGGGCTGTTGACGCCGTACTGGCAGGCCACGGCCTGGGCCCCGACGCCGTGACCATGTACGCAGCCCTCCAGGACAGGGCGGACCCGGCACTGCGCATGGGCCAGGCCCTGACCGACGCCATCTTCCGCGGCCCGTCCCTCGCCCTGGCCGAGTCCCGCGCCCACCACGAACTCCCCACCTGGCTCTACCACTTCACCTGGGGCAGCGCCGCCCACTGCACCGAGATCCCCTTCGCCTTCGACCTCCTGAACGCCGAACGCGTCACGGCGGCGACGGGCCCGCATCCGCCTCAGTCCCTGGCGGACGCGATGCACGCCGCGTGGGTCGCCTTCATCCGCGACCTGGACCCGGGCCCTCAGTGGCCCCGCTACACCAACAAGCGCCGCACGACGATGACTTGGGACACCGTCCCGGAGCTCCTCGACGACCCGCTGAGCGCCGAACGCCGTATCTGGACCACGCCCTGAAATCCGATGGCGGAACGACGCCCCGGCCGTGACACGATCGGCCTCCTGCCTGCTGGACGGAGGCCGAGGACATGACCGGGGATGAGGCCAAGGCGCGGCTCGGGCGGCTCGCCAGGGCGCGCGCCTTCGGCTGCCAGGTGGGGTCGGACCAGCTCATCCAGGCGGGCCTGGACGCACTCCTCGCGGAGGTCTGGAGCCCGTCCCTCCCTTTCCTGGCCGGCCTCGCGCGGAGAGAGGAACCCGAAGCACCCGAGCTCTTCGACCACGTACTCGACGAACTGGGGCTGTCCTTCGAACCACCGGGGGACCCCACGGCCGCGCGCTGGGCCCACGCCTACTGGCTGGCCGAGGAGATCACCAACGGCAGCCTCGATCCGGCCACCGGCGCCGATCTGATCTGGACAGAGGTCGCCGCGGCGCTCGACTACCCGGACGTACTTCAGCCGATCGTCGATTGCGCGATCTCGCTCGCCGACCAGGACGACAGCCGGACCGCGTCCTTCGAGGCGCTCCGACTCGATGCCCTGCAGGCTGCGCGGGACCTGCTTGGCCACAGCCCCCCACCGTGACCACCTGGCTCGTGCTTATGCTGCGCCCAGGTAGGGCGAACGGGAGGCGTGTATGTACAACCCCGGCATTCAGGTGCTGGTCAGGGCGACGGCGGCGGTGTCGGTGATGATCGCCGCGGCGGCATGCGGCGGTCACCAGGACTCGGCGACGACAGGGCCTTCCGCGACCGCCTCCCCGGATTCCTCCGTGTACACCGCCGAGCTGGAGAAGAGCGACCTCCCCTGGAGCGGCAGCCCCAGCCCGTACGACGCCGTAGCGAACCTCGACGGCGGCCGCCGCGTGGCCTTGCACTACCTGCGCGGCAAGGGTCTCGTCGAGCAGCACTACAGCCCCACGGCGAAAGCCTGGACCGAACCGAGAGTCATCTACCGCACCAAGACCGACGCGTGCCAGGGCATCCACCTGCGCACCAAGAAGGGCACCGTCGCCGCGATCGCCGACTTCGGTTCCTACTGCTACGACGGTGAACCGCCGACCGAGTCCGTCGCGGCCGTCGGCACCAGCGGCCTGACCGAGTGGAGCGTCGACGTCACGAAGGACTTCGACGGCTGGGAGCGGGCCACCGTCTCCAGCGATGGGCAACAGGTCGTCTTCGGCAGGGACACCACTCTGCGGTGGAGCCGGGCCGACGGGTTCGAGCGCTCGTAACCGGCCTTCAGGCAGGCCGGTCTCGATGGCGCGACCGACGGTGCGCACCAGGAACCCCACCAGCACGGTGAAGCCACATCTGTCCCCAACTACGCTCCCGGAGAAAGGGCTTGCCGCCGTCCCCGCGAGGCTGCCACGATCGCTGCCTTCCTCACCCCGAGCAACGGGTGGCGGTCATCTAGGAGGTCCGGTGTCCAAGCGGTGGCTGTTCCTGTCGGCGGCCGCGGTGCTCATCGTCGTCTCCCTGGCGCTGGTGCTGCTGCCCGGCGACAAGAACGGCGAGGAGGTGAAGACCGCAGCGGGAACCGCCGCGACCGAGCCCTCCGCGACCAGCTCCACTCCGGTCAACTCGCCGTCCGCGAGTGGCACTTCGACCCCCTCCGCGCGAGCGACCGCCGCATCGAAGAAGCCGTCGGCGACCCCGTCCGCCCGCGCCACCACCAAGCCGGCCGCCACGCCGGCCACGAAGACCCGCCAACAGGCCTCCGGCACCGCCTCGTTGGCCGGACGTATCCGCCCCGGCGTCACCTACCGAGGAGTCGCCACCTTCTACGACGCGGACGGTGGCGGCGCCTGCATGTACGACCCGAGCGGCGACGTCATGACCGGTGCGATGAACACCGCGGACTACGAGTCTTCGAAGGCGTGCGGGGCTTACGTGCTCGTGCACGCGGCCAACGGCGCCACCATCACGGTCCGCATCACCAACGAATGCCCGGGGGACTGCGCCCCCGGCCAGATCGACCTCAGCGCCCAGGCCTTCGCCAAACTCGCCGCCCCTTCGGCCGGTCGGATCCCGATCACCTGGAACCTGGCGAGCCCCAGCACCTCCGACACGATCTCGATCCGCTACAAGACCGGTTCCACCCGCTACTGGTGTGGCATCCAGGCGATCGGCCACCGAAATCCCCTGGCCCGCCTCGAAGTTGCCGTGGGCAGCGGCTGGCGGCAGTTGCAGCGCGCCGACTACAACTACTTCCTCTCGGAGGACGGCAGCGGCTGCGGCGGCGCGCTCAGGCTTACCGACATCTACGGCGAACAGCTCACCGTCCCCGCACTCGCGGTGCGAGCGAACGTCACGCAGTCCACGCAGGTCCAGTTCGCCAAGCACTGACCCGCTCAGGGGCTGGACGCGCCCACGCCGACACCGGTCATCGTCCGTCGCAGCCTCGCCTCGTCCGAACTCCCGGGCGCCGCGGTCAGGATGACGATCTTCAGGTCGGAGTCGCCGTCCGTCAGGACATCGCAGTCCACGTCCACGGGCCCGACCTCGGGATGCTCGACCGTCTTGCGGTCCTCGCGGTGTGCGCCCACCGTGCCGCTCGCCCACAACCGCGCGAACGTCGCGTTGCCCGCGGTGAGTTGACGGATCAGCTCGGCCAGTCGGACGTCGCGCGGGAAGCGACCGGTGGCGCGGCGCAGGTCGGACACGATCGCGAGATCCGAGGCATCCCCGTTCCGCACCAGCACCGGCCACGAGGCAATACGTACGTCACGTATGTCGTCGCCGGAGCCGATCGGAAACCGTTCACGCGCGAAGTTTCGCTCCTCAGGCGGCTTGTTCGACGGGTCGCCGAGCAGTGCCGCCCACCCGGCGTTCCACCAGAGCAGCTGCCAGTCGGCGGCGAACACGGCGACGGCGACATCCCCGAGCCGGTTCAGCACCCGGTGCACGCCCGACGGCAGGTGATCGGGGATCGGCTCGTCGTTCGGCGGGACCAACCCGGCCATGCGGTAGAGGTGTTCCCGTTCCACGGCGGTCAGTTGGAGGGCACGCGCGAGCGAGGCGACGACCTGGGCCGAGGGCGCCGTGGACCGCCCTTGCTCCAGTCGCACCACATAGTCCACCGACACCCCGGCGCGCTCGGCGAGTTCCTCACGGCGCAGACCGGCCGCCCGCCGAGGCCGACCGGACGGCAGCCCCACGGCCGACGGGGACAACCGCTCCCGCCAGGCACGGATCGTGGCGCCCAGCCCCACTCCTGATCCCAGCTCCACTCCTGATCCCGGTCCCAGTCCTGATCCCGGTCCCAGCCCATTGTTCGTCGCCATGTCTTCCATTCTCCTCCGTCCTCCTCCACCTAACGATCCTGGTAATGACGTTCCTACGGTCGAGGCGTCCCTGGCAGCGCACCCGCGCCGTGGGCACGATCGACGCATGACCACCACGTTCATCACCGGAGCCAACAAGGGCCTCGGCCACGAGACCGCCCGCCGCCTCCTCGCCCTCGGCCACACCGTGATCGTCGGAGCCCGCGACGAGGAACGGGGCGCCGAGGCCGCCGCCGCGCTCGGTGCGCGGTTCGTCCGTATCGACGTCACCGACGACGCCTCCGTCACCGCGGCGGCTGCCGACGTCGCCGCACACGAAGGCGTTCTCGACGTCCTGATCAACAACGCCGGTGTGCACGGCCCGCACGGCGACCCCGCCGACCTGACCGGCGCGGACGCGCTCGGCGTCTTCGACGTCAACGTCTTCGGGGTGGTCCGGACGATCACCGCGTTCCTTCCGCTGCTGCGCCGCTCACCCGACCCGGTGATCATCAACGTCAGCAGTGGCATGGGCTCGCTCGCCATCACCCACGACCCGTCACGGATCGAGTCCTCCGTCGTCGCGCCGCTCTACACCGCGTCCAAGGCGGCCCTCACCATGCTGACCACCCAATACGCCAAGGGACTCAAGGGAGTTCGCGTCAATGCCGCCGATCCCGGTTACACGGCGACCGACCTCAACGGCCACAGCGGACCGCAGACCGTCACCGAGGGAACCGACGCGATCGTCCGCCTCGCCACCGAGGAACCGGACGCCGGATCGGGCCGCTTCATCGACCGCGACGGCCCGCTCGCCCTGGCCTGAACCCTGATCGACGCGTCCTGAACCCCACTCGTGCAACACGGCCGACACAGCTTGGTTTCCGTAGGTGCTACCGGCGGTAACAACTGTGGTGTCGCGGCACTTTCCATGTGTCGGACACATCTCCCGCACCTCCCGTACCTGACCCGGAAGGCACCCCATGGAGAACTCGGCCCCCACCACGATCAGCCGACGAAGAGCCCTGACGGTGGCCGGCGGTGTCGCCGCCGGCGCCGCCCTCGCGGCGCACGCGGTACCGGCGTTCGCGGCCGACACCTCGTCCGCCGACGCCATCGTCGTCGGACACGGCCTCGCCGGACTCGTCGCCACCGCCGAACTGGTCGCCGCAGGAAAGAAAGTGCTGCTCCTGGACCAGGAACCCGAGTCCAACCTCGGCGGCCAGGCGTTCTGGTCCTTCGGCGGACTGTTCCTGATCGACTCCGACGAGCAGCGGCTCATGGGCATCAAGGACTCCCAAGAGCTCGCGTGGCAGGACTGGTTGGGCACGGCCGGCTTCGACCGCGGCATCGACGACCCGACCGGCCAGGACTACTGGGCCCACAAGTGGGCCGAGGCGTATGTGGACTTCGCGGCGGGCGAGAAGCGGTCCTGGCTCTACGGCCTCGGCATCCGCTGGTTCCCGATCGTCGGCTGGGCCGAGCGCGGCGGCGGTCTCGCCGACGGACACGGCAACTCGGTGCCCCGCTTCCACGTCACCTGGGGCACCGGACCGGCCGTGGTCGAGCCGTTCGAGAAGCAGGTGCGCGCCGGTGTCGCCAGCGGCAAGGTGACCTTCAAGTTCCGCCACCGCGTCGACGAGATCGTCCGGACCAACGGTGCCGTGACCGGCGTGCGCGGCGCGATCCTCGAACCCAGCACCGCCCAGCGTGGCAAGGCCACCTCCCGCACCGTGGTGGGCGACTTCGAGCTCAAGGCCCCTGTGGTGATCGTGACGTCGGGCGGCATCGGCGCCAACCACGATCTCGTACGCCAGAACTGGCCCGCGCGGCTGGGCAACGCGCCCAAGACCATGATCACCGGTGTGCCCGCGTACGTGGACGGCCGGATGCTCGGGATCACCGCGTCGGCGGGCGGCCGTATCGTCAACCCCGACCGGATGTGGCACTACACCGAGGGCCTCCGGAACTACGACCCGATCTGGCCCAACCACGGCATCCGCATCCTCCCGGGACCGTCGTCGATGTGGTTCGACGCCACCGGCAAGCGGTTCTCCGCCCCCGACATGCCGGGCTACGACACCCTCCACACGCTGGGTTCGATCACCGCCAGCGGGTACGACTACTCGTGGTTCGTCACCACGAGCAAGATCATCGCGAAGGAGTTCGCGCTCTCCGGCTCGGAGCAGAACCCGGACCTCACCAACAAGGACATCCTGCAGCTGCTCTCGCGCATCTGGCAGACGCCGGAGCCGATCGAGAAGTTCAGGAAGAACGGCGTCGACTTCATCACCGCCACCACCCTCTCCGAACTCGTCCTGGGAATGAACAAGTTGACCGGCGACGGCCTCATCAAGCTCGCCGACCTCCAACGGCAGATCGAGGCCCGGGACCGGGAGATCGACAACCCGTACTCGAAGGACGCCCAGGTGATGGGCATCCGCAACGCCCTTTCCTACACCGGGGATTCCCTCAGCCGCACGGCCGCGATCCACAAGATCCTCGACCCGAGCGCCGGACCCCTGATCGCCGTCCGCCTCAACATCCTCACCCGCAAGACCCTCGGCGGCCTCCAGACCGACCTCTCGGGCCGCGTCCTGGACGCCACCGGTACGCCAATACCCGGTCTGTACGCGGCCGGTGAGGTCTCCGGCTTCGGCGGCGGGGGAGTCCACGGCTACCGCTCGATGGAGGGCACGTTCCTCGGCGGCTGCCTGTTCTCCGGCCGCCAGGCGGGCCGCGCGGCGGCTGCCGCGATCTGAGGGGCACGGCCGCTCGCCGTCTCCTCGGCAACTCGGTCGACCTCGGACCGAGTTGCCGAGAGGCGCGGGACTATCCCAGGACGAGTGGCAACTTGGCTTCCAGCGGGCCCAGTTGAGCCTTCTCCTCGTCGGTCGGCGCGCGCCGACCGGTGCCCACGAGCAGCGCAGTCGTATCGGAGAACGATGACGGGAACGCGGCCCCCGCGATCCTCTCCAGCAACTCCCGTGCCTCGGCGAGCACTTCAGCCGACGGCCTTGCCGCGTCCGGGAGGTGCGCGACCAGGTCGAGGTGGTGCAGGGTCCACTCCAGGACGTACGCGGAGAGGTAGTCGCCCGCAGTGAGGACCTCGTCCTGCGTGCTCACCCGGAGGTCCGGGTCTGCGAGCCCGGCCGCGCGGCCCGCTGCCGAACCGACGTCGTCCAGATGGAACTTGAGCAGCCAGGGCTCCTCGTACGCGGCGGCCAGGCGCACGATCAGCGCGTCGAGCGGGTCGTCGCCGGTGGGCGGAGTCCGGGTGACGGTCCAGTAGGTCACCGCGTCGCGCGTCGGTGGTGTGTCGGCGGGGGTCACGAGGGTGATCAGAACGTCCTGGGCGTCGATGACCAGATGACAGACCAGGTCCCGCACCAGCCATCCGGCACAGCCCGACGGCCGAGCGAAGTCCTCGTCCGAGAGGTCGGCCACCGCCGCGAGCAGCGCCGTCCAGGAGCGTGAGAAGAGATCCACCTCGGCAAGCTACGGCGTCCGGGCGGAGCGTGTCACGTGATCCGGCGGTGGATGTCCGCCAGCAGGTTCCGCATCGCCATGCGGAAGAGCTCCGCCTGGTGCCCGCCGAGGAAATCGGTGTGTCCGAACACCTCCAGGGCGACGAGACCATGCAGATGTCCCCAGGCGCTCATCAGCAGCGCGGTCGCGGCCGCGGGCAGATGACCTTGGCCGTAATGCGGCAACTGCTCGAAGTACGACCGGAGTTCGGGTGAGAGCGCGCAGCTGTCGGTCGCCGCGAGCTGCTCCGTGGTGAACCCCTCGAACATCTCGCGCTCGAAGATCGCGCTCATCCGGCGCGTCGCCTGGGTGGTCGGTCCGTCGGTGGGGGCCGCGTAGTCCCGCAGCGGTGTGCCGTAGAGGAGTTGGAAGCGCTCGGGGTTCGCGATGCCCCAGCGCCGGTAGCCCTCGGCCGCGACCACCAGGCGGGGCAGATCCGGGTCGTCGGGAGCGTCGACGGCGGCCTGCACGGCGTCGGCCAGGTCGTCGTACGCCTTGGTGACGAGGGCGGTGACGAGGGCGTCCCGGCTCGGGAAGTAGTGGTAGAGCGCCTGCACGGTCATGCCGAGGCTGCGGGCGACCGCGCGCAACGACAGGGCGGCCGGCCCGTGTTCGGTGAGGTGGCGCTCGGCCGCGTCCACGATCTCCTGGGTTGCGGCGGCCCGGCGCCGTTCGCGCAGCGAGGGCGGTGCGGTGGTGCGTGCGTCGACGGCCATGCGGCGACCGTACGACGCCAACTCCTCTCGTGCGCCCCGACGTCGCAAAGTGTGAGGAAAATCTAACACTGCCAAATCTTCTTGCTCCTCACTAACGTCGTGCACGGCGACGAAGAGTGCCCCGTTGTTCAACTCCGGCCGTTTCGCGCCTCTTTCACCGTATGGACATCAAACATATGGATATCTAAGGAGAACAGGCGTGTTTGAACGCATAGCCGAACTGGCCATCCGTCGCTCCCGGTTGGTACTGGTCGTCGCCGTCCTGGCGGTGGCCCTCATGGGTGTCCTGGGCGCCGGCGCGTTCGCCAAGCTGCAGGGCGGCGGCTACGACGACCCGGCCTCCCAGTCCTCCCGGGCCGCGCAGGCCATCGACCGGAAATTCGGCGGGGAGACGAATCTGGTCCTGCTGGTCGGTGCCTCCGAGGGGCGTGTCGACGCTCCGGCCGCCCAGCGGAGCGGAAGAGCCCTGGTGGCCGAACTCAAGAAGGATCAGCACCTCGAGAACGTCATCTCGTACTGGGACACGGGCAGTTCGGACCTCCGCTCCAAGGACGGTCGCGACGCCATGGTGCTCGCCCATGTGAAGGGCGACGACACCGAGCGCGACGAGAACGCGAAGAGCGTCATCGACGCGTACGCCGGACCGTACGAGAAGACGCTCACCGTCCGGGCGGGCGGCGGCGCGGCCGTGACCAGCGAGATGGGCACCCAGTCGGGCGAGGATCTCGTCCTCGCCGAGTCCATCGCCGTGCCGCTCACCCTGCTCCTGCTCGTGCTCGTCTTCGGCAGCATGGTCGCGGCCCTGCTGCCGCTGGCGATCGGCACCATCGCCATCGCGGGCACGTTCGCGGAGCTGTACGTCCTCGGCAGCGTCACCGACGTCTCCGTCTTCGCGATCAACCTGACCACCGCGCTCGGCCTCGGCCTTGGCATCGACTACGCCCTGCTGATGGTGAGCCGGTTCCGGGAGCAACTCGCTTCAGGGGCAAGCGTGGACGATGCCGTCCGGCGCACGGTGAGCACGGCGGGCCGTACGGTCGCGTTCTCCGCCGCGACCGTGGCGGCCGCGCTCGCGGCGCTCCTGGTGTTCCCGCAGTACTTCCTGCGCTCGTTCGGTTACGCCGGTGTCGGGGTCGTCGTGATCGCCGCCGTCAGCACCCTGTTCGTCATGCCGGCGCTGTTCGTCGTCCTGGGCCACCGGGTCAACGGCGGGCGGCTGCCCTGGGCGAACCGCACGCGTTCCGCCACCCGCGCACCCCTGTGGGGACGGCTCGCCGCCACCGTCATGAAGCGGCCCGCGCTCACCGCGCTGCCCGTCCTCGCGGTCCTGCTGGTCGCGGCGAGCCCGCTCCTCGGCATCACCTTCGGCACCCCGGACGAACGCGTCCTGCCCGAGGACGCCACGAGCCGCCAGGTCTCCTCGATCCTGCGCGAGAAGTTCAACGGCAACGACGACTCCGCCCTCCACATCGTCATCGACAAGCCCCTGAGCAGGGCCCCGCTGGCCTCGTACGCGACCGAACTCTCCGGCCTCAAGGGCGTCGTCCGCGTCGAGACCGGCACCGGAACCTACGCCGACGGAGAGCCCGCGGCGACCGGCCCCGGCAACACCGCCCTCGGCCGCCCCGACGCCCAGCAGCTCAACGTCGTGAGCACCCTGACTCCGAAGTCCGACGAGGCCCAGAGCCTGGTCAAGGACGTGCGGGCGGTCACCCCGCCCGCCGGAACAGACCCGCTGGTAGGCGGAGTTGACGCCGTCCTGGTCGACTCCAAGCACTCCGTCGGCAGCCGGCTCCCGCTCGCCGTGGCCCTGGTCGCCCTCACCACCTTCCTCCTGCTCTTCCTCTTCACCGGAAGCGTCGTCCAGCCGCTGCGCGCGCTGTTCCTCAACATGGTCAGCCTGGGTGCGACCCTCGGTGTCATGACCTGGATCTTCCAGGACGGCCACCTCTCCTCCGTGCTCGGCTTCACGGCACAGCCCATGGACGTGTCGATGACCGTGCTGATGTTCTGCATCGCCTTCGGCCTCTCGATGGACTACGAGGTCTTCGTCACCAGCCGGATCAAGGAACTCCACGACCTCGGCGAGGACAACGAGTCCGCCGTGACCAACGGCCTCGGCCACACGGGACGCATCGTCACCGCGGCCGCCTGCCTGCTCGCGGTGAGCTTCTTCGCCTTCGGCACGGCCAAGCTCAGCTTCATGCAACTCTTCGGCCTGGGCAGCGGGTTGGCCATCCTCATCGACGCCGTCGCCGTCCGCGGCATCCTCGTCCCCGCCGCGATGCGCGTGCTCGGCCGCTCGGCCTGGTACGCGCCCGGCTTCCTGCGCAGGTTCCACGACCGGTTCGGTCTGAGTGAGGGCGGTCGCGCGCCCGAGCCCGGGCTGGTCGAGAAGGATGCGTCCACAGTGCATTAGCTCTAATATGATTAGAGCTAATGCATCTAGCGGGGAGGATCCGCCCGTGGACCTACGGCAGCTCTTCGACGACCTGGTGCGCTTCGAGACCGACCTGTGGAACGGGATCGACGCCCGGCTCCGCCAGGAGTGCGAGGTGACCCTGGGCGGTCTGAACGTGCTGCTCGTCGTCGAGCGCGAGGGTTCCTGCCGGGTGAACGACATAGCCGCGGCCCTCTCGATCACGGTCGGCGGCGCGAGCCAGGCCGTCGACCGCCTGGAGAAACTCGGCCACTGCACCCGCCGCCCCCACCCCGCCGACCGCCGCTCCTCGATCGTCGAACTGACGCTGGCCGGGCGGGAGTTGGTGGCGGAGGGCGGTCCCGTGTTCGACCGTGAACTCGCGACACGGCTGGGGGCCCCACTCCCCGACGCGGCGCTCGGTCACCTGGCCCATGCGCTCGCCGTACTCCGTGCCTCCGCTGCACCCGGCCCAACACCCCTGACGAAGGAGACCTGATGAGCACCACCCAAGCGCGAGCAGTGCGCTTCGACTCGTACGGCGACCGTGACGTCCTCCATGTCACCGAGGTGCCGATGCCCCGACCCGCCGCTGGGGAAGTCCTCGTGGAGGTCCGGGCGGCCGGCATCAACCCCGGTGAGGCGGCCATCCGTTCGGGCGCGATGCACGAGCTGTTCCCCGCGACCTTCCCGTCCGGCCAGGGCAGCGACCTCGCCGGTGTCGTCACCGAACTCGGCGCGGGCGTAACCGACTTCGGCGTCGGCGATGAAGTCCTCGGCTTCTCCTGGCAGCGCTCCAGCCAGGCCACCCACGTCGTCGTGCCGGTGTCGCAGCTCATCCGCAAGCCGGACGCGCTGAGTTGGGAGGTGGCCGGCGCCCTCTACGTCGTCGCATGCACCGCGTGGGCCGCCGTAGAAGCGGTGGCCCCCAAGCCCGGCGAGACCGTCGCCGTCTCGGCCGCGGCCGGCGGTGTGGGTACCGTCGTCGTCCAACTCCTCGCCGTACGCGGCGCGCACGTCCTCGGCATCGCCTCGCCCGCCAACGCCGAGTGGCTCACCGCACACGGCGCGACCCCGGTCCCGTACGGCGACCGGCTCGCCGACGCGCTCACCGCGGCGGCGCCCGATGGGATCGATGCCTTCATCGACCTCTTCGCCCCCGAGTACGTCCAACTCGCCGTGGAACTGGGCATTCCCAGGGACCGGATCGAGACGATCATCTCCTTCCAGAAGGCCCAGGAACTCGGCACCAAGAGCGCGGGCAGCGCCGACGCCTCCACCCGCGAGGTCCTCACCGAGATGGCCGACCTCGTCGCCTCCGGCCGCATCGAGATCCCGATCGCCGCGACCTACCCGCTCGACGACGTCCGCGACGCGTTCGCCGAACTCGAGAAGCGTCACACGCGCGGAAAGATCGTGCTCATTCCCTGAACCTGAGGCGCCCTGACGTCACTTGGTGCCGCGCAGCGCCGACGTCGTCTTGCCGGTGCGTTCGCGGAGGAGCACCCGCAGCGTGTTGGGGTGCTCGTAGCCGACCTTCCTGGAGATGGTCTCCAGGGAGAGGCCGGTGGTGCGCAGGAGGTGTGACGCGCGTTCGATCCGCAGGTCCTGGACGAAGCGGATGGGAGACGTCCCGACCGTGCGCCGCACGGCCCGCTGCAGGGTCCGTTCGCTGACTCCGATGGCCTTGGCCGCCTCGGGGATGCTGATGGGCCCGGTCAGATGCTCGCGGGTCCAGACCTCGAAGGCCGCGACGGTGGGATCGCTCTGGGCCAGCGTGCTGGGAATCGTGTACGCCGCCTGCGAGGGGCGTTCGTCGACCACGAGGTAGCGGGCGACCAGGTCGGCGAGCGCGGGGCTGCCGGCCCGGACGATCGCCAGCGCGAGATCGACATGGCCGAAGGCCGCGCCGGCGGTGGTGATGCCCTCGCAGCCGATCACCATCCGGCTGTGGTCGAGCTGGACCTTGGGATACCGGTTCCGGAACGCGGGCGACAGCCACCAGGTCGTCGTGGCGCGCAGCCCGTCCAGCACACCCGCCTCGGCCAGCAGGAAGGTACCCGCGCACGCCGAGGCAATGGGCGTACCGCGACGGCGAGTTCGGGCGATCAGCTCGCGGACGGGCAGGGACACGTCGCCGCCGACGTGGTCGAGCAGCGCCGAAGGATCGCTCTCCCCGAGTGCCGGTACGACCAGGAGGTCGGCGCCATCGGCGACGTCGAGCGGCTCGGGCGCCACGAGGAGTCCGGCGCCTGTCCGTACCTGCGGAGTCGGGCCGACCAGGGTCACGTTCCAGGTCGGCGAGGACTCGTGGATCTGCCCGCCCAGCGCGTTGGCGTTGCTCAGCACGTCGAGGACGGCCGAGAGGCCGGAGTCGAACACTCCGTCGTAGACGACGACCGCTACACGCATGGCGGAAACGCTATCAACCGTGTCGTTTCTGCCGCTGATGTGATCACCGGCCGCCGCCATACGTTCGTCGTGCGCCGGAAGCCCGGCGGTTCGAACGCGAGGAGTGGTCACAGTGAAGGTCGGTCTGTTGGTACGCATCGAGGCCAAGCCGGAGTACGCCGGCGAGGTGGAGGCCATGCTGCGCGGCGCCCAGGAGCTGGCCGAGCGGGAGGAGGGCACGGTGGCGTGGTTCGCGTTCCGCGAGAGCGCCACCACCTTCGGCGTGTTCGACACCTTCGAGGACGAGCAGGGACGCCAGGCCCACCTGGCGGGGCGGATCGCCGCCGCACTGGGGGAGGCGGCGCGGACGAAGCTCAGCGCGCCGCCGGTGATCGCCCCGGTCGACCTGCTGGGAACCAAGGTCTCCTGACCGCGGCCGGGCTGCGCCGCGTCGACGTGACTCCCGCCAGGGCGTTCGCCGTCGTCGAGGCGCAGCCCGCCACCTGACCGCCGACGTGGAGGGTTCAGCGGCGCAGCCCCAGCGCGTCGCGCCCCGCGTACCGTGCCTGGTCCCCCAACTCCTCCTCGATACGGGTGAGTTGGTTGTACTTCGCGGTGCGGTCGGAGCGGGACAGCGAACCGGTCTTGATCTGGCCGCAGCCGGTGGCGACGGCGAGGTCGGCGATGGTGGTGTCCTCGGTCTCGCCGGAGCGGTGGGACATCACGACGGTGTAGCCGGCGCGGTGGGCGGTGGCGACGGTGGCCAGGGTCTCCGTGAGGGTGCCGATCTGATTGACCTTCACCAGGATCGAGTTGGCGATCCCGTCCCGGATCCCGGCGCTCAACAGCGCTTCGTTGGTGCAGAACACGTCGTCGCCGGTCAGCTGGCAGCGCTCGCCGAGCCGGGTGGTGAGCGCCTGCCAGCCGTCGTGGTCGTCCTCCGCCATCGGGTCCTCGATCGACGCGATCGGGTAGCGGTCGACCAACTCGGCCAGGTAGTCGGCGTGTTGGGCGGGCGTGCGGCGGACGCCCTCGCCCCTGTAGTCGTAGACACCGTCGTGGAAGAACTCGGACGTGGCCGGGTCCATGACGAGGGTGATGTCGGTGCCGGGCTTGTAGCCGGTGCGTTCGATGGCGTGGAGGACGAAGTCGAGGGCCTCGTCGGCGGTGCGCAGATCGGGGGCGAAGCCGCCCTCGTCGCCGACGTTGGCGCTGTGGCCCGCGGCGATCAGGTCGCGGCGCAGGGTGTGGAAGACCTCGGAGCCCATCCGGACGGCCTCGGCGAAGGTGGCCGCGCCGATGGGCGCGATCATGAACTCCTGGAAGTCGAGCGGATTGTCGGCGTGGGCGCCGCCGTTGACGATGTTCATCATGGGCACCGGCAGCAGTCGGGCGTCGACGCCGCCGATGTAGCGGTACAGCGGCAGTCGGTGGGCGGCCGCGGCCGCCTTGGCGGTGGCCAGCGAGACACCGAGCAGGGCGTTGGCGCCGAGCCGCGACTTGCTGTCCGTACCGTCGAGTTCGATCATGGACCGGTCCACGGCGGCCTGGTTCTCGGCGTCGAGTCCGATCACGGCGTCCGCGATGCTCTCGTTGACGGCGTCGACGGCGCGCCGAACTCCCTTGCCGTGGAAGCGGGTCGGGTCTCCGTCGCGGAGTTCGACCGCCTCCCGGGCGCCGGTGGAGGCGCCCGACGGTACGGCGGCCCGGCCGAGCGAGCCGTCCTTGAGTTCCACGTCCACCTCGACGGTCGGATTGCCCCGGCTGTCGATGATCTCCCGTGCGACGACCCGGCTGATGGCGGTCACGGTGCAACTCCTCACGCTGGGCCCGCGTCCTGGCTAACGGCGGGCGGTAAGTTCCGACTAGAAACAAAGTGAGTCCTGAAAAGGAACTTACTATGGGTGCATGAGGAAGCACAACGCCGACGAGACCTGCGGCATCGCCCGGGCCGCCGTGGTTCTGGGGGACTGGTGGAACGTTCTGATCCTGCGGGAGATCGCCCGCGGCCACGTCCGCTTCGACGCGCTGGCCGCCGAGATCGGCCTGTCCCGCAATGTCCTCACCGAGCGCCTGGGCCGGCTCGTCGCCCAAGGCGTCCTGCGCCGCAGCCTCTACCAACGGCGCCCGGTGCGCTACGAGTACGTGCCGACCGATGCCGGACTCGCCCTGCTCCCGCTCCTCGTCGCCATGCAGGACTGGGGCGACCGCTGGGTGCTCGGCGATGGAAGCCTCACCGCCACGGCCGCCGCTGACAGCGCCGAGCACGCCCGCGTTCACGCCCTGGCCGGCATCCGCGTGCCCGAAGACCTCCACCTCCCGGGCACACAGGGCACCGACCTGCCCGTGGTCTCGCCGGCCGCCGCCGCGACCGTGCTGTTCACCTACCCCGGCACGGGAGTCGACTGGGACGAGCGGATCCCCGGAGTGACGGGCTGCACCCTGGAGAACCGCCTCTTCCGAGAAGCCTGGCCCGACTTCCGCCGGGCGGGCGTGGACGTACGCGGCATCAGCACCCAACTCCCGTACGAGCAAGCGAAGTTCGCCCGTGCCGAGGAGATCCCGTACCCGCTCCTCTCCGACGCCCACCACCAACTGGGCGCTGCCCTACGACTTCCGACCTTCCGAGGCGCCGGCCGCCTCCGCCACAAACGCCTGATCCTGATCGTCGACGCCGAACGGACCGTACGGCACACGCTGTTCCCGGTCGACGACATCCCGCACGCCGTGACGTGGAGCCTGCGGCTGGCTGAGGAGTGCGCACGTACGGCTTGAGGCGGGTGTGTGCACGAGAGGGAGGCCGCCCGGGGCCCTCACATGATCGGTAGCCCGGGTGCTATGCGAACCCGCCGTTGCTCATGAGGAGTTGGCCGTTGATCCACTGGCCTTCCGGTGAGCAGAGGAAGTCGACGAGGTGGGCGGTGTCCTGTGGTGTGCCGAGGCGGTTGAGCGGTGTTCGGCGAAGCACGTGTGCTCGTCCCTCGTCGGTCATCCAACCGGTGTCCACCGGCCCCGGGTTGATGACGTTGGCTGTGATGCCGAGGTGGGCGAGTTCGTGCGCGGCGGCCAGGGTGATGCGGTCCAGGGCGCCCTTGCTGGCGCCGTAGGGAAGGTTGTTCACGGTGTGGTCGCTGGTGAGGGCGATGATCCGGCCGCTGCCCGGTGCGGCGGCGAACCGTCGGCCGTACTCACGGATGAGCAGCCAGGTGGCGCGGGCGTTGACGGCGAAGTGCCGGTCGAAGCTCTCGACGGTGGTGTCGAGCAGGCCGGAGTCGACGGACTCGCAGTGGCACATCACCAGGGCCCTGACGCCGCCCAGTTCGCGTTCGACCTCGTCGAAGACGCGGGCCGGGGTGTCCGGGTCGGCGAGGTCCGCCTCGACTGCCGTGGTGGCGGCGCCGTGTTGAGTGAGGGTGTCGGTGATGGCGGAGGCCGCGCCGGCCTCGGGGCCCCAGGCCATGCGTTCGTCGTAGGGAGTCCAGTAGGTGAAGGCGATGTCCCAACCGGAGGCCGCGAGTCGACGTGCGACACCCGCGCCGATGCCGACGGTTCGCCCTGCTCCGGTGATCAGGGCGAGCGGGCGGGGAGACGGGTGGGCGGGGTTCGGCGTCATGGTCGGAGATCGTTCATGACCGGTATCGGATCGGCAACTGCCTTTTGTGCGGGGCGGCTTGTCTGGAGCTGCCGTTGAAGGTGTCCTTCGGCCTGCCGCCTTCGTACGGAACACCGTGGCCCTTGACCGGGTGAACAAGTGCCGACCGACGTAAGGTACTTGATCGGCTATCCACCCTCGCCGCTGCCCATCGGCGAAGGGGCCCGGACCGCGGCGACCAGAACGTCCCGCCACACAAGGAGATCCACATGCCCGCCGCCCCTCGCCCGTACTCCGACGAAGGGGAAGCGGAGGAGCAGGAGTTGACCGGCGGTGGCACCGCCCGGGTCTTCCGTGTCGGGGAGACCGTACGGAAGCCGGTCATGCCCTGGAGTTCCGCCGTGCAGCGGCTGCTGGACCACCTCGAACGGCAGGGCTTCGAAGGCGCCCCCGTCGCGCGCGGTGTCGATGAACAGGGCCGGATGATCCTGACCTACCTGGCGGGCGACGTCGGCAACTACCCACTGACCGACGGGATTCGTGGCAGCCGGGCGCTCGTCACCTCCGCCCGCCTCCTGCACAGCTACCACGACGCGACCACCGATCTCGCCCAACACCCAGGCGATGACTGGCAGTTCGACGCAATCGCACCGGTCGAGGTGATCTGTCACGGTGACTTCGCCCCGTACAACTGCGTCTTCAGCGGCGAAAGGGCCGTAGGGCTCATCGACTTCGACGCCGCCCGGCCCGGCCCCCGCGCGTGGGACCTCGCCTACGCCCTCTATCGCTACGCCCCGCTCACCCACCCCGACAACCACGACGGCTGGGGCACGACCGAGCAACAGGCGTACCGTGCCCGGGAGTTCCTCGACGCGTACGGCTGCACCCGTCAGGAACGGGAGGCGGTGATGGACATGGCCGCACCCCGGCTGCAGTCCCTCGCGGACTTCCTGCAGGAAGCGGCCGCCGCCGGTGACGATAACTTCCGGCGGCACATCGAGGAGGGTCATCTCGCCCTGTATGTACGGGACATCGACTACATCCGCGACCAGGCGGAGGTCTGGTCGCGGCTCGTCGTCGGACCAGGCCGCTTCATGGCGTGAACGACCGCACAGGTCGGGTGCCGGACGGGTCCTAGTGGTGGTGCTCGTGGTGCTCGTGCCCGTGTTCCTGCTCGCCCTCGTTCGGTGAGCCGCCCATCATCCGCAGCATGGCCGGACCGCCGCTGCGCAGGAACCGTACGACCAGACTCGCGGCAAGCAGCATGAAGGCGATGTTGAGCCAGGTCGTGTAGTTCCAGGTGATCCCGTCGTCGGGGATCTTGGCGTCGGCCTGGTCCGGGACGAGCCCCAGGCCGCCGAAGGCGAACTCGACGATGTACCCGGCTACGGCCATCGCCGCGAAGAAGGTGACCAGGAGGAAGCCGGCCATGCGGGCGCCGTAGTACTTCCGGTAGATGTTCAGGATCGGCAGGATCAACAGGTCGGCGTAGATGAAGGCGATCACCCCGCCGAAGCTGATGCCGCCCTTCCACAGCACCACCGCGAGGGGCACGTTGCCGATCGAGCAGACGAAGGTCGCGATGGCCACCAGCGGTCCGACGAGCGGTCCGACCAGCTTCGCGGCGAGGGGATGGTCGGCGAGGAAGAACGTGTGCCAGAAGCTGTCCGGCACCCAGGCGGCGATCGCGCCCGCGATCAGCAGTCCGGCCACCAGGTCGCGCAGGATCGCGGCCCACTCCATCACGAAGATGTGCGCGACGGACGTGAACCCGTCCCGCGAGAACAGCCGACGGACGAAGCTCCCCTCGCCCCCGATCGACATGTCCATCGCCGCGTGCCCCTCCATGGAGCCGGCCAGCCCGCGCTCCGCCTGCTCCTGCGCCCGGTCCAGCAGACGCTGCCGCAGGAAGAGCCGGAACAGCACGGCGAGGACGACGATCATGATAGGTCCGCCGACGAACTCCGCGGCGGTGAACTGCCAGCCCATCAACAGGGCCAGGATCACGCCGAGTTCGACGACCAGGTTGGTGGAGGCGATCTCGAACGCCATGGCCGCGGTGAAGTTCGCGCCCTTGCGGAACAGGGAACGGGCGAGCGCCACGGCCGCGTACGAACAGGACGACGAGGCGGCGCCGAGCCCGGCGGACAGGGCGAGCGTGCGCGGCCGGTCGTCACCGAGCAGTCGTACGACCGTCGACCGGCGCACCACCGCCTGCACGACGGCGGAGAGCGTGAACCCGAGGATCAGTGCCCAGGTGACCTCCCAGGTCATCGACCCGGCAATGGACAACGCGTGCCCGATCGCTCCCATGAACCCGCCCCTCTCCGGTGTGTGTCTGGCAGGACTATACCCCCAGGGGGTATGAAACGCGCGTGACGGGGCCTGTCCAGTGGGTGTCGGTCGGGGGCGGGCGCGACCTGTCCGATACGGCTCCTGTGGCGCCGTGGAGTGAGGCCACCGACGAGAGCTGCCTTCGCCAGGACGACCGTCACCACAAAACCCGCGACTCAGCCGGGGGGTTGTTGGCGCGGCGGAACCGCCGCCTCGCCGGGTGCGTCGACGGCTGCCCCGGACGGCCGCCACTCCACCCGCAACGGATCGCGCCTGCTGAACCTGCCGATGTGTGTGCTGACGAGATCCTCGAGCCGCTCCAGGTTCTCCCGGTCGTCGGCCTCGACGCGCACCAGCAGTGCGCCGGGAAGGGCCCGCAGGGTGCACTGCCCCCACGGCAGGCGGAGCGTCCCGTCGCTGTCGGTCCACTCGACCTGGATCTGGTCGGGCCGGAGCTCCGGGAGCGTGTGGGTGCGCGGGCGATGGGTCAGGTGGCGGCCCTTGTTGGCGAAGTGCTTGCAGAGCTGTGCGAGGTAGCGGCTGGGGCGGTCGGTGGGGATGCGTGCTTCGGCGGTGAGTGTGCGTTCTGTTGTCACCCCGACAGCTTTATCGAGACACTGTGTCGCTGTCAATGCATAGTGTCTCGATGGTGGCGGGGCGTATCCTGAGGCCGTGCCGAAGATCTGGAACGAGACCATCGAGGAGCACCGTCGCGCCGTCCGTGACACGGTGCTGGAGACCACGGCGGTGCTGGTCACCGAGCACGGCCTGCGCTCGGTGACGATGTCGAAGATCGCCCAGGAGAGCGGGATCGGCCGGGCCACGCTGTACAAGTACTTCCCGGACGTCGAGTCGATCATGACGGCGTGGCACGAGCAGCAGATCGCCGGGCATCTCAAGGAACTCGCCGGACTCCGGGACGGCTCCGGCAGCGCGGGGGAGCGCCTGAGGGCGGTACTGGAGGCCTATGCCTTCATCCAGCAACGGCGCCACGGTCACGGCCCGGAACTCGGCGCGCTGCTGCACCAGGGCGAACACGTCGTCGGCGCGGAGCAGCACCTCCACCGCTTCCTCCGCGACCTCCTGGCCGAGGGCGCCCAGGCCGGCGACATCCGCGCCGACGTCTCCCCGGACGAACTCGCCACCTACTGCCTCCATGCCCTCGCCGCGGCCGCAGTCCTGCCCTCCAAGGCGGCGGTACGACGACTCGTCACGGTCACGGTCACGGGGCTGCGCCCGACGCCGTAGTGACGGAACTCCCGGGTCTCGACGTGCTGTTGGCGCGGCTGGTGAGACACGGGCAACCGGACCTCGGTGTTCAACCGATCGGTTGAACCCAGCTTCAACCTCGCGCGCACCCTTCGCTCCGTACGGACGACGCGACCGGCCCCCGGGCGGCAGAAGAATCACGAATGACCATGGCGCCCGGCTTCCGCCGACGCAGCTCATGGCGTCAAGCCCCCTTCAGAGAGGCCCCTCAGCGTGTCCAGTTTTCTCAGTAGGCGACGTGTCCTTGCCGGTGGAGCCGGTGCTGCGCTCGGGATGAGTGTGCTCGGTGCCGCGGCCACGCCCGCCGTAGCCGCCTCGGGCGGGTGGTCCTCGCGGAGTGGTTCCGGAGCCGAGGAGAGCCGGACGCTCGACGAGCTGTACCGGGCCGCCCTGGCGGACGGCGGCAAGCTGGTGGTCTATGCCGGAGGCGACACGCCGACCCAGCAGGACGCCACCAAGGCGGCCTTCAAGAAGCGCTTCCCCGCCATGGACCTGACGCTGATCGTCGACTACAGCAAGTACCACGACGTGCGCGTGGACAACCAGTTCGCGACCGACACCCTGGTGCCCGATGTCGTACAGCTCCAGACGCTGCAGGACTTCACGCGGTGGAAGGAGGAAGGGCGGCTGCTGCACTACAAGGCGGCCGGGTTCTCGAAGGTCTACGACAAGTTCAAGGACCCGCAGGGCGCCTGGGTCGCCATCGGGGCGGTCGGTTTCAGCTTCCTGTACGACGTCGCCGCGGTTGGTGCGGATGCTCCCAAGAGCCCGCTCGACCTGATCGACCCCAAGTGGAAGGGGAAGATCGCCTCGTCCTACCCGCACGACGACGACGCGTCCCTCTACCTCTACACGCTGTACGCGCAGCGGTACGGCTGGGACTGGGTGGCCGCGCTCGCCGGGCAGGACGTGCGGTTCGCCCGGGGCAGCAACTCCCCGGGGGACGCGGTCCGCGCCGGACAGAAGGCGATCGGCATCTCCACGGCCGGCACCCTGCTCTCCTCGGACCCCGTGAAGTGGGTCGTACCCGATGGCCACCCCTTCATGGCCTGGGGGCAGCGCGCCGCGATCCTGAAGCAGGCCAAGAACACCACGGCCGCCAAGCTCTACCTCAACTGGCAGCTGTCCGACGCCCAGCAGCGGGCGTCCTTCAACGGCTGGTCGGTACGGACCGACACCACGCTCCCGGCGGGACTGAAGCCGATCTGGGAGTACCCGAACGCGAACATCGACGGCTTCCCCCGCTTCATGGCCGACCGCGCTGGGGTCGAGCGCTGGAAGCAGACCTTCGCCCTCTACTTCGGCGAGGTCAAGGGCGATCCCTCGCCGGGCTGGCTGGGGCTGCACCCGGGGGCGTGACGATCCCCACTGTTCACACTGGTCATACAGGTGGTCGATAGACTCGGGAGCCCTGTCCGGATCATGTGGCCCAAGGGGATCCGCCGTGTCCGCACGCACCCAGCTGACCGCTCGCGGCAGTCGGCACACCCTGGAGCACGTCTCCCATCTCGCGCTGTTCCTCGTCGTCGGGGCGGGCTTCGTCCGGCTCGCCCTGATCGACGTCCCGTTGTGCTGGTACATCGTGAGCCTCAGCGGAGCGCTGGCCCTGGTGTACGCGGGCGGGCTCACGTGGTGGGACCGGCTCGGGCCGTTCGGCAGGCGTGCCTGGGTTCCCGTACTGATCCTGCTGTGGACCGTGCTGACCTTCCTCACCCAGGCGCCGCTCACAACTGCCTACGTGTGGTGCGCCGTTCCGCTCGCCTGCGCCGCCCTGCGGGTGCTCGACCGGCGGGCCGCCGTGGTGACGGTGGGCGTGATCACCGTCGTACTCGGCGGGTCGCTCGTCCGGTCCGTCGGGCGGTTCGACCCCGAGGTCGTGCTGGTCCCCTTGGCCGCGGTGTGGGCGACCGTCGCCCTCTACCGGACCCAGCAGCGGGACGCGGCCGTCCGCCAGCGGCTCGTGGACGAACTGCGGGACACCCGGGACACGTTGGCGAAGCAACAGCGGCAGGCGGGTGTGCTCGAGGAGCGCACCCGGATCGCCCGCGACCTGCACGACACGCTGGCCCAGGAACTCGCCGGCAGCGTGATGATGTTGCAGGTCGCCGAGCGGGACTGGGACGAGCGGCCGGACGTGGCGCGCACCCGGGTCCGTGCCGTGGCCGACGGACTCGGCGCGAATCTGGCGGAGACCCGGCGCATCATCCGCGATCTCACTCCCGCCGCCGTCGCCGAGGCGGGCCTCGAAGACGCGCTGCGGCTGCTGTGCGCCCGGTCGCGGACGGAGGGCGCCGGGACCCGGGTCCAGTTCCGCGCGGTGGGCGCGCACCGGCCGGTCCTCGACGAGCACACGGCCACCACCCTCTTCCGCGTCGCCCAGAGCACGCTGGCGAACGTACGCGAACACGCCCGCGCGGCAAGCGTGTCGGTCACCTACCGGCGACACAGGGACCGCGTGGAACTCGAAGTGAGCGACGACGGGCGGGGCTTCGACCCCGCCGCGGCCTTCGCGGCCGGTGCCCGCGCGGACCGCGGCTTCGGGCTGCCCGCCGCCCGGGCGCGACTGCGCGAATGCGGCGGAGACCTCGACGTGAGCAGCGTGCCGGGGCGGGGGACCAGGGTCCGCGCCATGGTCTCCGCCGCACCCCGGATCCAGCCCGTCGCACCTCTCACCGCGGCGACCACCGCATGACCGCCGCACCGCTCCGCCTCCTGATCGCGGACGACCACGCCGTCGTACGGGCCGGGCTGCGCGCCCTGCTCGACGGCGAACCGGACCTCGACGTGATCGCCGAGGCCGGGAGCGGTGAGGAAGCGGTGCGTCTGGCGGCCCAGTTGACGCCCGACGTCGCGCTGATGGATCTGCGGTTCGCCGGGGCGGGGAGCGGTATCGACGGTGTCGAGGCCGTACGGAGGCTCGCCGCGCGGGCGCCGGGCGTCGCGGTGGTCATGCTGACCAGTTATGCCGGACGGGCCGATGTCGTACGGGCGTTGGAGGCGGGCGCCCGTGGCTATGTGCTCAAGGCGGGGGCGCCGGAGGAACTCTTCCAGGCGGTGCGTACCGCCGCAGGCGGCTCGGTCGGGCTGGCCTCGGAGGTCGTCGGCGAACTCGTCGGCCAAGTGGTCGACCCCGAGCGGGAGTTGACCCAGCGCGAGGTCGAGGTCGTCCGGCTGATGGCGGAGGGGCGGAGCAACCGGGCCATCGCCGAGGCGTTGTTCCTCAGCGAGGCCACGGTCAAGACCCATCTCGTGCGGATCTACCGCAAGTTCAAGGTCGACAACCGGGCGGCGGCCGTGTCGGAGGCCGTCCGCCGGGGGCTGCTCGAACTCACCTGACGGGCTGGCGTACTACAGCGACATCCCTGGGGGAGAGGACAGGGAAGCCGTCGTCGCCCGCGCTGCCGACCAGGAGTTCGCCGGACAGACCCGTCAACGGCACTGTCCCGTCGGTCCGGTTGACCAGGAAGAGGTAGCGGCTCTCTGCGTTCCGGCGCACGGTCAGCTCCACAACTCCCCTTGCGGCGTCCGGGAGTTCACTGGTCACACCGGCGGGCGCGAGCAGCTCCGGGAGCAGACCCGTGAGGCCCTCGCGGCCCAGGCGCGTGGAGACGTACGCGGCCGAACCTCCGCCCACCGTACGGCGGGTGACGGCGGGGCGGCCTGCGTACGCACCGCTGCCGTAGTGGGCCAGCACCTCCACCTCGGGGTCGGTCACCGTGATGCGGTCGGTCCACAGGGAGCCCGTGACGGTGCCGTCGAGGTCAAGCTCGACCGTGTCGCCGTCGAGCAGCGGGCCGAACTCCTCGATGCGGATGCCCAACAGGTCGCGCAGGGCGCCCGGGTAGCCGCCGAGCCAGATGTGGTCGTTCTCGTCGACGACACCGGAGAAGTACGTGGAGACAAGGTGGCCGCCCTGCTCGACGTAGCGCGTGAGTTCCTTGGAGAGGGCCGCCGGGATCATGTGCAGGACCGGCGTGATCACCACGTCGTAGCGGTCGAGGGCGGTCTGCGCCGTGACGATGTCGGCGCGGACGCCGAGGTCGAGGAGGGCGGAGTACCAGTCGAGCGCTTCCTGGCGGTAGTCGAGGCGGTCGGTGGGGTGCGAGTCCTGCTCGCTCGCCCACCAGGACTCCCAGTCGAAGACGATGCCGACCCGGGCCGTCTCCCGGTCCGACCCGGCGATGGGGGCCAACGTCCGCAGCGTGCGGCCGAGTTCGGCCACCGCGCGGAAGACCTCGCTGTCCTCCCCGGCGTGCGGGACCATCGCCGAGTGGTACTTCTCGGCACCGGCGGCCGACTGGCGCCACTGGAAGTAGCAGACGGCGTCGGCGCCGTGCGCGACGTGCAGGAGGGAGTCACGGGCGAGGTCGCCGGGGCGCTTCGCGACGTTGACGGGCTGCCAGTTGACGGCGCTGGTGGAGTGCTCCATCAGGAACCACGGGCGGCCGGCGGAGATCCCGCTGACGAGGTTCGCGGAGAAGGACAGTTCGTCGCGGTCCTGCGAACCGGGCGTGACGTAGTGGTCGTTGGAGACGAAGTCGATCTCGCTCGCCCAGTCGGCGTAGTTCATGCCCTTGGTGTTGCCCATCACCATGAAGTTGGTGGTGACCGGCACGTCCGGGGTGATCTCGCGCAACAGGTCGCGTTCCGCGCGGAGATGGTCCTTGAGCGCGTCGGAGGAGAAGCGCTTGAAGTCGAGTTGCTGGGTCGGGTTCGGGAAGGAGGCGGCCAGCCGGGGCGGGAGTATCTGCTCCCAGTCGCTGTACCGCTGGGACCAGAAGGCCGTGCCCCAGGCCTGGTTGAGCGTGTCGATCGTCGTGTAGCGGGCGCGCAGCCAGTCGCGGAAGGCGCGGGTCGCGTCGTCGGAGTAGTCGTAGACGTTGTGGCAGCCCAGCTCGTTCGAGACGTGCCAGGCGACCAGCGCGGGGTGGTCGGCGTAGCGCTCGGCCACCTTCCGTACCAGGCGCAGCGCGTGCTCGCGGAAGACGGGCGAGGTGGGGCGCCAGTGCTGGCGGCCTCCCGGCCAGAGGGTCTCGCCGGCGGCGGTCACCGGGAGGATCTCCGGGTGCTCCGTGCTCAGCCACGGGGGCGGGGACGCGGTGGCGGTGGCCAGGTCGACGCCGATGCCGCCCGCGTGCAGCAGGTCCATGACCTCGTCGAGCCAGCCGAAGTCCCACTCGTCCCGGGCCGGTTGGATGCGCGCCCAGGAGAAGATCCCCACGGAGACGATGTTGACGCCGGCCTCGCGCATCAGTCGGATGTCCTCGTCCCACACCTCCCGCGGCCACTGCTCCGGGTTGTAGTCGGCGCCGTAGGCGAGACGGGGGGTGGCGTCACCGTCCGGCCCGTGCCGCAACTGGGACAGGAGGGTGGAGATCATGGTGGTCCTTCCGGTTACTGCACAGGCGGTACGAGATACGTGAAGCGTGGTGGGTTCCGGGCGGCCGCCGCCGAGCTGACTGCTGCTCGGCGGCGGCTCCGGAGGAGGTGCCGGTTACTTCGTGGAGCTGTTACTTCGAGCGGGTCACTTGTTGACCGTGAAGCCCTGCTCGTTGCCGTACTTGACGGAGGCGTCCTGCCAGCTCTTCAGACCCTGGGCCAGCGTCGTACCGGAGATGTACGCCTTGCCGACGGTGTCGTTGAAGATCGAGTTGGCGTACTGCTGGAAGGGCAGGTACGACCAGTCGGAAGCGACCTCGGACGCGGACTGGGCGAAGATCTTGTTCGCCTGCTGCCCACCGAAGTACGGGAACGCCTTGTTCTGGAACGCCGCGGACTGCTGCTCGGCCTTGGTGGCCGGGAAGGCGCCCTCGTTCACGCGGGTCTGGATGCCGGCGCCGGCGTTGGCGTACTGGACGAACGCGTAGGCGAGTTCCTTGTTCTTGCCCAGGGTGGGCAGGGTGAGGGACGAACCGCCGTTCTCCGCGCTGGACTTGCCGCCCGCGGTCCACTGCGGCATCGGGGCCGCGCGCCAGTCACCGGAGGCACCGGCGACACCGCTGACGAAGTTGGCGGGCATCCAGGCGCCGGTGGTCAGGGTGGCGATGGTGCCGTCACCGAGGCCCTTGTACCAGTCGTCGGTCCAGCCGTTGATCGGCGAGAGGAGCTTCTGGTCGATCAGCTTCTGCCAGGTCTCCGTGTACTTCTTGGCGCCCGCGTCCTCGAAGTTGACCGTCACCTTGGTGCCGTCGACCTTGTAGGGGCGCGAACCGGCCTGCCACAGCATGCTGGTGGTGAAGCCCGCGTCACCGGCGTCGTTGGCGATGTACGCCTTCGGGTCGGCCTTGTGCAGCTTGGCGGCCGCTGTGACGTACTCGTCCCACGTGGTCGGGACGGCGATCTTGTACTTGTCGAAGACCTTCTTGTTGTAGAACATCGCCATCGGGCCCGAGTCCATCGGCAGGCCGTAGACCTTGGAGCCGTCGCTCACCGCGTTCCACGGACCGGCCGTGTACTTGGAGGCCAGCTTGTCGGCGCCGTAGGGCGTCAGGTCGGTCAGGCCCTTGGTGAGGGAGTACTGGCTCACCGCGAAGTACTCGACCTGGGCGACGTCGGGGACGCCCTTGCCGGCCGCGATCGCGTTCGACAGCGCGGTGTAGTACTTGTCACCGGACTTGTCGCTGACCAGGTTGATCTTGACCTTGGGGTACTTCTTCTCGAAGTCGGCGGCGACCGTCTTCAGCGTGGGCTCCCAGGCCCAGACGTTGACCGTGCCGCCCTTCTTCAGGGCCGCCTGGATGTCCGACGCGGATACTGCCTTGCTGCTGGAGCTGCTGTCGTCCGAGCTGCCGCACGCGGTCGCGCCCAGGGAGAGGACGGAGAGGACGGCGAGGCCGCGCAGCAGGCGGCTGGTGGTTCTGCGCATGGAGGTGCTTCCACTTCTTCGTGGGTGGGACTTCTTGAGGGTTGGGTTATTCCTTGACGCTTCCGGCGGCGAGACCCGACTGCCAGTACTTCTGCAGCAGCAGGAACGCGGCGATCAGCGGCACGATGGTGAGCAGCGAACCCGTGATCACCAAGTTGAAGATGACGTCGCCGCCGATCGTCTGGGCCTGGGAGCTCCAGGAGCTCAGGCCCAGGGTCAGCGGGAACCAGTTCGGATCCCTGAGCATGATCAGCGGCAGGAAGTAGTTGTTCCATGTCGCGACCGTGGTGAACAGCAGCACCGTCACGACACCGGGGGCGAGCAGTGGCAGGGAGACCTGGAAGAAGGTGCGGATCTCGCCCGCTCCGTCGATCCGCGCGGCCTCCAGCAGCTCGACCGGGATGGCCTCGGTGGCGAACACCCACATCAGGTACAGGCCGAACGGCGAGATCAGCGACGGGATGATCACCGCCCACGGGGTGTCCGTGAGCCCCACCTTGCTGAACATCAGGAAGGTGGGCACCGCGAGGGCCGTACCGGGAACCGCTACGGCACCGATGACCACGGCGAAGACGGCGCGTTTCCCGGGGAAGTTGAACTTCGCCAGCGCGTAGCCGCCGAGGATCGACAGGAAGGTGGCACCGCCGGCGCCGAGCACGACGTAGAGCAGGGTGTTCAGCAGCCAGCGGCCGAAGATGCCGTCGTGGTAGGTGAACGTGTCGTGGACGTTCGACCAGAGGGCGAACTTGTGGGCGAACCACAGGCCGTTGGAGTCGGCGAGTCCCGCCTGCGTCTTGGTCGCGTTGATGAGCAGCCACAGCAGCGGCACCACGGCGTAGACCAGGACCAGACCGGTCAGCACGGTCAGCAGCACGCTGCGCTTGGGGCGTCCGGGGGAGTGCTTCTTGCGCGGGGTGCGCAGTCGGGGCGTGGTCCTGGAACCGCCGGACGCGGCCGATGCGGAGGGAGAGGCGGTGGTGACGGGGGTGCTCATGGCTCAGGCTCCCTTGCGCATGCCGCGGAGCTGCACGACGTAGGCGATGATCATGGTGATCAGCCCCATGATGATGGCGACCGCCGCGGAGTAGTTGTGCTGCTGTCCGTTGAAGGACAGCGAGTAGGTGTAGAAGTTCGGCGTGTAGTCCGTCGTGATGGCGTTGCGCGCCAGCGGTCGCAGGATGCTCGGCTCGTTGAAGAGCTGGAAGCTGCCGATGATCGAGAAGATCGTCGCGATGACCAGGGCGCCGCGGATCGCCGGGAGCTTGATGGCCGTGATGACGCGGAACTGGCCGGCGCCGTCGATCTCCGCCGCCTCGTACAGCGAGGTCGGGATGACCCGCAGCGCGGAGTAGAAGATCAGCATGTTATAGCCGACGAACTCCCAGGTCACGATGTTGCCGATCGACGCCAGCACCAGATGGGCCGAGAGCGGGTCGGGCAGCGTCACGTCGAAGGCGCTGTTGATGTCACCGACCAGACCGAACTGGGTGCCGTACATGAAGCCCCACATCAGGGTGGCGACCACGGCGGGCACGGCGTACGGCAGGAAGATCGAGATCCGGAAGAAGTCCCGGCCGAAGAGCCGGCCGCTGTCCAGGGCGAGCGCCACGAACAGGGCGATGCCGAGCATGATCGGCACCTGGATCACCAGGAACAGCGAGACCCGCTCCAGGGAGGACCAGAACTGGTCGTCCTGGAAGGCCTGCGTGTAGTTGTCCAGGCCGACGAAGTGGTTGCCGCCGATGAGCTGGTCGCGGAAGAGGCTGAGATAGATCGAGTACGCGATCGGAGCCAGGAAGACGAAGGCGAAGACCACCGCGAAGGGTCCGATGAAACCCCATCCGGTCCAGGATCGTCGGTCCCGTTTCGCCGACGGCCTGGTAGGAGGCCGAGTCGCGGCCGCAGGGGGTTGAAGCGTCGTCATGTAGTTCCTCGCTCGTCCATCTCGGAACCGGCGTCACACGCCGTCGCGATGTCGCGTAAACAGCACGGTCCGGAACGGCCCCGGGCTGTTATGTTTACGTAAACATCTGATGGCGGCATGTCTACACTGCCCCAATGTCGGTGGTCAAGGGTCGTTTGGGGAAACACGGCCGAGGCGATCGGATCGATATGTGAGGGATACAGGTGGACACAGTGGACGGTGCCTCGGGCGGTACGGAGAAGCCACGCAGACGCAGCGGGAAACGGTCGTCGAGACGCGCCCCGAGCGCGTCCATGGCGGATGTCGCGCGCGTCGCCGGCGTGTCGTCGCAGACCGTCTCCCGCGTGTCGAACGGCTTCGCGGGCGTCAACGAGGAGACCAGGCAGCAAGTCCTCGCCGCCATGAAGGAGTTGGGCTACCGGCCCAACAGCGCGGCCCGGGCGCTGAAACGCGGTGAGTTCCGGACCATCGGCGTGATCACCTTCAATCTCTCCACCACCGGCAACATGCGCACCCTGGAGGCGATCGCCACCTCCGCCGCGCACGAGGGCTACGCCGTCACGCTGCTGCCGGTCGCCGTGCCCACCCAGGACGAGGTGCGCGGCGCCTTCTCCCGGCTGGGCGAACTCGCCGTCGACGCGGTCATCGCCATCATGGAGGTCCACCTCCTCGACGCGGCGACCATCTCCCTGCCGCCCCACGTCCAGGTCGTCGTCGCCGACTCCGACGCGGGCGACCGCTACAGCGTGGTCGACACCGACCAGAACGGCGGCGCACGGGCCGCCGTGCGCCACCTCCTCGACCTCGGCCACCGCACGGTCTGGCACCTGGCGGGCCCCGAGGAGTCCTTCGCCGCCCAGCGCCGCGCCGACGCCTGGAGCGCCGAACTCGCCGACGCGGGGCGGCCCGTGCCCCCCGTCGTACGCGGCGACTGGTCCGCGGAGTCCGGCTACCGCGTGGGACTCGACCTCGCCCAACAGACCGACTGCACGGCCGTGTTCGCGGCCAACGACCAGATGGCCCTGGGTCTGCTGCGGGCCCTGCACGAGCGCGGCCGGCGCATCCCCGAGGACGTCAGCGTCATCGGCTTCGACGACATCCCCGAGGCGGGTTCCTTCCTGCCGCCCCTGACCACAGTCCACCAGGACTTCGCCGAGGTCGGCCGGCTGTGCGTCGAGGGTGTCCTGCGGCGGATGCGGGACCGCGGCGACGAGCACGGCACCACGCTGGTGCCCACGAAACTCGTCATACGCGACAGCACGGCACCGCCCGTCGCATAGCAGGAGGGCCCTCCCGCGAACAACGCGGGAGGGCCCTCCTGGCGGGGTGACTCAGGCAGTCGTCTCCGGGCGGCCGGGCCGGGACCAGTGCGTGTGGAACATGCCGGTGCGGTCCGTGCGGCCGTAGGTGTGCGCGCCGAAGAAGTCGCGCTGGCCCTGGAGCAGGGCCGCCGGCAGCCGGTCGGCGCGCAGCGTGTCGTAGTGCGACAGCGCGGCGGAGAACGCCGGGACGGGGATGCCGCGGCGGGCCGCGGAGGCCACCACCTCGCGCCAGGGGACCTGAGCGTCGCCGATCTCCTGCGCGAAACGCTCCTCGCCCAGCAGGCTGACCAGCCCCGGGTCGGCCGTGTACGCGGCACGGATGCGGTCGAGGAAGGAGGCGCGGATGATGCAGCCGCCGCGCCAGATCCCGGCGACCGCGGCCAGGTCGATCGACCAGCCGAACTCGGTCGCCGCGTCCTGGATCATCTTCCAGCCCTGGTCGTAGGCGATGACCTTCGAGGCGTACAGCGCCTGCTCGACCTGGGCGGTGAACCGGTCGGCCTCGGTGCGGCTCAGCGGGGGAGTGGTGCCGCCGGGCAGGCCGCGGTAGGCGGCGCGCAGGTCGCCCTGGCTGGAGGAGGCGCGGGCGAAGGTGGCCTGCGCGATCGCGGTGACCGGCGAACCCAGCTCCAGCGCGGTCTGCACGGTCCAGCGGCCGGTGCCCTTCTGACCTGCGGCGTCGGTGACGATGTCGACGAACGCCTTGCCGGTCTCCGCGTCGGTGTGGGCGAGGACCTCGGCGGTGATCTCGATCAGATAGGAACCCAGCCGCCCCTCGTTCCAGCGCTGGAAGATCTCCGCGATCTCGGCCGGGGTGTAGCCGCCGACCTGGCGCAGGAGGTCGTAGGCCTCGGCGATGAGCTGCATGTCGGCGTACTCGATGCCGTTGTGCACCATCTTGACGAAGTGCCCGGCGCCGTCGGTCCCGATGTGCGTGGAACAGGGCTCGCCGTCGACCTTCGCGCTGACGGACTCGAACATCGGACCCAGCACGGCGTACGACTCCGCCGAACCGCCGGGCATGATCGAGGGCCCGTTCAGCGCGCCCTCCTCGCCGCCGGAGACCCCGGCGCCGACGAAGTGGAGGCCCTTGTCGCGCAGGGCGGCCTCGCGGCGGCGCGTGTCGGCGAAGTGGGCGTTGCCGCCGTCGATGATCATGTCGCCGGGCTCCATGAGCGCGGCGAACTCGTCGATCACGGCGTCGGTGGCCGGACCGGCCTGCACCATGATCATCAGGCGGCGGGGCTTCTCGAGCGCGGCCACGAACTCCTGGGCCGTCTCGGCCGGGACGAAGGCACCTTCGTCGCCGTACTCCTTCATCAACTCATGGGTGCGGTGCGGCGACCGGTTGTGGACGGCGACCGTGTAGCCGTTGCGGGCGAAGTTGCGCGCGAGGTTGCGGCCCATCACGCCGAGGCCGGTGACGCCGATCTGGGCGGTTTTGTCGGCGGCGGGGTCGTGCGGTGCGGATGCGTTCATGGGGTGCCTGTTCTCCGAGTCGGTGACGTGGCGGGTCGGCGCTGGGCGCCCATGACCGCTGGTACGTCTGTGATCGCGAAATGACTCGAAGTGCGGGCCCCCGATTCGTAATTCGTTCCCGCGCCGCGTCCTCGGAACGAGCTCTCAGCAGCCCGAACGGGTCGGAGCGAACTCCACGCGCGCGTGCTCGTCCGCGCTGCGTACCTCGTCGTAGGCGGCCCGCGTGACCTGGTACCAGACGTCGTCCTTGGCGGTGTCACCGCCGACGGCGTCGAGGCTCACGCACCACCGTTCCGCGCGGACGGTCCGGGTGTACGTCTCGGTACCGCTGCGCACCTTCGAGCACTTCCGGTAGTGCTCCGTGGTGGTCCAGGTGCGGGTCTTCTTCTTGGAGCCCGAACCTGAACTGGACTTGTGCTGGACCTTTTTGGTGGCGGGCGCGCACTTGGTCACGGTGTGCGGCCGCGTGCCCTTCGCCGTCTGCTTGGCGAGGTGCCGGACCGAATCACGGAGGCCGGTCACGGTGTCGGGGGTGGGCCGGGCCTTCGGTGCGGTGGTGCTCGCACTGCTCCGGCCTGCGCTGGACGAGGAGCCCGCACTCTCACCGCTCCCGCATGCGCTGAGCGCTCCGATCAGAAGTGCTGTCAGTCCGCCCGCAATCAATCGCTTGGTGAACATGCCCCCGCCGCCCGTTAATTGGAAACGGTCAGCGTAACTGATCATTGGCCGGCGTCAGGGGGAGGCGAGCGCGAACTGCCGCTGCGGCAAGGCTCCTACGGCGGCCGGAGCCTCCAACACGCCCTGAAGACACCGGAGTTGCCGCGACTCGTTCGTCACCGACCGGTCCCGGCCGCCGGCGAAGACGTACAGCCGCAGCAGCAGGAACCGGGCGAGGCCGGCGAGCCCTGACGCGCCGAGGTAGACGATCTGCTCGGTGAGCATCCCGGGCGACGACTGGATCAGGTGCAGGACGAATATCGCGGCGCAGGTCACCACGTAGGCGGCCGCGGCCGAGCCCGCCGACTGCCAGTGCTGGCGCCATCCGGCGTGTCGGCCCGAGCCGAAGGTGAAGCGGGCGTGGAGTTCCGTGCACAGGAGGGTGGAGGCGACGGTGATCAGCGCGTTCGCCAGCGCCCAGGGCAACCGCTCGGCCAGCAGGGCCACGGCGCCGCTGGAGAGCAGCCCGACACCGCCGCCCAGCGCCACGAACCGGGCGAAGGAAGCGAGCGGACCGGGATCGGCCGGGGTCCGGGGCGCCTCGTCCATGACGGTCTCCATCCGCTCCGTACGCTGCGCCTCTGTGATGCGGCCGCGTAAGTTTGCTTGACTTACTCAACTATAACGGAATGCTTGAGTTACGCAAGTATATTTTCATGGCGGGGGAGCCCGATCCACAGCCGAACTACGTACAATGCGGCCTGATCATGGGTGAGTTACTGGTGAGATGCGCGACGTTCAACGTGCTGCACGGCCGGCGGATCCAGCCGGACGGACGGCCGAACCCCGTTGCCCCCGGCGACCCCTCGGCACCCCTCGCCGAAGCCGTCGCCTCCCTGGACGCCGACGTGGTGGCGCTCCAGGAGATCGACTGTCTCCAGGAGCGGTCGGGGGGTGTCGATCAGGCGGCCGTTGCCGCCCACGCGATGGGCGCGCGCGACTGGCGCTACGCGACCGCGCTGCACTGCCGTTCCGTGCCGGGCCGGGGCTGGGTCCCCGACCCGACCGAGCCCGGGATGCGCGTCTACGGCCCCGGGGCTCAGCAGCCCGAAGTGCCTTCGCACGGGCTGGCGTTGCTGTCCCGGCTTCCGGTCCACGAGTGGCGGGCCCTACGGCTCCCGGCGGCGCCCTTCGGCATGCCGCTGCGGGTGGCCGGGCGGGCCACTCCGGTGCTGGCCCGGGATCAGCCGCGGGCCGCCCTGGCCGCCGTACTGGAGGGACCGCACGGCCCGTTCACCGCGGTGGCCGTCCACCTCTCGTTCGTGCCCGGGTGGAACATCGGGCAACTGCGCACCGTGCGTCGCTGGATCGCCGATCTGCCTCAACCCCGGGTGCTGATGGGTGACTTCAACCTCTTCGGCGCGCTGCCCCGGATGACCCTCAACGGGATGGGGAGGCGACGCTGGCAGGGCTCTGCCCGGCAGGCGACCTTCCCTTCGCACCGGCCCCTCGTCCAGCTCGATCACATCATGACGACGGGACTCGGCAAGGACGCCGTAGGGACCGTATGCGCACCGAGGACGGCGATCTCCGATCACCGGCCGCTGGTGGTGGAGCTGGCGCTCTGAGTCAGTTCCACAGGGGGTAGGTCACGGTGTGCTGGAACTTGTCCGGCCTCGCGCCGGGGTACGTCAGCGTGATCTCGGTGTACTGCCGCGCCTGCGGGTGCCGCTTCCACGTCTGCGCGTCGTCGAGCCGGACGGTGACCGGGAACGAGTGGAACTTGCCCACCGCGCAATAGGGGTTGCAGTCGTTCACCCAGTTGACGCCCGTGGCCGTCGCGGAGTTGCCGTTCCAGGACGTCCAACGCAGCGACGTGAGGCGGCTGTTGCCGTCGCCGCAGGCGAGCATGAAGTCGGTGGGGCGCACCTCGGGGTGCCACAGGCAGTCGACCAGGACCGGGTCCTGGCGCTGTCGGTGGGCGGTCGCCGGGACCGTGGCCGGGGCCGCCGACGAAGTGGCGACGGCCGGCCCGAGCAGGGCCGCGGCACAGAGCGTGACGATTCCGACCATGGTGTGTTTGTACATGTCCGCTCCCGGCCGCCTGTTCGTCCTCGTCGCCCCGCACCAGCGGTGGGCCCGCCTGCCGGGGCACGGTCGTCGTGTCTCTGCCGACGCTACGACCGTGTCCCAGGATGCACCACTCGTACGGGTCTACGACGCGGTTGGCCGGGAGTGTCGCGGGGTGTGCGGTCAGGGCCGGGAAATGCCCGGCCCCGATCGGATCAGGCGGGCCGTACGGCGCCCCGGATGGCGGCGGCACCGGCGTAGAAGATCGACTCCTCGCGTATCGGCGTGCCCGGGCTCGGCGCGTGGATCATCAGGCCGTTGCCGGTGTAGAGGCCGACGTGGTCGATGCTGTCGTAGAAGAAGATCAGGTCACCCGGGCGGATGTCGGTGAGCGGCACGAGCGCGCCGGCGCCCGACTGTTCCTGGGCGGTGCGCGGGAGGAGGACGCCCGCGGCCTTCCAGGCGGCCTGGGTGAGGCTGGAGCAGTCGTACGCGTCCGGTCCCGCCGCGCCCCACAGGCAGGGCCTGCCGATCTGCGCGCGGGCGAAGGCGAGCGCCGTGCTGGTCTTGCTGAGAGTGGTGGGGTCCTGCGGCGCGGCGGGTACGGCAGTGGCGGGCGCCGGGCTGATGGTCGGGGCCGGGGGGAGGATGATCTCCGGGGCCATCGTCGGAGCCGTGGGCAGGGTGAACTCGGGAGCGACGGCCGGGGGCGCGGCGAAGGAGACCTCGGCGGTGGGCGGTGCCGGCTGCCACTCCTGCTGCGGCGGGCGCCAGTCCGGCTCCGGTGTGGGGTACGAGGTCCGCTGCCCGGTCACCGCGGGCATCTGCCCGGTGGACCAGGCCTGTTGCTCGGGGACGACGGGCATCTGACCGGTCGACCAGGCCTGTTGCTCGGCCACGATCGGCATCTGACCGGTGGCCCACGGCTGTTGCTCGGCCACGATCGGCATCTGGCCCGTCGACCAGGCCTGTTGCTGTGGCACGGCAGGCATCTGCCCCGTGGACCAGGCCTGTTGCTCGGCCACGGCGGGCATCTGACCGGTCGACCACATCTGCTGTTCGGGGACCATGGGCATCGACCCGGTCGACCAAGTCGTCTCCGGGGTGGGCCAGTTGGTCTCCGGGGGCGGCCAGGTGGCACCGGTCGGGGCGGCCTCGGTGCGCGGCGCCGCGATGTACGGGAGCAGCTCCAGGTCCGCGGTGAGCGGGTCGAAGACCGGCGCCGGGGCGGCCGCGACGGCGAATTGCTGTGCCTCTACGACGGGCGTGGGCGGCACCTCGATGGCGGGCACGGGCGGCAGGTCGAGGACGGTGGCCTGCGGCATCTGGGCCATCTGCTGCATGTACGGCATCTGGGGCGACTGGGGTGCCTGCGGCGCGGCGATCTGAGGCATCTGCGGTGCGGCGGGCGGCAGGGCGGCGACCGGTCCGGCGGTCAACTCCGCGACGGGCGAGGTGAGTTGAAGGTTGGTGGGCTCCGGTGCGCTGGTCCCCGCGGTCAGTTCGGCCACGGCGCGGCTGGGCTGCGCCTCGAGTGCGCGGCCGCCGCCTTCGGGCTCGGGGCGTCGCTCGGGCCGGGGTGCCGCCGAGCGGGCGGGAGTCCTGCCGGGCGGCAGTTTCGCCGGTACGGTCGGGCCCAGTTGAGCGCGAGCGCGGTCGAACAACTGCCGAGTGACGGCATCCTGGGCCGGGTCGGAAGGACGCGACGCGCTGGGTCGGGGCTCGACGCGCTGGCGCGGACCCCCGGACATCTTGCGCGTGGCGTTGTAGTTCCCGGTGGCCGTCTCGGCCCTGTCGTAAAGGGAGTTGATCCGCCGCTGCACTTCGTCACGGCTGGGTCGGTCGTCCACGGTGGGGCCACTGCCTCCGGTGCGCGTACTTCGTTCTGCCGGCATGGCAGACGTGCTCCTTCCGTATCGCGCCTACCGGGTTAGCTGTCGGGTTCGGGCGGTGGATCACGGAAGGATTGCCCTACGACCCTTGCCCGGACGGGCAGTTGGGCCGATTCACCCCAAGTCGGTTGGGTCCCCGGTTCCGGCTGTCACGAGCGACACACCGGATTCGGCGCAAACCGTGCGGCCCGGCGCTGCTCGCCGGAGTAGGTCGTACGGTCTGAGCGTCAACTTAGCCAACGTGTGTGCCTCGTGTGAAGGTTGAAGCGCGATATGTCCGATACGTTTTTGTGACCTTTACCTCTCCCAAACGTGTCCTGGGCTCATGAGCCCGTCGGGTGAGCCCGCCGGGTCGGGTGATCCATATGAGGTCGCTATGAATTTTTGGGACGGTTGAACACACCGGCATCCGGCTCCGTATTGGAACGGGGGATTTCCATGCCGGGACGATCCGGGCCGACCGATACGTGTAGGAGCAACTTCCTTGGCACGCAACACGCGCAGACGCCCCACGGGCGCACGACGCGCGACGATGGCAGCAGTCGCCCTGATGCTGGGCGGCGGAGGACTGGTGGCGGCGAACGTCTACGCGTCGGCGTCCGAAGGCGGTTGGGGCGGTGACTCGTCCCAGCAAGGGTCTCCCGATGCGGCGTCGAGCGGTGCGACGATCGACTGCCCGGACATCGGCACCCAGCTGACGACCGTCCCCGACGAGGCGAAGACCGAGGTCGACGCCCAACTCGCGCTTCTGGACCAGCAGATAACCGAGGCCTACCAGAAGCTGAAGGACTCGACGGAGTCCATACGCCAGGACGCCTCCTTCGCCGACAACGCGATCATGAATCCGTTGAAGGAGAAGCGGGCCGCGACGATCGGCCGGATCGACGACGCCATCGCGCGTGTCGGCGACCGTCCGGAGGGCCTCGACGCGCTCGCCGGCTGCACCCTGATCGCCCCCACGAACGAGAACGGTGACCAGGGCGGCAACGGTAACGGCAACGGCAACGGTGGCGACCAGAGCGCCAGCGCCAGCGCCAGCGCCAGCGCCAGTGCCGGCGGCCAGGGCGGTCAGCCGATCACCAACGGGCCCGTCGCCTCGGACTATGCGGACATCACCTCCGTGCAGCCCAACGTGAACACCCCGCAGGACCAGGCCGACGCCTCCCGCGGCACGTTCGTCACCGCGTGCGGCGTGAACGAGAACGGCCTGTTCAACTCGGACAACGTGATCGTCGCCCCCGGAGTCACCAACGGCGCCCACCACTTCCACGACTACATCGGCAACCAGTCCAACAACGCGTTCGCCAGCGACGACGACCTGGCGAAGGCGAACACGAGCTGTGAGAACCAGGGCGACAAGTCCACGTACTACTGGCCCGTGTTGCGCCTCCAGAACGGCAAGCAGGAGCGGGACGCCGACAAGCCCGGCGGCGGCACCGAGGGCAACTCCGGTCAGATCGTCACGGCCAAGGCGGCCACGCTGACGTTCGTGGGCAACCCGAAGAGCAAGGTCGTCGCGATGCCGCGGCTCCTGCGCATCATCACCGGCGACGCCAAGGCCTTCGTGAACGGCCCGGCCAACGCCAACGCCTCCTGGAGCTGCACCGGGTTCGAGGACCGGCAGCTCAAGGACAAGTACCCGCTGTGCCCGGCGGGCAGCGACGTGGTGCGCACCTTCAAGTTCCAGAGCTGCTGGGACGGCCGCAACATCGACAGCGCCAACCACCGCACCCACGTGGCCTTCGAGGCCGCCGACGGCTCCTGCCCGGCGGGCTTCGAGGCCATTCCGCAGCTGGTGCAGCGGATCGTCTACGACGTGGACGCGCCGAGCCTCCAGGACGGCGGCAAGACGACCCCGCTGTTCGCGGTGGACTCCTTCCCCGAGCAGCAGCACAAGCCGGTCACGGACCACGGCGACTTCATCAACGTCTTCGACGAGGGCCTGATGAAGGACATGGTCAACTGCATCAACAACGGCGAGAAGTGCGGCGCCGGCACGGACAACGACCCCGGTGGCTCGGGCGACGGCTCCGGCTCCGGTGGCGGTTCCGGTTCGGGCGGTGGCTCGGGTTCGGGTGGCGGTTCCGGTGAACCGCAGGAGTCCCCGACGGCCACCGACACCGCTACGGCGGCGCCCACGGCCACCGCGTCCGACGAGCCCGCCGGGAACGGCGGCAACGAGGGCAATGGCGGCAACGCCGGGAATGGTGACAACGGCGGGAACGGCGACAACGGCGGCCAGGCCACCGCGGATCCCGCGACGAGCGCCCCGGACACCGGGACCAACGCCCCCGAGCCCACCGACACCCAGAGCACCGACCCCGGTGACCTGACGACCGCCGTCTCGGTGCCCAAGGCCGACACGAAGACCGAGGGGTCCAAGTCCTCCGAGACGCAGGGGAGTTCGGACAACGGCTCGGGCGGCGAGGTGGGCAGCGCGGTGACGACACCGCCCGCTTCGTCCTCGGGCGGGGAGAGTTACGCAGCCGTAGGCCCCAACCAGCCGCAGGCGCAGGGCGGGTTGGCGGAGACCGGCGCGAATCTGTGGCCCGCGGTGGCCGGCGCGCTGCTGCTCGTCGCCGGATTCGTGGTGCTGTGGCGAGGTAAGCGCAGTACACGCTGACACAGCGCACCCAGGTGCACGTCTGTGACAACGACGGCCCGGCCGCCCCCACTTGGGGGTGGCCGGGCCGTCACACGTTCGGCGCGCCTGGGCGGAAGGCTTCAGACGGCCGGCGCGGGATACGTCGGGTACTCGACCCCGGAGACGTGCTGGACGACCCGGACGACCTGGCAGGAGTAGCCGAACTCGTTGTCGTACCAGAGGTAGAGGATCGCGTTGTCGCCGTCGACCTTGGTGGCGCCCGCGTCGATGATCGAGGCATGGCGCGAGCCCATGAAGTCGCTGGACACCGCGTCGGGGGCGGTGGTGAAGTCGATCTGGCGTTTCAGCGGGGACGTCAGTGAGACATCGCGGAGGTGGTCCAGGACCTCGGCGCGGGTGGTCTCGCGGCCGAGCCGCAGGCTGAGGATCGCGATCGAGACGTCCGGCACCGGGACCCGGATCGAGCTGCCCGTGATCGGCGCCTTCAGGTCCGGCAGCGCCTTGGCGACGGCGGAGGCGGCACCGGTCTCGGTGATCACCATGTTCAGTGGCGCCGAACGGCCGCGGCGGTCGGCCTTGTGGTAATTGTCCAGCAGGTTCTGGTCGTTGGTGAACGAGTGGACGGTCTCCACATGGCCGCGCAGCACACCGTACTCGTCGGCCATCGCCTTCAGCGGCGGCACGATCGCGTTGGTCGTGCAGGACGCGCAGGACAGGATCTGCTCGTCCGGCTTGATCGTGTCGTGGTTGACGCCGTGCACGATGTTCGGGACGTCGCCCTTGCCCGGCGCGGTCAGCACGACCTTGTCGATCCCGGGCCGCAGATGCTGCGAAAGTCCTTCCCGGTCACGCCACTTGCCCGTGTTGTCGATGAGGATGGCGTCCTTGACGCCGTACGCCGTGTAGTCGACCTCGGACGGGTCGCCCGCGTAGATCACCTTGATCTCGTTGCCGTTGGCGATGATCGTGTTGCTCGCCTCGTCGACGGTGATCGTGCCCTGGAACTGGCCGTGGATCGAGTCGCGGCGCAGCAGCGAGGCGCGCTTCACGATGTCCTGGTCACCCCCCTGTCGTACGACGATGGCGCGCAGTCGCAGACCGTTGCCCGAGCCGGCCTTCTCGATGAGGAGGCGGGCGACCAGGCGGCCGATGCGGCCGAAGCCGTAGAGGACGACATCGCGGCCCTCGCGGCGCTCGACCTTGTCGGCGCCCGTGGCACCCGCGACGGCCTCGGCGGTGAACTCCTCGACGGTCAGGCCGCGTTCGTCGCTCCGGTGGGTCGCGGCGAGCATGCCGATGTCGATCTGGGAGGGGCCCAGGTCGAGCGTGGTGAGGGTGCGCAGGTAGGGGAGGGTCTCGACGACGGAGAGCTCCTCGCCGGCGATCTGGCGGGCGAACCGGTGGGTCTTGAGGATGCTGACCACCGACTTGTTGACGAGGGAGCGGCTGTGCAGCAGGACCGTGACGTCCCGCTCGCGGTGCAGCTTCCCGATCATCGGGATCATCGACTCCGCGATCTCCTCGCGGGTCTTCCAGTTGGTGAACGAGTCCTCGTTGACAGGCACAGATTTCTCTTTCGAGCTAGGCGGCGCTCATATGCTAACCCGCTGTTCATCTGCCCGTTCAGCAGGGGTGCCGCCCGGCCCGGGGAACGCCGAGAGGGGCCCTGCCGACGCGCGTCGGCAGGGCCCCTCTCGGCGGTACTGGTGTCGCTTCTACACGGTCTCCGGCACGTCCTGGGGCGCGCCGCTGCCCAGCAGGGCGGACGCGTTCTCCAGCGGAGTGAGGACGTGCGCGGGCACGACCTCGGGCAGGCCGTGGCAGGTGAAGCCGAGCCGGGTCATGGCCCGGATGACCTCGCCGCTGTTGAAGTCACGGGGGTCCTGCCGGGTGATGACCTGCCCCACCTGCTTGACGGGGTAGCGGCGCCGCCCGATGGTCACGGACTCACCCGTGATCAGCTCGGGCTTGATGCCCTTCATCGTCTCCAGGACACCCATCTTGGTGAGGTCGAAGGGATACCGGGCGATGACACAGCGCATGTTGCCTCACAGAGAGAAGGAGGATCGGGGGCCGAACGGGCGCCCGGAGGCGCCGAGTTGGTCCTCAGGCCGCAGGGCCGAAGGACGACCGTCGCTGCCCCCGGCTGCTGCTGCTGCCGCCGGCGCCGCCGCTGCGCCGCGGGGCGCCACCGGAGGACCGGCCGCCCTCGCCGGCCGGACGGCCACGACGGCCCCGGGACGACGAGGAGGACGGGCGACGGGTGCGCTCGCGCTCCACGACCGGGGCCTGGATGACGACCGGGACGCCGGACGGGGCCTGGGCGCCCGTGATCCGGGTCAGCTCCTCCTCGCCGGAGCGCACCGCGGTGACCTCCGCGGTGACGCCGGCCGCGGTCATCAGCCGGGTGAAGTCACGGCGCTGGTCGGGGGTGACCAGCGTGACGACACTGCCGGACTCGCCCGCACGGGCCGTACGGCCGCCGCGGTGCAGATAGTCCTTGGGGTCGGTGGGCGGGTCGACGTTGACGACCAGGTCGAGGTTGTCGACGTGGATGCCGCGTGCCGCGACGTTGGTCGCCACCAGCGCCGTCACATGCCCGTCCTTGAACTGGGCGAGCGTGCGGGTGCGCTGCGGCTGGGACTTGCCGCCGTGCAGACCGGCCGCACGGACGCCGTTGTTCAGCAGGTGCTTCACCAGCCGGTCCACCGCGTGCTTGGTGTCCAGGAACATGATGACCCGGCCCTCGCGCGCCGCGATCTCGGTGGTCGCGCGCTGCTTGTCCGTGCCGTGCACGTGCAGGACGTGGTGCTCCATCGTCGTGACCGCGCCCGCGGAGGGGTCGACGGAGTGGACGACGGGGTCGGTCAGGTAGCGGCGGACCAGCAGGTCCACGTTGCGGTCCAGGGTGGCCGAGAACAGCATCCGCTGGCCGCCCGTCTGCACCTGGTCGAGCAGCTGGGTGACCTGCGGCATGAAGCCCATGTCGGCCATCTGGTCGGCCTCGTCGAGGACGGTGATGGAGACGCTGTCCAGGCGGCAGTCGCCGCGCTCGATGAGGTCCTTGAGGCGTCCCGGCGTGGCGACCACGACCTCCGCGCCACCGCGCAGCGCCCCGGCCTGACGGCCGATCGACATACCGCCGACGACGGTGGTCATCCGCACGCTGACGGCGCGGGCGTACGGGGTGAGCGCGTCGGTGACCTGCTGGGCCAGCTCGCGGGTCGGCACGAGGACGAGCGCGAGCGGCTGGCGCGGCTCGGCGCGGCGGCCCGCCGTACGGGCCAGCATCGCCAGGCCGAAGGCCAGGGTCTTGCCGGAGCCGGTGCGGCCGCGACCGAGTACGTCACGTCCGGCGAGGGAGTTGGGGAGCGTCGTCGCCTGGATCGGGAACGGGACGGTGACGCCCTCGTGGCCGAGCGCGGCCAACAGCTTTGCGGGCATGTCGAGTTCGGCGAACGACTCCACGGCGGGGAGGCCGGGGGTGACCGTCTTCGGCAGCGCGAACTCGCCCTGGAGGGCGACCGGTCGGCCGCCGCCGCCCTTGGAGCGGCGCGGGGCGCTGGAGCGGTTGCCGGACGGAGCTGCCGAGCGGTAGCCGCCGCCGCTCTTTCCGGATTCCGGATTTCCATTGCGCTTTCGCGAGAAACGGTCATTCGTACGTGCGCGGTTCAAAATGTGGAACCTTCCTTGATATGGCACGTATCAAGGAATTCCCGCGGTGAATGAACGGCGCAGAGAATCGCAAGAACGAGCCGGTGGCTTCGGCGGAATATCGCCGATAGCTTGGAAAATGCAGCGAGCTGGGGCCCGCACCCCAAGGTGCGGGCCCCAGCTGCGAAGTAAACGTCGTCGTTACGCAGGAACGATGTTCTCGGCCGTCGGGCCCTTCTGGCCCTGCGCGATGTCGAAGGTCACCTTCTGACCCTCCTGCAGCTCGCGAAAGCCCTGGGCGGCGATGTTCGAGTAGTGGGCGAAGACGTCAGCGCCGCCACCGTCCTGCTCGATGAAGCCGAAACCCTTTTCCGCGTTGAACCACTTCACGGTGCCACTAGCCATTTTGTTCTCCTTCGGGGCGGTCACCGGAGCCCACAGTGTGCGGACTCCGTGTCGCCGTGATGATCACCCCGCCGGAAAAAAACCGGACACACAAAAAAATGCTCCACCGTCCCGGAGGGCGGTGCGGGCATCTGAAGGGTTTGGCAACCACAACTGCAACTGAGATCAATAGTAGCACGGCGCGATCGGCCGTGTGCGGACGTTAATTTCATTTCTCATGTCGCCGACGTAGATATTGGGTTTCGTGCCGGACTACGCCAGCGCGCCGATCCAGTCGCGCACGACCTTGGCCGTCGTCGCGGCGTCCTCCTCCAGCACGCTGAGATGCGTGCCGGCGGTGTCCACCGTGTCCCCTACACCTGGCCAGGACGAACGCCACTCCCGCGGCATGTCCGCCAGCGGCTCGGACGCTCGTACCAACAGGGTGGGAACCTCGATCGGCTCGGGCCGCCACCCCCGGAACATACGGGTGTACGCACCCAGCGACAGCAGCGTCAGATCGTCCACCATCGTGTCGAACCTCTCGCCGACCATCAGCGGAATCCGCGCGGGCAGGGACAGCAGCCAAGGCTCGGCCTCCCGGTCCCGGGTGACGTGGTACGAGTCGATCAGCACGAGCCCGGCCGGGGGAGCACCGAGGTCCGCCAGCCGGGCGGCGAGCGCGTGGGCGGCCGTACCGCCCATGGAATGACCGACCAACACGTAACGCCGGTCGCCGAGTTGATGCCGTACGGCCGTGGCGTGCGCCCCCGTCAGCGACTCCAGGTCCCGTGCCACCGCGTCTCCGTCGTCGATCCCGGGGTGCAGCACCTCGAAGACGTCCTGCTCGCCCTCGAAACAGGGGGCGAGCCCCGCGTACCAGGGGCGCCCCAGGTTGCTGGCGAAGCCGGGAACACAGACGAGGGCCGGCCCTCGGGTACCGGCGGCCAGCCGCAGAGGCGGCAGCGCGTACCGGGCCGCCTCCTCGGGCCCGAAGGAGGGCGCGCCGATGGACGCGGTCACCAGGAGATGCATGGCCGATACGACATCACCGGTCTCGCAGACCTTCCGGTACAGGGAGGGCAGTGACCGCCCGGCACCGCGCCCACGCTGACCCGGCCCCACCGGCGCCGGGACGGTCGCGGGGGAGACCGCGCCGGACAGGCCGCCGCGCAGCTCGCCGTACAGGTGCTCGGCGAGCTGCTCCGTGTCCGGCCAGTCGTAGGCCACGGTGACCGCGAGAGGCGTTCCGGTCAGCAGGCTCAACCGGTTGCAGAGCATGACCCGCATCAAGGAGTCGAGGCCCAGTTCCGAGAAGTCCCGGTCGACCGCGTCGGCGTCCGTGTGACCAAGCACACCGGCCACCTCGGTCCGGATCAGCCCCTCCAGCGCGGGCAGTCGCTCGGGCACCGGCAGCGCCGCGAGCCGGTCCCGCCAGGACCCGGCGGCATCGTCCACCGGGACGGCGGCAGAGGCAGACCGCCGGTTCACACGCAACAGCCCGCGCAGGGGCGGCGGAACGACGGTTCCGGCCGGGAGGGCATTCGGCGAACGGTCCAACGGCAGTGGCGCGAGGACCGGTTCGCCGCTGCCGAGCGCGGCGTCGAAGAGCGCGAACGCCTGCTCGGGGGAGACCGCGCGCACCGGACCGCCGTGAACCCGGCCGCTGCGGGCCGCCATGCCCTCCTCGTCCGCCCAGGCGCCCCAGACCAACGACAGTGCGGGCAGGCCCAGTTCAGCGCGATGGCGGGCGAGCGCGTCCAGGAAGGAGTTCGCCGCCGCGTAGTTGGCCTGCCCGGGATTGCCCAGCAGCCCGGCCGCCGACGAGAACAGCACGAACCGCGCCAGCGGCAGCCCCTTCGTCAACTCGTGCAACTGCCAAGCCGCGTAGGCCTTCGGCCGCAGTACGGCCGTCAACCGCTCGGGTGTCATCGAAGCCAGCACACCGTCGTCCAGGACCCCGGCCGTGTGCACTACGGCGGTCAGGTCGGGCCCGAACCTGTCGACCACGGCGGCGAGTTGGTCCCGCTCGGCGATGTCGCAGGCCACGAGGTCCACCTGCGCGCCCGACCGCTGAAGTTCGTCCCGCAACTCCCCTGCGCCCGGGGCCTGTCCACCACGCCGACTGAGGAGTACGAGCCTCCGCACTCCGTGCTGGTCGACAAGGTGCCGTGCCAGCATCGCTCCCAGCGACCCGGTGCCACCGGTGATGAGGACAGTGCCGTCGCCGAGCGAGCCGTCGGTTGCCGAACCAGGTGAGACCGCCAGTCGGGGGACACTCAACGTGCCCTCACGGACGGCGATTTGGGGTTCGCCGGTGGCGAGGGCTGCGGGCACCTGTCGCAGGGACTCGGGGCGACCGTCGACGTCCACGAGGGTGAGACGCCCGGGGTACTCCGACTGCGCGGTCCGCAGCAGGCCCCAGACCGTGGCGGCGGGCAGGTCGGGGGAGGCCTCCGCGGCACCTCGCGTGACCACGGCGAGCCGCCCGGGACCGGCGAGATGTGTTTGCAGCAACTGCATTGCGCGTGCGGTCAGTTCGTGCGCTGCGGCGGCCGGGTCCGCGCTGGCGCCGCCAGGAGCTGACAAGGAGGCCACGACCAACTCCGGCGTCTCCTCGGACCAGGACGACTCGTCGTCGGCGGAGGCGAGGAACGCGGCCAGGTTCAGGTCGTCCGTCTCCGACATCGCTACGGCGGGTGCTTCGCCGGCAGCTGGCACGCTCGTCCAGCGCAGCCGGTACAGCTCTCCGGCTGGGGCGTGAGCCAGCTCCGGTGCGGGGCGGGTCGTCATCGACTCCAGCCGGGCCACGGGTGCGCCCGTCGGAGTGGCGAGGTCGAGGGTGATCGAGTCCGGGCCGGTCGCCGTCATACGGACGCGCAGGGCCGTCGCGCCCGTGGCGTGCAGGGTCAACCCCCGCCAGGCGAACGGCAGTCGGGGTGCTCCGGTCGGGGGCTGGGCGAGCAGTCCCGGATGCAGGGCGGCGTCCAACAAGGTCGGGTGGAGCATGTGGTGCCGGGCGTCGGCGACCGGCAACGGGCCGACCTCGGCGAACAGTTCGTCGTCCCGCCGCCACAACGCCGTGACGCCTTGGAACGCCGGACCGTACGCCAGCCCGGCCTCGGCCACCCGATCGTAGGCGCCGGAGAGATCGACCCGCGTGGCTCCGGCCGGCGGCCACGCGGTGAGTGAGACCCCGTCGGCCAGGACACCTGGGCCGAGCCGACCCGTCGCGTGCTGGGTCCAAGTGCCCAGCGCACCGGATTCCTCGGGCCGCGCGTACACGTCCGCGCTGCGGCGCCCCGAGTCGTCCGGTTCGCCCAGGACCACCTGGAGTTGGATGCCCGCTTCGTCGTCCTCGGGCAGGAACAACGGGTTGAGCAGGGCGAGTTCCTCCAGTACGGCGAGGCCGCACAGGTCGCCCGCGTGCAGCACGAGGTCGGCGAACGCGGCGCCGGGCACGAGGGTGTGCCCGCCCATGACGTGATCGCGCAGCCACGGCTGGGCCGCGCCGGACAACCGGCCTGTGCACAGCAGGCGTTCGGTACCCGGCACTGTGACCGTCTGGGTGAGCAGCGGGTGCCCGGTACCGGCGGTCGCGTCCGTACCGGTGTCGGGCAACCAGTAGCGCTGTCGCTGGAAGGGATAGGTCGGCAGGCCGTCGGCCCGTCGCGCGCCGCTGTCCGCGTACACCCGGCGCCAGTCCAACCGCACGCCGTGGACGTGGAGTTGGCCGAGCGCGTCGAACACCGTCCGCGACTCGGGGCTGTCCCGGCGGGCCGCCGGTGTGAGGAGGAGTTCCTTGCCCGTGCCGGCCAGGCTCGCCGCGGCCTGGGCCGTGAGGTGAGCGTCCGGCCCGATCTCGGCGAACGCGGTCACCCGCCCCTCGTGCGCCAGCCAGTGCACGGCGTCCCCGAACCGCACGGCTTCACGGGCATGCCGCACCCAGTACTCGGCCGACCGCAACTCGTCCCCGGTGGCCGGAAGGCCGGTCAGGCCCGACAACACCGGGACGGTGGGGGCCTGGTACGTCAACTCTCCTGCGACTCGCCCGAATTCGGCGAGCATCGGCTCCATGAGAGGGGAGTGGAAGGCGTGGCTGACCCGTAGCCGGACGGTACGACGGCCGCGTGCGGCGAACCGCTCCGCGAGCGCGAGGACCGGCTCCTCCGCGCCGGAGACGACGACCGCGCGGGGGCCGTTCACGGCCGCGATCGCGACCCCGTCGGTCAGTTCGGACGTCACCTCCGCCTCGGTGGCGTCGAGTGCCACCATGGCACCGCCCACCGGCAGTTCCCGCATCAACCTGCCGCGCGCAGCGACCAGTTCGACGGCGTCCGCCTCGGACAGCACGCCCGCGCAGTGGGCCGCCGCCAGCTCGCCGACCGAGTGTCCGGCCAGGAACTCCGGCCGCACGCCCCAGGATTCGAGCAACCGGAAGACGGACACCTCGAAGGTGAACAGCGCCGCCTGGGCGAAGTCAGTGCGGTTCAGCAACGCGTCCGCGTCGGCGTCCCAGAGGACTGAGCGCAGCGGACGCTCTAGGTGGGTGTCGAAGCGCGCGCTCAAGGAGTCGAAGGCGGTCGCGAACTCCGGGAAGGTTGCATACAACTCCCTTCCCATACCTGTCCGTTGGGCTCCCTGGCCGGTGAAGAGCAGGGCCAGGCGGGCGGAGGGGCTGGTGGTGTGCGGCGGGGTGGACGCCGTCAGGTTGTCGAGGGCGGTCAGTGTCGCCGTGCGGTCGTCGGTCGGGGCGGTGGCTCGGTGGGGAGTGCGGCTCGGGTGGTGGCGTAGGTGAACGCCACGTCCGGCAGGGGGAGTTCAGGGTTCTCGCGCAGGAAGGTGGCAGTGCGTGCGGCCTGTTCGCGCAGGGCTGTCGGGCTCGCGGCGGAGAGCAGCAGCGGGGGTGTCACCGGGCGGCGAAGGGGCGGTTCGTCGACTACGGCTGCCTCGGGCTCCTCCAGGATCACGTGCGCGTTGGTCCCGCCGATGCCGAACGCCGACACCGCCGCGCGTCGCGGACGGCCGGGCTCGGGGAGCCACTCCTCGTCCTGGGACAGGAGTCGCACGGTGCCCGACGACCAGTCCACGTGCGGGGACGGTTCATCGGCGTGGAGGGTGCGGGGGAGCCGGTCGTGGTGCATGGCGAGCACGGTCTTGATGACGCCGCCGACACCGGCCGCTGCCTGGGTGTGGCCGAGGTTGGACTTCAACGAGCCCAGCCACAGCGGGCGTTGGGCGGTGCGGTGCTGGCCGTAGGTCGCGAGGAGTGCGTGGGCCTCGATCGGGTCGCCGAGCGCGGTGCCCGTGCCGTGGGCCTCCACGGTGTCGATGTCGGCCGGGGTCAGCCCCGCGTCGGCCAGCGCCGAGCGGATCACCCTTTGCTGGGCAGGGCCGTTGGGCGCGGTGAGGCCGTTGGACGCGCCGTCGGAGTTGACGGCCGAGCCGCGCAGCACGGCCAGTACGGGATGGCCGTTGCGCCGTGCGTCGGAGAGCCGTTCCAGCAGGACCAGGCCGACGCCCTCGCCCCAGGCGGTGCCGTCGGCCGCCGCCGAGAAGGGCTTGCAGCGGCCGTCCGGGGCCAGCCCGCGCAGTCTGCTGAACGCGATGAACGGGCCGGGCGAGGCCATCACCGTGACCCCGCCGGCCACGGCGAGCGAGCACTCCCCGTCGCGCAGGGACCGTACCGCCGCATGCATCGCGACCAGCGACGACGAGCACGCGGTGTCCACCGTCACGGCGGGACCGCGCAGTCCCAGCGTGTAGGCGATACGGCCGGAGGCCACGCTGCCCGCCGAACCGAGGGCGAGGTGCGCCTCCAACTCGTGTCCGCCGCGGTGCAGTAGACGGCTCGCGTAGGTGGCGTGCATGACGCCGACGAAGACGCCGGTGTCGCTGTCGCGCAGACCGGCGGGGTCCATGCCCGCCCGCTCCAGCAACTCCCAGCCTGTTTCCAGAAGGAGTCGCTGCTGGGGGTCGGTGGCGAGGGCCTCGCGGGGTGACATGGTGAAGAAGGCCGCGTCGAAGTCGGCCGCGCGGTCCACGAATCCGCCCCGGCGCGTGACGGACTTGCCGAGGTGGTCGGGGTCGGGATCGTAGAGGTCGGCCACGTTCCAGCCGCGGTCGGCGGGGAAGTCGGAGGTCGCGTCGGTGCCGTCGGCGACCAACTGCCATAGGTCCTCCGGCGATTCGACTCCGCCCGGGTAGCGGCAGGCCATGGCCACGATGGCGATCGGTTCACCGGGGTCGGCGTCATGGCCGTCTCCGGGCGCGTGCGCGGAGCTGTCGCCGTGCAACGCGTCGCGCACCAGGGTCGCCACGGCGGCGGGCGTGGGGTGGTCGAACACCAGCGTCGCGGGCAGCGCGAGGCCGGTCGCCGTGCCCAAGCGGTCGCGCAGCAGGACGGCGCCGAGCGAGGTCAACCCCTGTTCGCTGAACGGCACTTCGGGGTCCAGCTCCCGCATGGGTACGTCGAGAGTCCGGGCCGTCACTTCGAGAACCAGGTCGAGTACGGCGTCGGACGCGGCCGCGAGCCGCTCGCGCAGCGCGGCCGACGCGGTCGTACGTTCCGCCGCGAGGCGCTCCGGCAGTTGCTCGGCGAGCACGGCCCGGGCGATCTTGCCGGGGGCGGTACGGGGGAGGGACGCGGTCGGGTAGATCTCGTCCGGCACCTTGAACCCGGACAGCCGCTCCCGGCAGGCGGCGAGGGCCAGCGCCGTGTCGAACCCGTCCGGGCCGGGCACGACGAACGCCACCGGCACCTCGCCCAGCACGTCGTGCCGTCGGCCGACCACAGCGGCGTCGGCGATGTCGGGACGGGCCAGCAGCACCCGCTCCACTTCGGCGGGGTTGATGTTCACACCGCCCCGGATGATCAACTCCTTGACGCGGCCGGTGACATGGAGATGACCGTTCGCGTCGCGCCGACCCAGGTCCCCGGTGCGGTACCAGCCGTCGGTCAACGCTTCGGCGGTCGCGTCCGGGCGGTTGTGGTAGCCGGTCATCAGCCCGGGACCGCGCACCCAGATCTCGCCCTCGTCACCTTCGCCGACCTCGGCACCGGTGGACGGATCGGTGATCCTCACGTCCAGCACCAGCAGCGGGAAACCCCGCGAAGGGTCGTCACGGCGGCCGTCGAGACGCTCGATCGCGATCTTCCCGCAGGTCTCCGTGGAGCCGTAGCCGTCCAACAGGGGTGCGGCCAGGGTCAGTTCGACCTCGGCCCGCAGCTCGGGGGAGCAGGGCGCGCCTCCGCTGACGCACACCCGCAGCGACGGCGGCACCGGACGTGCGGTCTCGCGGAGCGACTCCAGCAGCAGGCGGTAGGTGGCGGGCACCCCGCCCAGGATCGTGAACGGCTCGGCCGCCAACGCCTCGGCGAGGTTCGCGCCCGGCGCGAGGACGCGCGCGGTCGCACCGACCGAGAGGACGCCCAACAGGCATACGGAGTGGCCGAGAGCGTGGAACATCGGCAACGGCCAGAGCAGCCGGTCCTGTTGCTCCAGTCCGAACGCCGGTACATAGGCCGCCGTCACCGACCACAGCGCCGAACGCTGCGTGGAGACAACGCCTTTGCTCTGTCCGGTGGTGCCGGAGGTGTAGTGGATCCAGGCCGGTTCGTCGAGATCGAGGTCGTCACGGGGTGCCGTACCCGGCTCCGCACCGGCAAGGCTCTCGAAGGCGATCGCGTCCTCGGTCGGGTCGTCCTGTCCGACGACGATCAGCCGCTGTACGGGAGCGAGTTGGGCGAGCGGCCCCTCGCTCACCACCGCCACGGCGCCGCAGTCGTCGAGGAAGTACGCCAACTCCTCTTCCGAGGCGGCGGGGTTGAGCAGCACGCCGATCGCACCGGCGCGCAGCACCCCGAGCCAGGTCTCCACCAGCTCCACCCGGTTGCCCAGATGGATCGCGACCCGGTCCCCACGTCGTACCCCGAGCCGGACCAGATGCCCTGCCACCCGGCCGGTGCTCTGCTCCAACTCCCCGTAGGTGACGGCACGTCGGTCGTCCCGGTACGCGGTCTTCGCGCCGATCCGAGTCGCGTGGTCCCGCAGGATGTCCGGCAGTGTTCGCACCGGCTCGCCCCCGTAAATTCCCATTCCCACCCTTTCGTTCCCCCGCCGTGAGCGGTCACCGTACGGCAGTCGCCGTCGGACGGCCGCATAGGGCACGCTTTACGGCATGGTGATGTGCGAGTACTTCTCGGCCGCGAGTGACGAGGCTGCCGTCGGTGTCCTCGACGGACCGGGCGGGCCCGACGCGTCGGTGTTCGACGTGCTGCCGCTCAAGGGCGTGGACCCGGTGGTCGTGCTGGCGCGGCTCGAAGGCATCCTCACCGACTGCACCTACGACGAGGCGCGTGCCCGCCCCCGCTCCGGGCAACTGCTCTCGGACCCCGAGGCCGAAGCGGCCTTCGTCATCAGCGTCTCCGACACCCTCCGGGACGCCCTGGCCACGGCGTCCGATGAGCGACTGGACCTGGCGGCAGTGCCGTTCGCGGCTGTCGAAGAACTGGGATTCACGCCCACCAAGACGTCGGAACTGCTCCATCGGTTGTCCGGCCTGGCCCGGAGAGCCGCGGCGGAGAACCGGCGGCTGTACTGCTGGTGGGCCCTGTAAGAACCTCAACTCGGCATTCAGGAGCGGCCCGTGACCACACCCGGCGACCCGTCGACCCCCGAGCCGCTCGGGCCGTCGTCTCTGGTCTGGCGGTACTTCAGCGACTGGCGCGGCATGTTGATCGGCCTGTGGGCCGGGTCGATGCAGAACATGCATCCCGCCCTCGGCGCCGGAGTCGAGGAACACTCACAGTTCTTCGAGGAGCGCTGGGAACGGCTCCTCCGCTCGCTCTACCCCATTGCCGGAGTGATCTACGACGGCCCGGACGCGGCCCGTACCGCCCGCGAGGTCCGCGACTATCACGTCGGCATCAAGGGAGTCGACAGCCAGGGGCGGCGCTATCACGCCCTCGACCCGGACACCTTCTTCTGGGCGCACGCGACCTTCATCATGGTCCCGGTGCTGGTGTGCCAGTACTTCGGCCGGCCGCTGACGGAGGAACAGAAGGAGGAGTTCTACGCCGAGAGCCTTCAGTGGTACCGGCTCTACGGGGTCAGTGACCGGCCCGCTCCGGCCAACTGGGCAGGATTCACCGCTTACTTCGAGCGGATGTGCGCCGACACCCTGGAGGACAACTGGGCGGCGCGCGCCGTGCTGGACATCCGCCGCATAGGCAAGCCGCCTTTTCTGAAGTGGCTGCCGGAGGTGGTGTGGCGGGTGATACGGGGCCCGTTGACCCAGCCCTTCGTGTGGCTCACGGTCGGGATGTATCCGCCTGCGGTGCGCGCCAAGCTGGGCTACCGCTGGTCCCGTCGGAGCGCGGTCGCGCTGTGGCTGGTGGGCCGTGCCGTCGCGCTCGGCTGGCACCTGGTGCCGTTCGAGCGGCGCTACCACCCACGGGCCAGGGCCGGTTGGCGCCGGGCGCGCGGTCTCGTCGTAGGACCGGTCGAGACGCCGCGGCGGAATCTGCCGCCGGTGGAACGCCGGGGTGACGGCAAGCACTACGCGCCCGATGTGTAGCCGTCGACGCGTGGTTGTCCGCGCGGCGGGGCTCAGCCCAGGACGTCGGGTTCTTCCTCCACCAGGAGGTCGGCCAGGAGGTTGAAGTTGTGGCGGGCCATGTTGGCGTTGCTGAACTGCCGGTGGGCCAGGGTGACTTCCTCCTCGGTCATCACGCGCGGCTTGCCCGCGGCGTCGGCGAGGAGTTGCATCTGGCAGGCGCGGTCCATGGTGATGAACCACCACGCGGCCTCTTCGACGGAGCGTCCGACCGTCAGCAGGCCGTGGTGGCGGAGGATGGCGGCCCGCCGGTCGCCGAGGCGGACGGCGATCCGCTCGCCCTCGGTCCGCTCCAGCACCAGGCCCTTGTACTCGTCGAACAGCACGTGGTCGTCGTAGAAGGCGCAGGACTCCTGCACGATCGGGTCCAGGAGCTTGTCCAGTGAGGCGAAGGCCCTGCCGTGGATGGTGTGGGCGTGCGCGACCGCCACGACGTCCGGGCGGGCCTGGTGGATGGAGGAGTGGATCCAGAAGGCCGCCTTGTTGGTCCGGCGTTCGCCCTCGACGACCCGGCCCTCCTCGTCGATGAGGAGCAGGTCGCTGACGCGGATCCTGGAGAAGTGCACCGCGTACGGGTTGACCCAGAACCTGTCGGGGAACTCCGGGTCCCGCGCGGTGATGTGTCCGGCGATGCCCTCGTCGAAGCCGTAGCGGGCGAAGATCCGGAACGCCGCCGCCAACTGCCGCTTGCGGTGGGCTCGTTCGGCCTCGATGGTCTCGCGGCTCTCGGCCAGGCGGGGAATGTCCAGTTCCTCGGTGTTCTCGAAGTCGATGTCGTTGCTGCCGGTGGTGATGGACATCGGTACGTCCTTTCCGGTGCGCGGCGAATTTCTTTCAGGCTGCAACCATCTCCCGTTCTATGTCAACCTGGCAGGCAAGAAATGTTGCCTCATGGGTAGTGGCGATCCGGCCGTCAGTCACCCCTCCGCCAGGCGCCCAGCACCATCAGCGTCTTCGTGCCGATCACGGCACCCGTGCGCCGGAGCCGGTCGATGACGTCTCTCAGGTGCTGCACGTTGGTCACCCGGACGCGGACCAGGGCGTCGGGGTCGCCCGCGACGGTGAAGACCTCCAGGGCCTCCGGGACGCTGGTGGCGGCCATCGTGATCGCCTCGACCTTGACGTCGCCGGCGAACCGCAGCTCGACGAACGCCTCGAAGCTGGAGCCGAGCTTGCCGTGGTCGAGGGTGACCGTGTAGCCGGCGATGACTCCGACCCGCTCCAGCCGGTCGACCCGGCGTTTGACCGCCGACGGGGAGAGGCTGACCCGCTCCGCGATCTCCGTCATCGTCCGGCGGCCGTCCTCGACCAGCAGCTCCAGAATCGCGCGGTCGACGCTGTCGATGAGTGCCGTGTCGGTCATGTGGTCCTCCTGCTGGTGCACGTTTTGTGCGGGCAAGCCTGCTCCGGCTCTGCTTTTTTGCATCACATGCAAGATACCCGCAACTTAATTGCCACCGCCTGTGTCCCGCCGGTCCACTGACAACGCCTGCAACTGGTCGGCGACCGCCGTTCGAGGGCGTGAGGAAGGGACCCAGCGGTGAAGGTTGAGCGCGAACTGCTCTCCGGCGAGGCCCGGGAGCTACTGGAGCTGACGGTCGACATCGCGGACAAGGAACTCGCCCCGCGCGCAGCGGAGTTCGAGGAGGAGGGCCGCTTCCCGCGTGAGGTGTTCGGCGTCCTGGGCGAGGCGGGGCTGCTGACCCTTCCGTTCGGCGAGGACGTCGGGGGAGGGGGCCAGCCCTACGCCGTCTACCTGCAAGTACTCGAAGAGCTGGCCGCCCGCTGGGCCGCCGTCGCCGTCGGGGTCAGTGTCCACACGCTGTCGTGCCACCCCGTCTCGGTCTTCGGTTCCGCGGCACAGCGGGAGGCGCTGCTGCCCTGGCAGTTGAGCGGTGCGGCGCTCGGCGCCTACTGCCTGTCGGAGGAGCACGCGGGTTCCGACCCCAGTGCCATCCGGGCCGGCGCGGCACGTGACGGCGAGGCGTGGGCCGCCCGGGGCACCAAGGCCTGGGTCACCCATGGCGGCGAAGCCGACTTCTACACCGCGTTTCTGCGCACGTGCCCGGACCCGCGCGACGGCATCTCCTGCTTCCACGTGGACGCCCGGTCGCCCGGTCTGAGCGCGGGTGCTCCGGAGCGGAAGATGGGGCTGCGCAGTTCGACCACCGCGCTGATGCACTTCGACGATGTGCGCATCCCCGGCGACCGGCTGATCGGCGAGCCGGGCCAGGGCCTGAAGATCGCGCTGTCCGCACTCGACGCCGGTCGGCTCGGCATCGCCGCGGTCGCGGTCGGGATCGCGCAGGCGGCGCTGAATCACGCGGTCGACTACGCCCGTGAGCGCCGGACATTCGGCCGTCTCATCATCGAGCACCAGGGCGTCGGTTTCCTGCTCGCCGACATGGCCGCGCGCACCGAAGCGGCCCGCGCCACCTACCTGGTCGCCGCCCGACGCAAGGACTGCGGCCAGGAGTTCAGCCGCCAGGCCAGCATCGCCAAACTCATCGCGACGGACACCGCCATGGCCGTGACGACCGACGCCGTGCAGGTCCTCGGCGGTGCCGGATACGTCCGCGAGCACCCCGTGGAGCGCTATATGCGCGAGGCGAAGATCACGCAGATCTTCGAGGGCACCAACCAGATCCAGCGCATGGTCATCAGCCGCCGTCTCGCCGACTCCTGAACTGTCCTACGGCTTCTACGACTTGAACGTTCCGACGACTTGAAGGAAGGCGGGCACCATGACATCGCGCGATGCTGTTGCCGTCATAGCGGGAGGCGGCTCGGGGCTGGGGCGGGCGACCGCACACCGGCTGCACCGACAGGGCCGTACCGTCGTGCTGTTGGACCTCCCGGACAGCCAAGGGAAGGCCGCGGCCGCCGCGTTGGGGGAGCGCGCGCATTTCGTCGCGGCGGACGTGACCGATCCGGGCCAGGTCCGGCAGGCCTTCGACCACGCGGCGAGCCATGGGCCGGTGCGCGCGGCGGTCAACTGCGCCGGAGTCGCGACGCCCGGCCGCATCCTCAGCAAGCGGGGAGTGCTGCCCGCCGAGGACTTCCGGCGCGTGATCGAGATCAATCTGCTCGGCACCTTCCACGTGCTCTCCGCCGCAGCCGCCGTCATGGCCGACAACGCCCCGGACAACGGGGATCGGGGCGTCATCGTCTGCACCGCGTCGATCGCCGCCTACGACGGCCAGATCGGCCAGGCCGCGTACGCGGCGAGCAAGGGCGGGGTCGTCTCCCTGACCCTGTCCGCGGCCCGGGACCTCGCCGACTCGGCCATCCGCGTCGTCACGGTGGCGCCGGGGCTGTTCGACACCCCGCTGCTCTCGGGCCTGCCGGAGAAGGCGCGGACCCAACTGGGCGCCGCCGTACCGCATCCGTCCCGCCTCGGCTCACCGGACGAATACGCCGGACTGGTCACCCACATCCTCGACAACCCGATGCTCAACGGCGAGGTCATCCGCCTCGACGGCGCCCTGCGCATGGCTCCGCGCTGAACCCCCGCACCGACAAGGCCCGTTGACCCGCTCTCCATGCCGAGAGCGTCGCCCGGAAAGAGAACCCGCATGGCACACGCCGTACAAGACCCGCTGACGGAAACGTCATTGGCGGATCCACCCATCCAACTCCTCGATCCCGCAGGGAGCTTGGGTACTGACCCCCGGCTGCCGCTCGACCTGGCGACCGTCGACCTCCCCGCCCTCTACCGAGACATGGCACTCGTCCGCCGTCTGGACACGGAGGCCATCGCTCTTCAACGACAAGGGGAGTTGGGACTGTGGCCGTCACTTCGTGGCCAGGAGGCGGCACAGGTCGGAGCGGCGTACGCGCTGAACGACCGGGACATGGTCTTCCCCACCTATCGTGAACACGGCGTGGCCTGGTGCCGCGGCCTCGACCCGGTGTCGCTGCTCGGGCTCTTCCGGGGTACCACACTGGGCGGTTGGGACCCCTACGCACACCACTTCAACCTGTACACGCTGGTCATCGGCGCGCAGACCCTGCACGCGGTGGGCTACGCGATGGGCCTGTACCGGGACGGCAGCATCGGTTCGGGCGATCCCGAGCGCGACACGGCCGTGCTGGCCTTCCTCGGCGACGGCGCGCTGAGCGAGGGCGAGACGAACGAGGCGTTCGTCTGGGCCGCCGCCCAGAACCTGCCGGTGGTCTTCTTCTGCCAGAACAACCAGTGGGCCATCTCCGCCCCTACAGCGTGCAGAGCCGGATCCCCGCGGCCCGACGAGCCGCCGGGTACGGCTTCCCGGGCATCCGCGTCGACGGCAACGACGTCCTGGCCTGCCTCGCCGCGACACGACAGGCCCTGGACCGGGCGCGAACCGGCGGTGGCCCGACGCTGATCGAGGCCGTCACCTACCGCGTCAACGCCCATACGACGGCCGACGACGCGACGCGTTACCGTGCCGCCGAGGAGACCGAGGACTGGACGGCCCGGGACCCGTTGGAGCGGCTGCGTGCTCATCTCCAGTCGGTGGGTGCCGTAACCGACGAGTACTTCACCGACCTCGACCAGCGCGAGCGGGACCTGGCCGAGCAACTGCGCGCAGGCTGCCGTGAGTTGGCCGACCCCGACGCGTCCTCGCCCTTCGAGCACACCTACGCGCGGATGCCCGCCGATCTGCGCCAACAGCTGCGCGAGCACAGGGAGTTCGTCTCCACCGGCGCGCAGGACGGAGAGCAGACATGAGCATCTCCATGGTGAAAGCCCTCAACGACGGCCTGCGCCAAGCCCTGACCGACGATCCCCAAGTCCTGCTCATGGGCGAGGACATCGGCCGGCTCGGCGGTGTGTTCCGTGTGACGGACGGACTGCGCAAGGAGTTCGGCGACCTGCGAGTGGTCGACACCCCGCTGGGCGAGGCAGGCATCGTCGGAGCGGCGATCGGCCTCGCGATGCGCGGCTACCGGCCCGTCTGCGAGATCCAGTTCGACGGCTTCGTCTACCCGGCGGCGAACCAGATCATCACCCAACTCGCCAAGCTCCGGCACCGCTCGGCGGGCCGCATCTCCCTGCCCGTCGTGATCCGCATCCCCTACGGCGGCGGCATCGGCTCGATCGAGCACCACTCGGAGTCACCGGAGACGTACTTCGCCCACACGGCGGGGCTGAAGGTGGTCACCTGCGCCACCCCGAACGACGCGTTCCACATGATCCAGCAGGCGGTCGCCGAGGACGACCCCGTGGTGTTCCTCGAACCCAAGCGGCACTACTGGACCAAGGGAGAGGTCACCCCGGCGTCGGCCCTCCCGCTGGAGCAGGCCGTCATCCGCCGCGAGGGGACGGACGTGACGCTGATCGCTTACGGCCCGACCGTGCCGGTCGCCCTGGAGGCGGCCGACATCGCGGCGGAGGAGGGCCGCAGTGTGGAGGTCGTGGATCTGCGCAGTCTGTCTCCGTGGGACGTCACGACCGTCCGCGCGTCCGTGCACCGCACGGGGCGAGCCGTCGTCGCCCATGAGGCCGCCTTCTCGCACGGGTTCGGGGCGGAGGTCGCCGCGCGGCTGCAGGACGAGGAGTTCCACTTCCTCGAAGCACCCGTCGTACGGGTCACGGGATACGACACCCCCTACCCGCCCAGCCGGTTGGAGTCCGACTGGCTGCCCGGTGTCGACCGGATCCTCAACGCCCTTGACCGCAGCCTGAGTTACTAGGAGGGGCGCCGTCGTGACGAGCCCGCAGCAGTTCTTGCTCCCCGACGTCGGCGAGGGTCTGACGGAGGCGGAGATCCTCGCCTGGTCGGTACGGCCCGGCGACGTCGTCGAGGTCAACCAGATCATCGTCGAGGTGGAGACGGCCAAGGCCGCCGTCGAACTTCCCTCGCCCTACGCGGGCGTGGTCAGCGCCCTCCACGCGGAGGTGGGGGACCTGCTTCCGGTCGGCAGGCCGCTCATCACGATCGACACCGGCGCACCGGGAGAACGGGACGGCGGGGCTGTGCCGCAGCAGCCGGAAGCGGAACAGGCCGCACTGCTGGTCGGTTACGGTCCGCAGGGCGCCGGCGCGGGTCGGCGCAGGAGGCGTCCCGCGCACGCACAGCCGCAACGTGCGGACCGCGTCGAGGTCAACGCCCCGGACCCTGCCGCGGTTCGGCCGGCGGCCAAACCGCCGGTCCGTAAGCTCGCCAAGGATCTCGGGGTCGACCTGGCTACCGTCGCTCCCACCGGACCCGGGAACACCATCACCCGCGAAGACGTCCGGCGCGCGGTCCCAAAGACGCTGCCGGCTCCGGCTCCCGAGACCACTCGGGGTTCCGAAACACGAATACCGATCAGGGGAGTTCGCAAACACACGGCCGCCGCCATGGTCGCCTCCGCCTTCACCGCACCGCATGTCACCGAGTTCATCACCGTCGACGTCACCGCCACCATGCGGCTTCGTGAACTCGTCGCCGGGCGCAGGGAGTTCCGCGATGTGCGGGTCACTCCGCTGCTGTTCTTCGCCCGGGCCTTCCTGATCGCGCTGGCCAAGACCCCTGAGGCGAACAGCAGTTGGGACGAGGCGGCGCAGGAGATCGTCCTGAAGCGCTACGTCAATCTCGGGGTGGCGGCGGCGACGGACCGTGGTCTCGTCGTGCCGAACATCAAGGGCGCGGACCGGATGCCGTTGCTGGACCTGGCCCAGGCGCTGGCGGACCTCACCGCGACCGCCCGCGCAGGCCGCACTTCCCCTCAGGACATGACCGGCGGCACCGTCACGCTGACCAATGTGGGGGTGTTCGGCGTGGACACCGGAACGCCGATCCTCAACCCGGGGGAGGCCGCCATCCTCGCCGTCGGAGCCGTCCGCCGTATGCCCTGGGTCGTCCAGGGCGACGACGGAGGCGAACGCGTCGAGCCGCGCTGGGTCACTCAGCTCGCGCTCTCCTTCGACCATCGGCTCATGGACGGCCGGCAGGGCTCCGAGCTGCTGGCCAATACCGCGCGGATCCTGCATGAGCCGGGGCTCGCGATGCTGTGACGGTTGCCGTGCCGCCTCACCGCTCCGGCCTGTGAGGCAACTTAATTTGCCCATGAGGTTGACGTGGGTGGGGCTGGACCGTGACTCTGAGGGAAGACCGAGGGGCTCTGGGATCTCAGGAGGAGCGGGCTATGGCTACGTTCGTACTCGTGCACGGTTCGTGGGGTGGCGGCTGGTGTTGGGACCGGTTGCGCCCGCTGTTGGAGAGCGCCGGGCACACGGTTCTCACGCCCACGCTGACCGGCCTCGCCGAGCGGAGCGGGCTCTCCGCGCCGGACGTCGGCCTGGGTGTCCACGCCCGGGAAATCGCCGAACTCCTGGAATCCGAGGGGGTGTTGGACGCGATCCTCGTCGGGCACAGCTACGGCGGGATGGTGATCACGGGCGCGGCCGCGCTCGCCCCGGACCGGGTCGGGCAGGTGGTGTACGCGGACGCCTTCGCCCCCGTGACCGGCGAGTCGGCGTTCACGATGCTGCCGTGGCTGGAGAAGGCGTTCTCCGAGTCGCCGGGGCCCGCCGAGTGGGAGGTGGCGGCGCTCGACCCCGGGTTGCTCGGGGCGGACGACGAGGCGGCGGCATGGCTGTCGAGCGGGATGACGCCGATGCCGCGCCTCACCCACGAGGAACCGCTCGGTCCCGGCAGCGAAGACGCTCTGGCGGGCAAGGCGGTCACCTACATCTACTGCGCCGATCAGGCCCTCTTCACCGATATCGCCGTGTCGGCGGAGAAACGGGGATTCCGGGTCGTGGCACTGCGCGATGTCACCCATGTCGGGCTGCTGACGAGCCCGCGCATTCTCGAGCGGGAACTGCTCAACCTCGTGTAGGCGGAGGCTGTCGGATGTACCTGGCAGGCCCGGTCTATTGCCTCAGGGGCATGTTAGTGTGCGGGAATGCCGATCGAGGACACTGATCTCTGGGTTGCCCAACGCCTCAAGGACATGCGGGGCGAGCGGGGCATCACCCTGACGACACTGGCCGAACAGACCGGCATTTCCTCGGCGCATCTCTCGCGCCTGGAGAAGGGTGTGCGCAAGCCGTCCATCGGTGCCCTGCTGCAGATCGCCCGCGTCTACGGCGTATCCATCAGTGAGTTGGTCCAGGAACCCGATCAGGACGACTTCCATCTGGTGCGTGCCGACGCGGCGATGACGCGCGACGGGCAGGACGGCCGTTACACCGTACTGAGCGGGCCGCGGGAAACCATGTCCGTCATCCGGCTCGAATTGACGGCCGGCAAGAACACCAAGACCGCCCGGCACGTCGGCGAGGAATGGCTGCACGTGCTGGCAGGGGCGATCACTCTCGATATTTCGGGAGTTTCGCTTGAGCTCGACACCGGGGATTCGGTGCACTTCGATTCGTCGAAGGAGCATCGCCTCACCAACAAGGACGATGCCGTCGCGACCGTCCTGATCGCGTCGACAGCGGCAACTGTTCCGATGCGGCACCCCATTCCGGCCTCGTCACGTCGCAACTCGGCGGACTCGCGCTGAGGAGTGCGTGAACGCGCAGGGTGCACGTCGGTCATTCCGGGAAGATAGGGAAGGCTCACGATGTCGTCACCCATTGCGCTGAATCCTGCTGAACTCCCGCCTCTCACCGGCGTGATATCCCACGGCCTCGCCATTCCTGAGCTCGGACTGATCTACACGTCCGGGCAGGTCGCGTGGGACACCAAGGGGGAACTCGTCGGTCGAGGCGATCTGGCGGCTCAATTCACCAAGGCCTACGAGAACATCGACGCGGTCCTGGCCGCCGGCGGTTCGAGCCGCGGCAAAATCATCAAGGAGACGATCCATCTCGTCGGGTACGACACCGACAACGCGGAGCAGTTGATCGGGCTCATCGCCGGCTCCCGGGGAGCGGGACAGACGCCGCCCGCGAGTACCTGCGTGGGCGTGGAGACTCTCTTCGCCGAGGGCTATCTGGTCGAGATCGAGGTGGTCGCGACCTTGTGAGCGGTCGCGCCGGCCCGGGTAGCATCGATCGGTGACCAAGACGCCAGGCGCTGCCCCGACCAAGGTCGGCATCACACTCGACCGTGTCGTCGAGGCCGCGTTCGTCGTCCTGCAACGGGACGGCATCGCCAGACTCTCCGCCCGCGCGGTGGCGGCCGAGCTCAACGTCCGCATGAACACGGTGATGTGGCACATCCGGACCAAGGACCGGCTGCTCGGCCTGATGGCGGAATCCATCCTGGGCGAGGTCGACCTGGAGAACCTGCCCGGAGACTGGCGCGAGCAAGTGGCCGAACTGCTCGGGCGGTTGCGGCAGGCGATGCTCGAACACCGGGACGGCGCCCTGCTGGTCGCCGGTACCTTTCCCGTCGAACCGAACACGTTGGCCTTTTCCGAGCGGGTGGTGACGGTCCTCTTCGAAGGCTGCCCCACCCGCAAGTCGGCCGCGTGGACGTCGTGGAGCCTTTTCTATTTCACGCTCGGGCTCGTCCAGGAGGAGCAGGCGACACCGGCCGCTTTCCACGACCGCCTCCGGGAAACGGTGGACGAGCGGCATTTCCCGGGCCTCCACTCGGTGCTGGAGGACTACGTCTCGTTCGACTACAGCGAACGCTTCGACTTCGGAATCGAGCAGATCCTCCAGTCGGCCCCGACGACCAAACCGCGGCCGCGCAACGCGAGTTGACGGTGCGTCGGGGTGCCGTAGCGCTCGCCGCACTCCGATCGACGATGTGCCGTCGCGCCTCAGGAGCCGAACGCGTTCTTGGAGACCTCGTCCCAGTTCCGCCACTCGTCGAGCCGTGCCTGGTACTCCTTGGTGATCCTCTCCAGCGGGCCTTGACCGAAGAAGATCCGCAGGGGCGGCTGTTCCGCGTCGACCACGGTGAGAATCGCCGCCCGCGTCGCGCTCGGGTCGCCTCGCCGGGAGGAGATTCCGCTCATGGCCGCGCGGAAGTCGTCGTAGGCCGGAAGGTGTTCGGTCTGCACCGCGGAGGGTCCCGCCCATTCGGTGGCGTATCCGGCCGGTTCGACCAGGGTGACCTTGATGCCGAAGTCCTTCACCTCGGCGGCGAGGCTCGCGGTGAAGCCTTCCAGGGCGAACTTGGAGGCGTGGTAGAGGCCGAGTCCGGGCAGTGAGGTGACGCCGGCGACGGACGACACCTGGATGATGTGGCCGGAGCCGCGGGCGCGGAGGTGGGGGAGCACCGCCTGGGTGACCCAGAGCGCGCCGAACACGTTGATCTCGATCTGGTCCCGGGCCTGCTGCTCGGTCGCTTCCTCGACCATGCCGAAGAGGCCGTAGCCCGCGTTGTTGACGACGACGTCGAGCTCGCCGAACGTGTCGACCGCGTGCTGCACGGCTTCGAACGCGGCCGCGCGGTCGGCGACGTCGACGCGCAGCGGCAGGACCGCGTCGCCGTACTTCTCGACCAGGTCGTCGAAGGCGGCCGCGGAACGGCTGGTCGCGGCGACCCGGTCGCCCCGTTCGAGCGCGGCTTCCGCCCATTCCCGGCCGAATCCCTTCGAGGCTCCGGTGATGAACCACGTCTTCGCCATGATCGTCCTCCTGGAGTGCATGCTCTTGTTCGCTGACCAACACGACAAGTGAACTTGGTCAGTGACCAAGATGTCAACTCCGAACGGATCCCTTGTGCGGTGACCAAGTGGCGCGGTATGGTCTTGGTCGGCGACCAAGGTTATTTTGGGTGCGAAAGGATCATTCCGGGCAATGAACGCGACTGTGCGCCATCGGGATTTCTTCCACGGCATGTTCACGTGGATATCCGGTCTGAGTGACGCCGGAAATGCCGGCACCCTCGACGACATTCACCGGTTCTGGGCGGCTGACGCGCGCATCATCACCTGCGGTCACGTCCGGGCGGCCGGTATCGAGGAGCTCCGGAAGCACTTCGGGATCTATCCCCAGCAATATGAAGACGTGGAGATCCGGGAGCCGTACTACACGTACCTGGAGGCGGGGGACGAAGTCGTCATCGAGTACGACATCCTGATCCGCGGGCGGCATCGCGAAGGTGCCGCGGGCGACGACGGAGACACCGGGCGGCAGGAATTCCGTGTGATCGCGGTCTTCTCCATCACCGACGGCAGGATCTCGGAAATGCGGCAGGTCTCCGGCGCCAGGGCGGGAGATGCCTGACGGTCGCCGCGGCCCATGCCCAACGCGCCCTGATCCGTGCCCCGTTGCGGGGGGAGGCACGGATCAGGGCATCGGATCGGAGCGGTGGTTCAGGACTTCACGGGCTTGCCGCGGCCCCACGCCCACGCCAGCCGGTCGGCGCCGGACTGGTTCGTGGTGACCAGCCAGGGGCGGGCCGCGTCGCCGATGAGCTTCTGGATCGAGTACGTGTCGTCGGTGCGCAGGACGGGCCAGTACACCGAGCCCATGCCGAGCTTGCGGAACGTGTCGGTGTCGGCCTGGATGAAGTTCACCGAATTGTCGGCGGGCGTCGGCACGTTGTAGTTCAGGCCCGTGGTCATCGGGGCGCCGAACTCGTCGGCCACCGTGCGGTTCGCGCAGGTGCCGAGGCGTTCCTTGAGGTCGCTGACCCACTGGTCGTAGGTCGCGTAGTCCTTCCAGAACCCGTAGTGGTGCAGGGAGAGATACGTGCCCTTGAGGCGCGGGTCGGCGCAGACCGTGGTGACGTGGTCGTTGTAGCCGGCGCCGCTGACGAAGACGCGGTTGCGCGGCACCGTGCGGTAGGTGTCCAGCCACTTGGCGGCGAGGTCGGCCCACTCGGCGTCGGTGTAGCCGTGCGGCTCGTTCATCGGCTCGAAGTAGACCCGCTCGTTGTGCTTGTAGGCCTTGACCACGGTGTCCCACATGGGCCAGTACGTCGCCGGGTCGTCGATGAAGCCGTCCTTGTTGGCGCCCGTCCCCTCCCAGTACGAGACGATGACCTTGAACCCCTGCGCCGTCGCCGCGTCGATCACTCCGCGGTACGACTTCCAGTAACTGCCGTTCACCGTGTACGGGTTGATGGGCAGCCGCACCGTGTTGGCGCCGAGGTTGGCGCGGAAGGCCGCGATCACCCGGGTCGCCTTGGCGTACGTCTGGGCGTAGCTGTCGGTGAGCGACAGGCCGGACAGGACGACCGGGTCGTCGGCGTAATTGTCGCGCGGGTCGGCCCAGTTGACGCCCTTGAACTGGGACGTGTTCGTGCTCGGCGCGGCGGAGGCGGGGCTGCCGGCCAGCGTGGTGCCCATGGCCGCGGTGATCGCGACGGCCACGAAGGTGGCCCGCAGACGGGTTCTGGCGGGGTTGGTGCGCATCGACTTGCCCTTTCAGGAATGGCGACTCCGCGCATGGCGAGGCCTGCGCGCGGCTGAGCGGCCGTCGGAACGGATACCGGGCGGGACGGATGACGTCGGCTCGTCGTCCCGAGTCCCGGTGAGTTCAGTGGTGTCGGGGGAGTACGGGCACGGTGGGCCCTGCTCGCCGGGAGCCTCCTGTCCCCCTTCCTCCACCGGCCGCGACGCGGTGTTTGCGTAAACATGCTGGGTCGGAGTCGTCGGCCGGATCTGTCGGCCGAGCCGGTCCGTTGAGATGTTTACGCAAACATGGCGGCGCCGGAATCGTGGCATCCGGCACCGCCGTCGTCAAGGTTTCCCGCACGTAACGTCGCCCGCGCCCCGCAGCGGGCCTACGGCTTGATGGCCACCCCGGTCCACAGGCTGACCTTGGCGTCCGTGGGCGCCTGGTCCTCGGACCACTCCTCGGTCAGCGGGTCGGGGCGCCAGCGGTACGCCACAGCGATGCCCGGGTCGAGCAGGTCGAGCCCGGTGAAGAAACGCGCGACCTCGTCCCGCGTACGGACCTGCACCGGTGTCCCGCCCTCCTCGTAGATCGCCGTGACCTTCGCCCAGGGCTCGGGGTCGAAGTCCGCGGTGACGTGGCTGATGGCCAGCGCGCTGCCCGAGGGCAGGACCGACAGCAGCCGGTCCACGATCCCGTACGGGTCCTGCTCGTCGGTGACGAAGTGCAGCAGCGCGTTCAGCGACAGCGCGACCGGCTGGCCGAAGTCGAGTATCTCGGCCACTTCGGGCGAGTTGAGGAGCGTGTCGGGGTCGTTCACGTCCGCCTGGACGTACGCGGTGCGCCCCTGCTGGGTGCTGCGCATCAGGCGCTCGGCGTACTTCAGGACCAGCGGGTCGTTGTCGGCGTAGACCACCCGGGCCTCGGGCACCACGGACTGGGCGACCTGGTGCAGGTTCGGCTCGGTGGGGATGCCCGTGCCGATGTCGAGCCACTGGCGGATGCCGTGCTCCCGGGCGAGCACGCGGGTGGCCCGGTGCATGAACCCGCGGTTCTCCCGGCCGGCGACGAAGACGCCGGTGAAGATCTTCGAGACGGATTCGGCCGCCTGCCTGTCGACCTCGAAGTGGTCCTTGCCGCCCAGGTAGTAGTCGTACATGCGGGCGGAGTGCGGCCTGCTGGTGTCGATGTCCCGCGCGGCGTGGGCGTTGGTCATGCTCTCCCTCTCAAGTGGTGTACGTCGGCGTCTCGGGCAGGTCGCAGCCGGGCCGGCTCCAATTCCCCACGCCCGTGGTCTGGTTCAGCCTGCCATCAGATGGTCGGCCAGGCCCCGCTTGACCCCGTCGACGAACGCGGCCATCTCCTGGGGCGTGTAGATCAGAGCGGGTCCGGCGGGATCGGTCGACTGGCGCAACGCGACGCGCCCGTCGGCCAGTTGCTTGGTCTCCACGCACTGACCTCCGTTGGGACCGCTCCAGGGGCATTCCCAGCCCTGCTCGCCGAGGTTCGACGCGGGCATCCCGTTGTAGACCTTGTCGTCCGTGGTGGTCATGAGTACTCCTTGCGCATGCGGTTCAAGAGCGCCTTGCTGTCCGCGGACGAGGTCAGCAGCGACATCCTGTTGTGCGCCTCCAGATGGGCCACGACATCGGACCGTTGGTCCAGATACATGGAGGCGGAGAGGATCTCGCTGTAGACGACGTCGGGCAGCTCCGGTTCCTGGAACCGGAAATAGGTGAAGGGTGCGCACGCCCCGACGTGGGCACCCGCCGAGAACGGGACGATGTCGACACTGACGTGGTCCAGTTCCGAGACCTCGAGGAGCCGGTCTATCTGGTCCCGCATGACCGCGGGAGTGCCCACCACCCGGTGGAGCACGGCTTCTTCCAGCACCGCCCACAGCGTGGGCGAGTCCGGCCTCTCCAGCAGACTCTGGCGGCGCAGACGTAACTGCACCCGCCGTTCAAGGTCTTCGTCGTTGTCGTTCGGGAAGCCGCCGCTCAGCACGCCTCGCGCGTAGTCGTACGTCTGCAGGAGTCCCGTGACGTAGTGCGGCTCATAGGTACGGAGGGTCTTGGCGCCGGTCTCCAGGCTCACATAGGCGGTGAACCAGCCCGGCAGCACATCGCGGTAGGCGTGCCACCAGCCGGGCTCGTTGGCGCGGTCCGCGAGCGCGACGAACTCCTCGATCTCCTGGCGGTCGGCGCCGTAGGTCTCCAGGAGCTTCTCGACATAGAGCGGTTTGAGGCCGACCTCGGCCTTCTCCAGACGGCGGATCGTCAGGGAGGTCACCCGCAGGGCCTTGGCGGCGTTCTCCAGGGACACGCCCGCGTCCTGTCGCCGCTCCTGCAGCCGCCGACCGAGGATCATGCGCAGAACCGTGGGTGCACCCGCGCCGGTGCTCGACCGACCTTCGCTCACGCCCAACCTCCTGAGGGACTGTCACCGGCATTAGTCTGACAGCGACTTGGTGATGTCGCCAGACAGAAACCGACGTTCTGAAATTATCAGGGAGTCGGTTGCAGCTTGAACTGAGCTATGGGCATAGTTACTTGTGTGAGCGACCTCGGCCTCAGGCTGGAACACCCCATCCACGGCAGGCCTGTTGCTGATGCCGTGCGTCTCCCGCCTGCGCCCGCCCCCGATGGAAGGCGAACCACCGTGTCCCCCCACACGACTCCCTCCCCGCAGCTCTTAGACGTCGTCAGCCCGGACCTGGCGCACTGGCTGGAACTTCCCGCGCACCGCTCCGGCGTCCGGACCGCCCGGCACGCCATGGGCGCGCAACTCGCCAAGTGGCGGCTGCCCGAGGGCGTGCGCGACGACGCGGTCCTGCTCATCTCGGAGCTGGCCACCAACGGGGTGTGCCACACACCCAGCGCGAGACTCCTGTGCGGTGTCGGTCTCGTCACCGACCGTAGTCTGCGCGTCGAGGTCCACGACCACGACTACACGGGCAGTGATCTCTCCCGCCGCGAGCCGTGCGTCGACGACGAGAGCGGGCGCGGACTGTTCATCGTGCAGGCCATCGCGGACACTTGGGGGGTCGACCGGTCGGCGCTCACCGGCGGAAAGGCCGTGTGGGCCACACTGTCCACCGGCTACTGACGCCGGACACGCGGAGGGGGCGAGGACGCCCGCGGCCTGTTCAGGTGGTCGCGGGCGTCAACTCGGCCAGCAGCAGGGTGCGGTCGTCCGCCCCGGGCGTCGCGGACGGGGCGCGCAGCAGCCGTTCGCACAGCGAGGGGAACGTCTCCGGTCCGCCGTCCGGCGTGGGCTCGGCGGCGGCCGTGTCCAGGGCTTGGGCGAGACCGGCGATCTCCTGGTCGATGTCGGCGTGCCGCGACTCGACCAACCCGTCGCTGTACAACAGCAGGAGGGCCGGTTCGTCGATGGTCAGCACCGTGGCCTCGTAGTTGCCCGTGCCGAGCCCCAGCGGCAGCCCCGCGCTGGCCAGCGTGACCGGTATCGCCGGTCCGTGCGGGCCGCGCAGCAGCGGCGGCGGGTGGCCCGCGCCGACCAGCGTGCAGGAGTGCGCCCGGGCGTCCCACTCGGCGTAGATACAGGTCGCGAAGGACGCGCCCGGGGTGTCGTAGGCCAACTCGTCCAGCCTGCGCATGAGTTCGGCCGGTTCCATGTCGAGCCGGGCCAGCGTGCGCACGGCCGTACGCAACTGGATCATCGCCACTGCGGACTCGGGGCCGTGGCCCATCGCGTCGCCGACGACCAGGCCGACCCGGCCGCCGGGGCGGGGCAGCACGTCGAACCAGTCACCGCCGATGAGGTTGCCCTGGCCGGCCGGGAGATAGCCGTGCGCGATGCGGCAGCCGTGGAACGCCTGGGCCGGGTCGGGGAGCAGGCTGTTGCGGATGGCCAGCGCGGTGCGGCGCTCGCGTTCGTAGCGGCGCGCGTTGTCCAGGGCGACGCTCGCCCGCGCCGCCAGTGACTCGACGGCCACGGCCTCGCCGGGCAGGAACGGGTCCCGGTCCGGGCCGCGCGTGCACGCGACGAACCCGACGGTGGCGCCCCGCAGTTGGAGCGGGACGACGAGGAAGGACGCCGTCTCCAGCAGGTCGTCTATGCGCCGCGCGTCGCCGCCCGCGGAGGCCAGCAGCCGCTCGGAGGTGTGCTTGTCCACTCCGTCGAGGACCTGCGAGTGGCCGCTGGCGAGGGCGCGTGCGTACGGGGTCTCGCGCGGGAAGACGACCACCTCGCCGACCGGCAGCACCCCGTCCCAGCTCTCGGGCGCCTCCGTGCCCACCCGCACCGCCAGCCGGCGCGCCTCTATCTGCGGCGGATCCACGGCGGGATACGCGTTCTCCTCCAACACCCACCGTTCCAGCAGGTACACCGACGCCGCGTCGCAGAACCCGGGCGTCAGCGCGTGCACGACATGGCTGCCGGTCAGCCGCAGGTCGAGCTCCGAGCCGATCACGTCCGCGGCGGGGCGAAGGCCTGCCTGCGGCGTGGGGGCCCGGCAGCGGGTGCGTCACCGTGGTGACTGCGCGGTTGGTTCCGCAGGGTCGTGCCTTTCCGGGTGGGGACCGGCCGCGTGGCGTGGGGGCAAGCGGTCTGCCGTGTTGTCCTCGGCAACTATATGATGACGCGTCAAGGAACCTGGGGCGAAAGGGAGTTGTGGTGCAGGACAGCGCAGGTCTGCCGCAGGGGATCGATCCTCGCAAGGCGAGTGTCGCCCGAATGTACGACGCGATGCTGGGCGGTGAACACAATTTCGCCATAGACCGCGAGGCGCTGGCGGCCTTCACCGCGATCGACCCCCAGGTGCGCACCCTGGCCCGCGCCAACCGCGACTTCCTCGGCCGGGCCGTGCGCTTCCTCGTCGCCTCCGGCGTACGGCAGTTCATCGACCTCGGCTCGGGCATCCCCACCCAGGGCAACGTCCACGAGGTCGCACAGGCCGCGAGCCCCGGAGCCCGCGTGGTCTACGTGGACAACGACCCGGTGGCCGTCGCCCACAGCACCTCTCTCCTCGCCGACAACCCGGACGCGGACATCGTCGACGGCGACATCCGCAGGCCGGCCGACGTCCTGTCCTCCCCGCAGGTACGGAAGTTGATCGACTTCGAGCAGCCTGTCGCCGTCCTGATGATCACGATCCTGCACTTCGTCACACCCGCGGAGGACCCGGCCGGCATCGTCGCCGCCTTCCGTGACGAACTGCCCGACGGCAGCTGGCTGGCGATGAGCCACGCGACGAACGAGGACCGCCCGGACACGGCCGCCGCCGTGGGCAAGTTGTACAGCTCCAGGGCGACTTCACCCGTCACCGCCCGCTCCTACGACGAGATCCTCGGCCTGTTCGACGGCTTCGACCTCGTCACGCCCGGCCTGACCTATGTCCCCCTGTGGCGCCCGGACCCGGCGGACGAGATCCCCGAAAACCCCTCCGAGTACTGGGTCTACGCGGGCGTCGGCGCCAAGAACGCGTAGGCCGGGGGCACTTCGGTCGCGGAAAACGAGGCGCGCGCCCCGGATTTGGCCGGATGAGGGGGAATGAGCCGCGAGAACCGGGGCAGGGGGCTCTTGTCGACAGTTTCTTCGGACGAATGGGGTGGGCGTTATGGCAGCCGTGACGGCAGCGGAGGCACCGGCCACGGCGGGACGGCGGACGACGGCCGGAGAGGCACTCCCGGTGATCGGGGAGGCTCTTCCGCTGATCGCGGAGCCGTCGAAGGTGAGCCCGAAGGACGCGCGTGAGCTGTCGCGCCAGTTCTTCGACCGGCTGGCCTCGCTGGAGGAGGGCACCCACGAGCACCAGTACGTGCGCAACACCCTGATCGAGATGAACCTCTCCCTCGTGCGCTACGCGGCCGCGCGCTTCCGCAGCCGCAGCAACAACGAGATGGAGGACATCGTCCAGGTCGGCACGATCGGACTCATCAAGGCGATCGACCGGTTCGAGCTCACCCGCCAGGTGGAGTTCACCTCGTTCGCCGTCCCCTACATCGTCGGCGAGATCAAGCGCTTCTTCCGCGACACCAGTTGGGCCGTCCACGTGCCGCGCCGACTGCAGGAGGCCCGCGTCGAGCTGGCCAAGGCGACCGAGGAACTGCGGTCCCGCCTCGGCCGTACGCCGACCACGCGTGAGCTGTCCGAGCTGATGTGCCTGACCGAGGAAGAGGTCATCGAGGCCCGCAAGGCGTCCAACGGCTACACCTCCTCCTCGCTCGACGCCGCGCTCAGCTCCGACGCGGGCGCCGAGGGTGAGACCGTGCTGGCCGATGTCATCGGCTCGGAGGACCCGGGTCTCGAACTGGTCGACGACCTCAGCTCCCTGGCCCCCCTCATCGCCGAACTCGACGAGCGCGAGCGGAAGATCATCCACATGCGCTACGTCGAGGAGCGCACCCAGGCCGAGATCGGCGAGGAACTCGGCGTCTCCCAGATGCACGTGTCCCGGCTCATCAGCCGGATGCTCCGCCGCCTGCGCGCGGGGCTGCTCGACCCTGCGGTCGCCTGACGGGCGATCCAGCCCAACAACCCGGGCTGTTGGGTGATTTCACCCTCCCCGGATGTCCGTTCTGCGGCACTCTCGTACTGTGGCCGGGCCGGCACCTCAGGTGTCCGCCCGGCCGTCGCGGGGTTGCCGGAAGGGGGAGTTGTGGCGTGGCGGAGTGAGGAGTTCGGGGAGTCCCACGAGGGCATCGTGGGGGCGGTCCTCGCCGACGGCAGTGAGCCGAAGTCCGTGTATATCGATGTGGGCAGCGGCAGTTCCATGTTCGAGACGTGTGAGTGGTGGGCCTACAACGGCTGGCTGGGCCGGCCCAAGGCGGCCGGCTGGCGGGCCTCCTGCGCGTGCGGCTGGCGCGGGGACGGCCATCCCATCGACTGGGACCAGGTCGAGGACCACGACCTCGACGACCTGGACACCTCCGGCGCGTACGACGAGTGGTGGGAACACATCCACGCGGTCGAGCGCCGGACGGTCCCGTTGCCGGAGGAACTCTCCGAGCTGATCGAGCAGTTGGAGGAACGCCTCGACGCGCTCTCGGGCGCGGCGCCGGTCGCCGCGCTGAAGGCGGTGGCCATCCTGGAGCGCCTGGCCGCCCGGGTCGGCAAGGAGGCGGCGTACGGGGCGCAGGCCGACGATGTGCCGGGCGAGGCGCTCGGGAAGGCGCTCGGGCTGAGCGTGGACAGAGCCCGGTCCCGGCTCGACCGCTATCTTCGCGCCTACTCCTGATCGACGGACAGCGGGCGGAAAGGGCAGCTGGAGGCGGGTGCCTGTGGTGCCGGGCCGCCAAGGGGCCGAGGGTGCGTGCCAGACTGGACGCACCGCTCGCCCCGCTCCGTAGCTCCCGCACTTCACCGAGGTTGTCCGTGACCAAGCCCCCGGCCCGAGTCCCCCAGCGAAGCAACGCGCGCTCCAACCGGGAGCGCATCCTGGCCACGGCCCGCCGGGAACTCGGCCGGAACCCCGACATCACCCTGGAAGAACTCGCGCGCGCCTCCGGCGTCGTACGGCGCACGCTGTTCGGTCATTTCCCCGGCCGGGAGGCACTGCTGGAGGCGCTGGCCGAGGAGGCGTCGGAGGCCCTGCGGGCGGCGCTGCCCACCGAACCGGCGCCGTCCGGTGCGGGGGCGGAACCGGCCGAGCGGTCGTACGCGCGCTTCGTGCTGTCGATGTGGACCGTGGGCGACCGCTACCGGCTCCTTCTGGCGCTGGCCCGGCGCGACCTGGGCGTCGAGCGCGTCACCGAGATCCTGTCACCGGCCCGCGGCGCGGCCACCGCCATCCTGGACCGCGGCCAGCGCGACGGCGTCTTCCACACCCAGCTGCCGGCCGTCGTGCTGAGCGCCGGACTCGAAGCCATGGCGATCGCGCTGCTCGAAGAGGTCAACTCCGGGGAGCTGGAGGACGACGGGACCCATGTGGCGGTCGCCTCGCTCATCGCGGCCGGTGTGCCGGAGAAGCAGGCGCGGGCCGTGGTGGACGAACTCGCGCCGGGGGACGGCGCCGTCGCGGACGGCTGAACTTCAGGCGTTCCCGTACGACGGGTCGCCCGCCACTGAATCGGTACGGGAGCCGCCGTCGGACCTGAAGGTGACCGACTCGCCCGACAGCCGGGCGGTCAGCCCGCTCTCCGTCGTGGTGACGGACCGCAGGTGCAGGCCCTGAGGGATGTTGCGCAGCTGGATGGGCCGCTCGAAGACCCTGCTGAGCGCGACGCGCCCCACCTCGGGGAGCAGACCGCCCGTGACCTGGAAGTCCTTGAAGACGATGCGGTTGCCGGACAGCACCGAGACGGTCGTCGCCACGGTGATGTCGTCGCCGGTGGGCAGCAGGATGCTCGCGCGGACCTGGTCGGGACGGGTGCCCCGGGAGATCTCCAGCCCCAGGGCGTCGGACACGTCCGCGTAGGACAACAGGGCGGTCGCCTCCGCCGAGCGGGCCAGCGCCTCCGTGTCGTCGTCGGACTTCCTCAACTCCGAGAGGCGCAGGGAGAGTTCGCTCACCGGCAGCGGGCCGGCGCTGTCGCTCGCCGGTATGTCGTGCGCGGTGATGTCCACGTGCCGCAGGGTGCCTGCGGCCAGCTGCGTCAGCACGGGGAAGCCCCGCACGTGGACCTCCGGCGCTGAGGGGGTGTGCATGCCCTCCTGGAACGCCTCGGCCGTACGGGACTCCACCCGCGCCGTCGCGAAGCGGTCGACGGCAACGGGGACGAGGACCAGTGCCAGCAGCGCGCCGACGGCGATGACGACCGGTCGGCCGTTCCTCCGGGGCGGGCGTGCGTCACCGGGCTCGTACGCGGCGAACGTGGTGTCGGCGTAGTCGTACGGGTGCATGGGTCTCCTTCGGCGCGGGATGTGACGGGATTCAAGGGGACGGTCGCAGGCGGTGAATCGTGGTGGCCGCGAGGTCGGGTCCGACGCCCATGGCGATCAGGGCCGAGGTGGTGGCGGCTGTGCCGTCGTCGGTCCAGAGGCCGGAGTTGACGCTGTCCAGCAGCGCCAGCACATGTGCCTCAAGGGCTCTGCCGAGCGGGCCCGGCGGGACGGTGGCGTGGAAGACGCCCTGCCGCTGACCGCGGGCGAGGATCCCGGTGACCGCGTCACGGGCCGGGCCGAGCAGCGCGCCGACCCGGTCTGGGCCGAGGTCGCGGTGGGCGAGGGCGATGAGCATGCGGTAGCGGTCGCCGACCGGCCAGAGCGTGAGGACGACGCGGGCCAGGGCGGTCACGGCGTCCGGCGTCGGCGCCCGGGCGACGGCACTCGCACGCCGTACCGCCTCCCCGGCGTCCGCCGCCAGGCCCTGGACGAGCGCGGCCCGACCGGCGAAGTGCTCGTAGAGGGTGCGCCGCGCGACGCCGGCCGCCTCCGCGATGTCCCCGAGGCTGCTGTCGGGGTCGCGGCCCAGTTCCCGCCGGGCCGCTTCCAGGATGCGGGCGCGGGTGGCGCGCGCCTTGGCGCTGCTGCGGCCGGTCACTTTGGCACCTCCTGGCGGGGCTGGTTCGTCTCGGCATAGTTGCACATCGCTGAGCAATAAAATAGCCTGCACATCAGTGAGCAATTAATGCCGTCCTGGAGTCCGCGATGCCGCTCTTCGTCACCACCCCCGTCGACAAGATGACCGGGCCGTACACACGGCGCCGGCCCGCCCTGATCGTGCTCTGTCTGAGCCTGCTGATCGTCGTCATGGCGAACACCTCGCTGATCGTGGCCGCCCCCGACATGACCACGGACCTGGGCCTGAGCAGCAGTGATCTGCAGTGGGTCATCGACGGCTACACCGTCCCGTACGCCGCGCTGATGCTCGTGCTGGGCGCGATCGGCGACAAGTACAGCCGTCGTGGCGCGCTCCTCACCGGCCTGGTGATCTTCGCCGGGGGATCGGTGATGGGCAGCCTGGTCCACGAGACCGGGCTGGTCATCGCGGCCCGCGCGGTCATGGGTGTGGGCGCGGCGGTGGTCATGCCGGCCACGCTCTCCCTGCTGGTCGCGATCTTCCCGAAGCGCGAGCGGGCGCGGGCCATCACGGCCTGGACCGCCACCTCGGGCCTGGCCATCGCCGTCGGCCCGCTGGTCGCGGGCTGGCTGCTGGAGGACCACGCCTGGGGTTCGACGTTCCTGATCAACGTGCCCATCGCCCTCGCCGCGGTCGTCGGCGCCCTCGTCCTCGTCCCGCCGTCCAAGGCGGAGGGGATGGGCCGCATCGACTATGTGGGCGGTCTGCTCTCGATCGTCTCGGTCGGCAGCCTGGTCTACGCGATCATCGAGGGCCCGCACTTCGGCTGGGGCGCGGGTCCGATCACCGCGGCCGTCGTCGCCGCCGTCGGTCTGCCCGCCTTCGTGGCCTGGGAGTTGCGCCACCCGCACCCCATGCTCGACGTCCGGAAGTTCGCACAGCGGTCCTTCAGCGGCTCGATGACGGCGGTGCTGTTCTTCTTCTTCGGCACGTTCGGCGCGATCTACTACGCCACGCAGTTCCTCCAATTCGTCCTCGGCTACGACGCGTTGGAGACGGGCGTACGACTGCTGCCGCTGGCCGGTGCCGTGTTCCTCGGCGCCGTGGTCACCGGGCGGCTGACTCCCAAGCTGGGCATGAAGCCGATGGTCGTGACCGGCATGGTGCTCGGCACCGTCGGCGTCCTCCTGCTCACCCAGGTCGACAAGGCCTCCACCTACGGCGACTTCCTGCCCACGATGATGCTGCTCGGCTTCGCGATCGGGCTGAGCGTCTCCCCGGCCACGGACACGATCATGGGCTCCTTCCCGGAGAACGAGCTCGGGGTCGGCGGCGGCGCCAACGACACCGCGCTGGAACTGGGCGGCTCCCTCGGTATCGCCATCCTCGGCTCGCTGCTGGGCACCACCTACAAGGACAAGCTGACCGACCTGGTCGGCGGCCACCTCCCCGCCGCCGCGCTGGACACCGCCAAGGACTCGGTCGGCGGCGGCCTGGCGGTCGCCCAGCAGATCGCGAAGACGCCCTCCGCCGGACCGCAGCAGGCACAGGCCCTGGTCGACGCCGTGCACGAGGCCTTCGCCCACGGTGTCGCCCAGACCAGCCTCGTCGGCGGGATCATCATGGCCGCCGGCACGCTGATCGTCCTCGCGGTACTGCCGGGCCGCCGAGCCACCAACGCGCCCGAGTCGAAGGAGACGGAGACGGCGACGGAGACCGGTCGCGAGCAGGAACACGCCGACTCCGTCTGAACGCCTCGACGCTCACCGCCCGTCGGCAGGCCCGCCCGAAGACGAGGAAGCGAGAGAACATGTCCACCCCGTTCCGCATCGACGTCCACCAGCACCTTCTCCCGCCCGCCTACCGGAAGTTGATGGACCGTCACGATCTGACGGCCGGCGGCTGGCCCACGCCGGCGTGGGACGCGGAGAGCGCGCTCGCGATGATGGACCGCCGGTCCATAGCCACCGGCATCCTCTCGATCAGCTCACCGGGCACCCACTTCGGCGACGACACGGAGTCCCGCGCGATCACCCGAACCGTCAACGAATACAGCGCGGAACTGGCCAAGGACCACCCCGACCGCTTCGGTTTCTTCGCCAGCGTGCCCCTGCCCGACGTGGACGGCGCGCTCGCCGAGACGGCGTACGCACTGGACGAACTGCGCGCGGACGGCGTGGTGTTGATGTCCAACGTCCACGGCCGCTACCTCGGCGACAAGGAATTCGAGCCGCTCTGGGCCGAGTTGGACGCCCGTGCCGCCGTGGTCTTCGTCCACCCCACCGCACCGCCGATACCCATGCTCGAGGGCATGCCCAGTCCCCTGCTGGACTTCCCCTTCGACACCACCCGCACCGCGGTGCACATGACGCTCAACGGCGTGATGAGCCGGCACACCCGGATGAAGGTGATCCTCTCCCACGCGGGCGGCTTCCTGCCGTACGCCGCCTGGCGGTTCACCGCCGGCGCCCAGTTCAACCCCGGCACCACCCCCCTCGGCATCCTCACCGACCTCCAGCGCTTCTACTTCGACACCGCGCTGTCCTCCACCCCTGCCGCCCTGCCCTCCTTGCTGGCCTTCGCCGCACCCGGACACATCCTCTACGGCAGCGACTTCCCCTTCGCCCCCGAGGAGAGCGGCACTCTCCTCGACTCCCTCCTCGACGGCTACGACGGCTACGAGCCCGGCCGGCTCGACGCGATCAACTCCGGGAGCGCGAAGGAACTCTTCAAGAACCGGTACGGCAGAGGCGACGAAATGGCCGCCCGATGAACGGAGTTCGAGCCCGCGCCGGGGACGGCGTCTACGACGTGGCGGTGATCGGCTACGGCCCCACGGGAGTCACCGCCGCGAACCTCCTGGGTGCGCTGGGCCTGCGGGTCGTCGTGCTGGAGCGCGACGCCGAGATCTTCACCCGGGCCCGGGCCATCTCCACCGACGAGGAGGTCGTCCGTATCTGGCAGCGCGTCGGCCTGGCGGAACGGCTCAAGCTCGACATGCTCCCCGAACGCCCCGTCGACTTCGTGGACGCCCGCGGCCGTCCCTTCCTCACCGCGCACCCGACCCCGCGCGGCCACGGCCACCCACCGCAGATGTTCATCTACCAGCCCGCCCTGGAACGCGTCCTGCGCGACGGCGTCGACCGCTACCCGAACGTGGATATCCTGCTCCGCCACGAGTGCCTGCGGGTCCAACAGGGGACGGACAGTGTGGAGTTGACGGTGCTCGCCACCGCCGACGACTCCGTACGACGCCTGCGCGCCTCCTACGTCATCGCCGCCGACGGCGGTTCCAGCCTCACCCGCGCGCAGCTCAACGTGGGCTACGAGGGACGGACGTACGAGGACCGCTGGGTCGTCATCGACACCGAGATGCTCAAGCCGTGGCCGGACCACGACCGGCTGCGCTTCCGCTGCGATCCGGCCCGGCCCGCCGTGGACTGCCCGACACCGCTGGGCCATCACCGCTGGGAGTTCCCGATCCTCCCGGGCGACGACGAACGCCGGCTGACCACCGACGACGCGGTGTACGACCTGGTGTCCCGCTACGGGATCGGCCGGGACAACGTCAAGGTCCTGCGGGCCACCGTCTACAGCCACCATGTGCGCTTCGCCGCCCGCTTCCGCGTGGGCCGCGTCTTCCTCGCCGGTGACGCCGCCCACGCGATGCCCCCATGGATCGGCCAGGGCATGGCCGCAGGCGTACGCGACGCGGCCAACCTTTGCTGGAAACTGGCCGCCGTACTGCGCGGCGAACTGCCCGACACGGCCCTCGACTCCTACGAGGCCGAACGCAAGCCGCACGTCAAGGAGGTGACCCGGCGGGCGGTCTTCGTCGGCCGGATCATCACCGAACGGCGGCCCGCGGCAGCCCGGTTGCGCGACGCGGTCCTGCGCCCGCTCAACCGGATACGGGGCTTCGGCAAGTGGCTTCAGGACTCCAACTGGATACCCGTCGCCCACTACGCCGACGGACTCCAGGCCCGCCCGCGCACCAAGGCATCGGGGCATCAGCTTCCGCAGCCCTGGGTGACCGGACCGGACGGGGAGCGCGTCCGCCTGGACGACGTACTCGGCGGCCGCTGGCTGCTCCTGCACGCCGGAGCGCCCACGCCCCAACCCGCCTGGGTTCGCCCGGGCGTTCCCTCGCTGACCGTCACGCCCGCCGGATCCCGTCCCGCCGAGGGCACCCTCGTCGACAGCGACGGCGTGCTGCTGCCGTGGCTGACCAGGCACCGGGCGGCCACGCTCGCCCTGCGCCCGGACGCGTACGTCTACGCCGCCGCCCGCACCGGGGCCCAACTCCCGCCGCCACCAGCAGGATTCACCCCGGTGCGGTGCACGACCGCCTCGACCACGCAGTGAGGAATCCAGCATGACCAAGCGCACCGCATCGCCTCCCCTTCCCTCGACGCAGGAGTCACTGCTCGATATCGCCGGCAAGAAGATCTTCGTCTCGGAGCTGGGGGAGGGGCCGTCCGTACTGCTGCTGCACGGCGGCGGACCCGGCGCCTCCGGTGTCTCCAACTACTCCCGCAACATTGAGGAGTTGGCCAAGGAGTACCGGATCATCGTGCCCGACCTGCCCGGCTACGGTCGCAGCACCAAGGGCATCGACCGCGCCGACCCGTTCGGGTACCTGGCCGACGGCATTCGTGGGGTGATGGACCAACTCGGTCTGGACAAGGCCCATTTGGTCGGCAACTCCTATGGCGGTGCCTGCGCGCTCCGGCTGGCCCTGGACACCCCGGAGCGGGTCGACCGCATGGTGCTGATGGGGCCCGGCGGTATCGGCACCACCCGTGCCCTGCCCACCCCCGGGCTCAACAGCCTGCTCGACTACTACTCCGGGGACGGGCCTTCGCGGCTGAAGCTGGAGAGGTTCATCCGCACCTACCTCGTCTTCAACGCGGCCGAGGTGCCGGACGCCCTCATCGACGCGCGCTACGCGGCCAGCATCGATCCCGAGGTGGTCGCCGCCCCGCCGTTGCGGCGGCCGTCCGGGCGGGATGCCCTGCGCACGCTCTGGAAGATGGACTTCACCCGGGATCGGCGGCTGTCGCGGCTGCCTGTGCCGACGCTGGTGCTGTGGGGTGCGGCGGACAAGGTCAACAGGCCTTCCGGGGGCGCCCTGTTGGCCGACAGGATGCCCGACTGCGACCTCTATCAGGTGGCCAACACCGGGCACTGGGTGCAGTGGGAGCGTGCCGAGCTGTTCAACCGGGTGTGCGCCGACTTCCTGGCGGGCCGGCGATGAGCCCATCCGGCGCACCCGACTCCGCCTCCGTCTTCGGCTCGGTCCACCTCGGCCACATCGTGATCGAGACCCAGCGCTTCGCCGACTGGCGCCGCTTCGGTACCGACGCCATCGGGATGCACCATGACGACCTCGACACCGGGCTGATGCGGTTCCGTCTCGACGAGCAGGAGTGCCGGTTCCTGGTGCGGCGCGGGCCGGCCGAGGACGTCGTAGCGACCGGGTGGCATGTCGACGACCATGACGCTTTCGAGCGGATCGAGGCCCGGGTGCGGGCCCACGGCGTCCCGGTCGTCGCGGGGAGCGCCGAGGAGGCGGCGTTGCGCGGAGTCGAGCGGTTCGTGCGGTTTCCCGGGCCCAAGGGCATCGTGCAGGAGATCTACACCACTCCGGTGCGGTCCGCCGAGCCGTTGCGCATGCTGGCCTCCGGGTTCGTGACCGGTGACTCCGGAATGGGTCATGTCGCGATCACGTCCACCAAGCCCACCCAGGTGCGGGGGTACTTCAACACGGTCTTCGACGCCCGGCTGACGGACTGCATCGAGGAGACCATCAGCGGCGTCAAGCTCAGGATCCGCTTCCTGCGGGTCAACGAGCGGCACCACTCCGTCGCGATCGCCGCCGTGCGCGGGCTGCCCATCGACCCCGTCCGCACCCGGGTCCAGCACCTCAACATCCAGGCGGCCGGGCTCGACGACCTGGCGCGGAGCTATCAGCGCGTGTGCGAACTCGGCTTCGACATGGCGTTGTCCGTCGGGCAGCACACCAACGACAGGGAGCTGTCGTACTACGCCCGCACCCCCTCGGGTTTCGAGTGGGAGGTCGGCTGGAATCCCGTCGTCGTGGACGAGGCGACCTGGGAGCCCGGCACCCATCAGGGCATCAGCATCTGGGGGCACACGCCGGTCGGCCGGACCATCGTGGATAAACTGGCGCAGTTCCGCCTCGGCGCCCGCTCCCTCGTTCGCTCGGAGGACGCCGTCCCCGCATTGAGCGGTGCCGGCATCGCCGACGGCTGAAGCTCACTTCACGAAATCGACGGTCCTGCCTGTGCACGCTCCGGACACCACCGCCACCGAACCGGCCGACGCGGCCCCGCATCGCACCCGACGCTGGCTGCGCCCGGTGGTGATCACGGTCCTGCTCGCCCTGTTCACCACCGAACTGGTGCTGGGCTGGCCGTCGTTGGCCTCCGCTCTGTCACAGCTGCGCGCACCCCGGCTGAACTGGTTCGCCGTCGCGCTCGTCGCCGAAGTGGCCGCGATGGGCTGCTACGCGCGCATGCAACGCCGGCTGCTGCGCTCGGCCGGGGTGATCGTGCCGATCCAAAAGCACGTCGCCCTCGCCTACGCCGCCCATTCGCTGAGCGTCACCCTGCCTGGCGGTCCGGCCTTCTCGACCCACTTCAACTACCAGCAGATGCGCCGCTTCGGAGCCACCCCGGCCGTCGCCTCCTGGTGCATCGCGCTGTCCGGCCTGCTCTCCGCGGCGGCCCTGGCCGTCGTCACCGCGATCTCCGCGATCGCCTCCGACGGCAGCCTGCAGTGGCACAGCCTCGTCACCCTCGGCCTGGCCGTGCTGCTGCTCACCGTCGGTATCCGGCGCATCACCCGCCACCCCGAGAAGGTCGAGCCGGCCACCCGCGCCGCGCTGGCCCGGGTCAACCGGCTGCGGCACCTTCCGGAGACCCAGGGCCTGGACCGCATCCGCGGTTTCGTCGAGCAGCTCCGTACGGCCCGGCTCGAACCCTGGCACGCGGTCGCCGCCGCCGTCTTCGCCGTACTCAACTGGCTGCTGGACGCGGGCTGTCTGTGGCTCTGCTTCCACGCCATCAGCGACACGCAGATCAGCAGCGCCCAACTCCTGCTCGCCTTCTGCGCGGGCATGGCCGCCGGGACCCTCACGATCATCCCGGGCGGCCTCGGCCTCATCGACAGCGCGCTGATCCTCGGGCTCGTCACGGGCGGCGTTGCGACCAGCACGGCGATCGCCACGGTCGTGCTCTACCGGATCATCAGCTTCGGGTTCATCATCGGCGTCGGCTGGATAACGTGGCTGATCATCCGCCGCCACAACCGCCGGGAGCCTGCTGTCTAGCGGAGGCGGACTCTCAGGCCCGCGCGCCGCCGTCGACCCGCAGGACCGTGCCGGTCACGAAGGACGCGCGGTCGCTGAGCAGCCAGGCCGCGGCCTGGGCGATCTCGTCCGGGTCGGCGGCGCGGCGCAGCGGGGTGTGTGACGTGAGCCGTTCCTGGAGCCCGGGGGACTCCGCCTCCCAGGCCTGGATCATCTCGGTGAGGGTGTTGCCGGGGGCGATGGCGTTGACCCGGATGCCCTCCGGGCCGTAGGTGACGGCGGCCGACTCGGTGAGGCTGTTGACCGCGCGCTTCATCGCGCCGTAGGCGGGCAGTTCGGGGTTGCCCATCAGGCTGCCGACGGAGGAGTTGTTGACGATGGCGCCGGTTTTGGCGGTGGCCCGGATCGCGGCGACCTGGGCGACCATCGCCAGCCAGACGCCCTTGAGGTTGACGTCGTAGACGTGGTCGAAGTCGCTCTCCGGCAACTCGTCCATCGGGCCCGGGCGTTGGATCGTCGCGCCGTTGTTGAAGGCCACGTCGAGGCGGCCGTACAGGTCCACGGTCCGGGCCACGGCCGCGCGCACGCTGGTCGCGTCGGCCAGGTCGCACACTACGTAGTCCGCGGTTCCGCCGGCCGCGCGGATGTCCTCGGTGACTGCCTTCAGCTGAGCCTCCGTCCGGGCCGCGAGGAGTACCTGAGCGCCTTCTCGGGCGAACAGCCGTGCCGCCGCCGCACCGATGCCGCGCCCGGCGCCGGTGACGAAGGCGACCTTGCCGGAGAGCAGGCCGAGGGAGGGGGAAGTGGGTGTGTTGGTCATGGCAGCGAGCCTGCGCCGGTCCGCTGGGCTGATCCAGGCACCGGCAGTACCTGGCTGGACCCGTCGGCGTGCGTACACACTGGAGGAGTGGATCGACGAGAACTTGGTGACTTCCTGCGCAGCAGGCGTGAGCGGATCACCCCCGCCGAGGTGGGGCTGCCCGCGGGACCGCGCCGCCGTACCCCGGGGCTGCGCCGCGAGGAGGCCGCGCAGCTGGCGTTCATCTCGACCGAGTACTACACCCGGCTGGAACAGGCCCGAGGCCCGCATCCGTCGCGCGAGGTGCTGGCCGGACTGGCCCGCGCCCTGCGGCTGACGGACGCCGAGCGCGACCACCTCCACCACCTGGCGGGCGTGCCGCCGGGCCCGCCGCCCGGACCCTCGCGCGAGGTGCGGCAGAGCATCCTCGACCTGGTGCACCGGCTGCCGCAGGCCGCGGCGTTCGTATTGTCCGCGACGTACGAGGTGATCGCCTGGAACGATCTCGCGGCCGCCCTCATGGAGGACTTCTCGGCGCTTCCCCGGCGCGACCGCAATCTGGTGCGCCGGGTCTTCCTCGGGCCGCGTCCGGAGGGGCGACGGCTGTACGGAGTGTCGGACGCCGACGAGTTCGCCCGCCGGGCCGCCCACGACCTGCGGGCCACCGCCGCCCGCTACCCCAACGACCCGGAACTGACCGAGCTGGTGGCCGAACACCTCGCCGGGAGCAAGGAGTTCGGTGAACTGTGGAACTCCCACGACGTGGCCGCCGCGCCCACCTTCCGCAAGACCTTCCAGCACCCGATGGTCGGCCCGGTCACCGTCAACTGCGACGTGCTCGACATCAGCGACCGGGACCAGCGGGTCGTGATCTACACGACCGTCCCCGGCTCACCGTCCGAGAGCGCCCTGCGGCTGCTGTCGGTCATCGGCACGCAGCGCATGGACATCAGCCCCTGACGCGGATCAGCTTTCGGCCCGCGCCACGAGGTCCAGCGCTATGTCGGTGATCATGTCCTCCTGGCCGCCGACCATCGCCCGCCGCCCAGCCTCGACCAGGATGCTGCGCGTGTCGAGGCCGTAGCGGGCGGCCGCGGTCTCGGCGTGGCGCAGGAAGCTGGAGTACACGCCCGCGTAGCCGAGGCTGAGCGTCTCGCGGTCCACCCGTACCTCGCGGTCCTGCAGCGGCCGTACGAGATCGTCGGCCGCGTCCATGAGGGGGAACAGGTCGCAGCCGTGCTTCCAGCCCATCAGGTCGGCGACCGCGACGAACGCCTCCAGCGGACAGTTGCCCGCACCCGCGCCCTGGCCCGCGAGGGAGGCGTCGACACGTACGGCCCCGCCCTCCACCGCGACGACCGTGTTGGCCACGCCGAGCGCGAGGTTGTGGTGCGCGTGGATGCCCAACTCGGTCTCCGGGGCGAGGACTTCGCGGTACGCGCGGAAGCGGTCGCGGACCCCGTCCATCGTCAACCGGCCCCCGGAGTCGGTGACATAGACGCAGTGCGCGCCGTAGGACTCCATCAGCTTGGCCTGGCGGGCGAGTTCGGCGGGCTCGGCCATGTGGGACATCATCAGGAACCCGGCGACGTCCATGCCCAACTCCCGCGCCGCGTTGATGTGTTGGGCGGAGATGTCGGCCTCGGTGCAGTGCGTGGCGACCCGCACCGAGCGGATGCCCAGCGCGTGGGCCTGCTTGAGGTCGTGGACCGTTCCGATGCCGGGCAGCAACAGCGTTGTGGGGACGGCCTGTTGTACGGCGCCGGTGACGGCCTCGATCCACTCCCAGTCGGTGTGGGCGCCGACGCCGTAGTTGATGCTGGAGCCCGACAGTCCGTCGCCGTGGGCGATCTCGATGGCCGCCACTCCGGCAGCGTCCAGGGCTGCGGCGATCGCGCGGGCCTGGCCGACGGTGTAGCGGTGGCGTACGGCGTGCATGCCGTCCCGGAGTGTGACGTCCTGGACGTAGAGGGACGGGGTCACTTGGCTGCCTCCTTGCCGGCGCGGCCGGCCATGCGTTCCGCGGTGCGCAGCGCGGCCGAGGTCATGATGTCGAGGTTCCCGGCGTAGGCGGGGAGGTAGTGGGCGGC